>CAZTXJ010000021.1:0-31488 GCA_964617285.1 uncultured Calditrichaceae bacterium | reverse complement strand
GGGTGAAAATCGTAATCTACAATTGAAAGTGGTGTGCCGTAGGAATTGCCTTTAATTTTAGCGAAGATTAATCTCTGGATTGTAAATTCAGCAAATTCTCCATGATATTCTTCATAAATGAGACCCAAATTTCTGGCCAACTCAAAAAAATAAGAAACTGTCCAGTCATTATCATAAAATCTTTTTATAAGAGTCGGGATATTTAGAATCGTATCCTGATAGACATCCGAACAAATTATTTCAGAACCAACTAAGTAACCTATATTGCCGCGTATTGAGTTCCAAACTGTATCACCCATTTGCGCCCTTAAACTATCTAATAAACCGATGCCACGGTAGGTATTGAGAGTTAAGGTATCAACTCTTTCATATATGTAACTTATAGGGAGAGTATCGGGGATGCTCTTTTTCTCAATGATCTTATATTTCATAGAATCAAGGTATATTATATCCCCTATTACCTTCAAACTAAAATAAGAAGTATCACTACTTCCCCAGTCAAAACCATGAATATACTGATATTCCCAGTAATTACCGGTATGAAGCGGGTAGAATGCGATGTCAGTCGTATCAATTTGGGAAAATGCGCCAGTAGAAAATAAAGAAATGAATATAAAAACTATCCAGATTTTTTTCATAAGTTCAGACAATAATTAATAAATTCAATGAAATTATTTAAAATAAAAAGTAAAAAACAGCGCGGTGGCTGTATTAAAATTTGTGCCACCAGGATTTCCAAATCTAAAAGAAGCTTCATTGGAAATCGTGGCATTAAGTTGTAATTCCCCGCCAATACAAAATCGTGAATCCAAATAATATTCTGACCCAAAACATAAACCAACTAAATAGTCAAAGACAGTATCTTCTCTTTTGGGCGTATAGATAAACGTTCCGGATCTAAGTCCCAGATAAGAGGACAACTTTTCTTTTTTCACATAACCTCGAAATGAAAATCCCAGGGAAATATCAGTAAATTTGTGCGAAGCATTTAAATAACCAAAAGCCGGTGCAAGAACGATTCTGTTACCCACCCACACTGGAAAATAGAAATCTAATTGCTGTTCCTGTACCGCGGCAGAAATGCCAATATTCCCTGCCTTTGGCTGGGCAGACAAACCTTCGGCGGAAATCAATATGAAGAAGAGGGAAAAAAATACATAACTATGGAAAACATATTTCATTAATCATCTCCTTTAAAAAGATTATTAAATATTTGCGTTTTTAAAGATCCAACAACTTGCCTATTATTCACAGAAAGTAAACCGTCGCCAGTCGTTCCGCAGCCATCCGGTAGGATCAGACCAATACCTGCAATCCTTGCGGTTAATGATATAAATATCCAACCAATTGACCAGTCCCTCCCCTTCCAAATAGAAGTAGGCCCGATACAATCCCGAGGGAATAAAAGAGCCATCCTCTTTAATCAAATTCCATTTCATAAATTGTGAATCACTGTTTTTATGAATAATCTCTACCGGAGTCAATACTTTGCTGATGGCCGCACCATTACTTATCACACCTGGTTCATCATCCTGTCCCGGGGCGATTCCTCGAAAAATTTCAATTTTTATATTTTCTGGCAAATGGGCAAAAGTAACATAATATTCATTTTTAAGACTTCCTCCCGGACCAAAATCATAAGATGGGTTTGGGAATACGGAAAAAAGTTTATATTCACTTCCCTCCATAGGATAGGATGGATTCCCCCAAATAAAGCCATCAATACCATCAGGATCACTATAGCTGGTTATTCGGATTCCGGTGATAACTGGTGATGTTTTTAGGGCGACAGTACTGGTAATTTCCAGATTCTTCGAACTGTCACAATTGACTAAGATTGTTGTTAATAAAACAGGTAAGAAAATTGTGAAGAGATGCATAATGTTGATTCTCATAAAAATTCCCTTTCAAAATCCCTATGAGATGGTTAAAGGAATTTAAATAAACACTGAGCACAACAACTTTATAAACAAGACAGACTATATTTGTCCAGATCTAAATTCTCTTAACGCATGGATATATTGAAATTGAACTAGATTCTGATAATTTATAACAATAAAACTTATTTCCGATTGTGGTAAAGGATAGGTGTGAGAAAAATACCGATATGATTGAATTAACAGTTTCTGTAATACATATTTCAAGCATGGCAGACCTCCCAGCCTTTTAGCTTGTGATTCAATGTACGCATTTATCAGGAATTTGTCAATAAAAGATTCTGGTACCAATACTTGGGAATAAATTTTAGGCGAGAATTTGTATAGATAATGATGTGTTTTTATTTTAAAACGGGATTAAAAATAAAACCTGAGTAAGAAGTTTATTTTTACCGATTCCGCCGCTTTTCCCGCCTGACTTCACGACGTACTTTGTCAAACTGGGATTTCCAGTAGGCATGCTCGGCGGCGGTGCGGGAAAAATGGTGACCCCCATCCCCGGTGGCCACGAAATACATAAAGCGGGTATTTGCCGGATAAAGCGCCGCCAGAATCGATAGCTTTCCCGGATTATTGATCGGCCCCGGTGGTAATCCCCGGTATTTGTAGGTATTATAAGGTGAATCAATCTCCAGGTCTTTATCCAGCAAGCGCCGGGGCGGACCGGGGATAATGTACTGGATTGTAGGATCCGCCCCCAATAGCCAGCGTCTCTTCAGGCGGTTGTGATATACCGAACTGACCAGCACCCGTTCCGAGTCCACCATCACCTCACCCTCAATTATGGATGCCATGGTGATGATCTGATGCCGGGTCATACCCAGTTTTTGCAATTGCAGCTGAACACTGTCCGGTTTAAAGATATCCAGGGTATTACCAACCAGGAGCCGGATAATTTCATCGGCATCCATTCCATAATTAAAAAAGTAGGTTTCCGGAAGCAGATATCCTTCCAGATTGCTTTGCTCCACCCCCAGACCATGGGTATAAACAGAATCGAAAACCAGATCCATAAATCTGGTGGAATCGATCCCGATTTTTTCACCCAAAATATGGGCCATCTCTTCCGCCTGGATTCCCTCCGGCAGGGTTACTTTGATTTCCGCCAATGTGGGTTTGGTAAGATATTTAAGCAGATGCCAGGGATGTAAGTTCTCCGGCACTTTAAAAAGACCGGCCTGCATCTGATTCTGATACCCGGATATTTTTCCCAGCAAAATAAAAAAGGTTTTATGTTCCAATAGACTATCTTTTTCCAGAATATTGGCAATCTGGGAAAGAGAAGACCCTTTGGGAATAAACACTGTTTTCTGGGTGGTCTGGTCCGGATCCGGTGAGACATAAGCCGGAAAAAAGTGGAGCTTTACAAACAGGGCAATTATCAAAACAATGGCAAGCGTGAATCCCTTTAGATATCGCCTGAAATAATATAATGCTGCCCGAAAGATCAAATAGAGACCAAATACTATTTTAGATATAATTAAGCGAATGTTCATAAATTAAACTATCGACGCCAAACACATAAAAATTCAATTCCATTTCCGGATTTTTATCACTCCGATTTATGCTAATTTTCCTGATAATCAAGAGTTTTACTGATCTCGATCATTTCATTCAATTTTTTCAGGGCGGAGCCGCTGTCAATGGCTTTGGTCGCTTTTTTTACCCCCTCTTTCAAATCTTTCACCAGACCACTTACTTTTAAAGCCGCGGCCGCATTTATTACCGTAACGTCACGCGGTCCACCGGGTTCACCATTCAGAATTTTCAGGGTTATCTCCTTGTTCATAGTAGCATCTCCCCCTTTTAGACTCTCAATGGGCCAGCGTTTTAATCCCAAATCTTCGGGAGTGATGGTATATTCTTCCAGCCGTTTACTGTTTACTTCAACCACGTGGGTTTTTCCGCAAATGTTCACTTCGTCCAGTCCGTTCTCGCCACTGACCACCATCCCGCTGAAGATGCCAAATTCCTGCAATACCTGGGCGATCAGTTTGGATAATTTCTGATCGTATACCCCGATCAATTGTCTTTTGGTGAGCGCCGGTTTGGTCAAAGGATCCAGGATGTTGATTATGGTCCTCGCACCCAGGCTCTGCCTCAGACCGGCAAAATTGCTGATGGAAGGTTTGTAGCGCGGGGCAAATATAAAGGCCAGACCCACTTTATCAAAAATATGATAGAAATCATCCGGAAAAAGTTCGGTTTTCACGCCCAGCGCCTTTAGCACATCGGCACTGCCACACTGGCTCGATACAGAATGATAACCATGTTTGATCACCTTTGCCCCGGCGCCGGCAGCAACGATAGAAGCTACTGTGGAAATATTAAAGGTGCCCAGATTATCACCACCGGTGCCGCTGGTATCAATGGCGTTCTCATCGGAAATGGACAGCGGGGTAATCTTATCCCGGTACGCTTCCACCTGACCAGCCAGTTCCTCAACCGTACTGCCTTTCATCTGCAAAGCAACCAGAAAAGCGGATATTTGGGCTTCGGTGGCCTGGTTGGAGAGAATTTCTTCCATCACCTTGTAGGACTCTTCCCGGGTCAGACTCTTTCCTTCCATAAATTTCGCAATAGCTTCTTTTATCATGGTTTTATCCTGGTTATTTGTTCAATATCGCTGATAATACTGATCAATTTTATTCTTCATCGAATAATTTATTCCATAGCGTAAGTCAATGGGCAAAAAAGAATTGGAAAATTGTTTTTCATCATCTTTCCAGTTGATGCTGACCAATCCCAGATATTCGCCATCCCGGCCCGCCTGGACAATCAATTGACCATTTTTCTGAATCGCTTCTCTCTCCTGGGTATGCCCGGCAATTACCAGATCGATCTGGGGAAATCGCTCTGCCATCTTATTTCCCGAATCATAAGAACCGTGACAAAGCAGAATCAACACATCCACCTCCGCTCTAATTGTATTCAGATATTTATCCAAAACCGCTATTGGCGATTCCATCTGAACATTTGATGAGAAAAACGGATCGTACACTTCGGGGAAGAGAACGCTGATAACACCAACTTTTTTCATGCCTCTTTCCATGATAAGATATGGTGGAAAATGTTTTAATTTATCAGACTGTATATTAACATTGGCACTCACCAGTTGTATATCACCATCCATGTAAGCATCGATCAGAAAAGGTGCGCCTTCAATAAACTCCTGTTCTCCCAGACCAATGGCGTCGTACCGGAAATCCTTCATCAGATCAATCATCAGATGATTGCCTTCCGTCAAGGGATAGGAGTTCATAAAATCGCCGCTGTCCAGCAGAATCAGGTCCGGATGGCGACTGCGAAGGGAATCTATCGCGCCCACCAGCTGAATCATTCCACCCAGTTGATTCCCGCCACAATAACAGGCTTCCAGATTACAGTTTAAATTGGTGGTATAAGCAATATATAAAGGTTGTCCGATAATTTTCTTGGGAAAAATTGATAAAAACATTCCCATTAAAACTAGTATAATTAATTTTCCACCCTGGTTCATTTTGCTATTCATCTTGAGGTTATTATCGATTTATAAAGCTTTTTCTTAAAATTTGTAAAATTACACCCGCGTTAAAACGGATAGTTCCAATTTAAGTCAGAAAGGGCAGGATAAGGAAATGATAATTGATTCAGTGATAATATGGTCAACTGGCCGAAACTTTTGCGGAAGCGAGCTTATCTATCTGGACATCTGCATGATAAGAACTGCGCACCAGCGGTCCGCTTTCCACATGTTTAATGCCCAGCGATTCTCCAATGCGTTTAAACTCGGTAAATTCTTTGGGGGAATAATATTTTTCCACCGGCAGATGACTGGTGGTGGGTTGAAGGTATTGTCCAATGGTTAAAATATCCAGACAGATTTCCACCAACTTGTTGATCAGTTCGATGACTTCATCCCTTGTTTCACCTAAACCAACCATGATTCCGGTTTTGCTGATCAGACCTCGCTTTTTAGCCTCCAGCAAAATATTTAGGGAGCGAATAAAATCCGCCTGGGCCCGCGCTTTGGGATAAAGACGGGGCGCCACTTCCAGATTATGATTCAGAATATCGGGTTTTGCCTGAAAAACTTTCTCCAGTGCCTCCAGGTTACCATTAAAATCCGGGATAAGCACTTCAATGGAACAGTCAGGTGAGGTTTTCCGGATTTCCCGGATAGTCTGCACAAAGATTTGTCCTCCCCCATCTTCCAGATCATCACGGGTTACCGAGGTAATGACGGCATGCCTTAGGTTGAGTTTTTTCACTGCCTCCGCCACTCTTACCGGTTCCTTACAATCCGGTAGGTTCGGACGCCCCGTTTGAACTGCGCAAAATTTACAGTTCCGGGTACAGATATCGCCCAAAATCATAAAGGTGGCTGTCCGGCGCGACCAGCAATCACCAATATTCGGGCAACGGGCGCTCTGACAGACTGTATGCAGCTGATCGTTATCAATCAGCTCCCGGACTTCCCGAAAAACTTTACCCCCGGCCAGGCGAACCTTGAGCCACTGGGGACGACGTTGCACCGACAATTAATTTAACTCCATTGAAATGTAAAATTTATCCGTTATTACCTTAAATCTATTAGACTTCCTACCACCTGATCAGCGCCGAAGCCCAGGTAAATCCGCTTCCGAATGCTGCTATTGCCACCAGACTTCCCGCTTTAATTCGTCCTTCTTCCACAGCCTCACTTAAACAGATGGGGATAGTTGCTGCGGTGGTATTGCCATATTTTTCAATATTGCTGTACATCTTGTCCATCCCGATTCCCAGACGCTGGGCCACTGCTTCGGTAATCCGCAGATTGGCCTGGTGCGGAACTACCAGATCCACATCTTTGATGGAATAACCGGTTTTATCCAGAGCTTCATGAATAACCTCGGGAAACCGGGTAACCGCATGCTTAAAAACATAGCGACCTTCCATTTGAGGATAGATCCGATCGGTTTCCAGCATATCAGGTGTTATTCGGGGATGATGAGTTACCGAGGGCCACTCTGCCCATAATTTTTTGGTATAAACGCCGTCGGCATGGAGATGTGTAGTCAGTACTCCTCTCTCGCCATTTTCCGATGCGGTTAAAACCGCTGCTCCGGCGCCATCACCGAAGAGAACCGCCATATCCCTTCCCCGCGTGGTCAAATCCAGACTGGTGCTCTGAATTTCCGACCCAACCAATAGAATATTATTGTAATGCCCGGTCTTGATAAATTGATCGGCAACGGACAGACCATAAATAAATCCACTGCATTGATTACGGATATCCAGTGCCGGTATTCCAGGGAGTTTTAATTTCTCCTGCAACCAGCATCCCCCTCCGGGAAATTCGGAATCGGATTCCATACAGGCGAAGATAATGAGATCGATATCAGCTGGGGACATTTTTGCCCGCTCCAGAGCCATTTCCGCTGCTTTGAGTGCCAGACCGGATACTGTATCACCCTCTTTTACCCATCGACGTTCCACAATCCCGGTACGCTCACGGATCCATTCATCGGAAGTATCCATTAATTTTTCGAGATCGTGATTGGTCACCACTCTTTCCGGAAGATAATGACCCACTCCTGCAAAAACGGTTCGTCTCATTTTTATCCCCTTCGGTTGATTTCTGATTCGAATTTAAATTAAACAATAAAACTATATCAAGAAAAGTTTAAAATTGTGAATCGACCCGAATTACCTCAACTTTACATTATGCCAGAAATGATCAAATGTATTGAAGAAAGAGATCAGATAAATGGTCGGAAATAAAATGAGTCTAGCGGAATACATCTCCGGGTTGCATTTTGAATCCCCGAAGAAATTCACTGCTTTTTAAAATTTTCTTTCCCTGCTTCTGCAATTCCAGGATGCTGATTACTCCAGGATTACAGGCAATCTGAATTTCCCCTTTTTCAGATTTGATGATCTTTCCCGGCGGAGTGAACCTGTGATTTTCATCTGCAATTCTGGCTTCATAAAATTTGATCATCTCATCATTCAGGAAAGCATAAGCACCCGGAAAGGGCGATAATCCATGGATCCAGTTCTTTACCTTATCCACCGGTTGATCAAATGATATGTAACACATTTCTTTGGTTAGTTTCGGGGCGGGTGTTGCTTCAGCATCATTCTGTGGGGTGGCGGTGATTTTATCATTGGCCAATTTATCGATGGTTTGAAGCAATAAATCAGCACCGATCTCTGCCAACCGGTCATGCAGACTGCCGGCAGTTTCATTTTCCAAAACCGATACTTTCTTCTGCGCCAGCATTCCCCCACCATCAATTTGCCGGGAAATTTTGATGATGGTAACCCCGGTCTCCTTTTCTCCGTTGATAATCGTCCAGTTGATGGGTGCAGCTCCACGATACTTTGGCAAAATCGATGGATGCAAGTTGACTGTGCCATATGGGGGAATACTGAAGACGGCTTCCGGCAGAATCCGAAACGCTACGACAACAAAAATATCTCCCTGGAGAGATTTTAGCTGCTCGATAAAACCCGGTTCGGATAATTTTTCCGGTTGGAAAACAGGAACGTCGGATAATTTTAGCGCCTGCTGCTTAATCGGGGTAGGCAGAACAGTTTGTCCCCTTCCCCGGGGCCGGTCTGGCTGAGTGACCACACCGATAATCTGATGATCTGATTTTGCGATTTTAAGAAAGGAGGGCACAGCAAATTCCGGTGTGCCCATAAAAACAATTTTCAATTTTTTCACTAGTAGGTGTAAATCTGCTCTATTTCTTTCAATTGTGGTTCGAGCAATTTCTTTTTCAGAATGGATATTTTATCGACAAAAAGTACGCCCTCCAGATGATCAAATTCATGCTGGAAAACCCGAGCCAGCAGATCGTCCATTTCTTCCCGGACCTTTTCCCCCTTTAATGTCTGATATTCCACTTCTATTTTAAAGGGTCTGTCCACATCTGCCCGGATATTGGGAATGCTCAGGCATCCTTCCTCCAGAATATTCGAGCCATCTGCTTTTATAATCTTGGGATTGATATAGGCTTCCGCTTCCCATTCCTCATTAATGAGTTTCTTATCTATAACGAACAGTCTTTTGGACACATTTACCTGTGGTGCGGCTAAACCGATGCCATCGTTCAGACGCATGGTTTCGACCATATCCAGAACCAGTTTTTCCAGATTCTGATCGAATTTCTCCACCGGCTTGGCGACTTTCCGCAAGGTCGGATGACCAATTTTAATTATATTTAAAACCGACATTCATACCTCAATTTATAAAGAACCAAGCGAATTTATTAATACATCTCATCTATTAACAATTAGATGCATTAAGCCGGGCGTTTGATACTCGTAATCGCTGTTCTTTCAACTTCAAGTTTCACATTCTCATCCACTTTAATGATAAGAACTTTATCATCATCTTTGGTCGCTACAACCTTGCCATGAAGGCCGCCAGCCGTGACCACCTGATCCCCCTTTTTCACCGCGTCAAGCATCTTCTGTCTTTCCTTTTGCTTTTTTGCCTGGGGACGCAAGATGAGCAGGTACATAATTAGAATGATCAGGATCAACGGCAGAAAAGATAGAAAAGCATTTCCACCCTCGGCACCACTCTGACCACCGGCCATTGCATACAATGTTTCAACCACTGATTATCTCCTTTTTATTCTTTAAATTTAAAAAATATAACATCGTGAAGCTGATTCGACAACTTTATTTTTAAAGTTAATTCGATTTCATCTGGAAGGCATTCAAAAATGAATTCTTCCACTCCAAATAGTTTTTATCAACAATACTTTTTCTGGCTTCTTTCACAATTTTCATATAAAAATGAATATTATGGACTGTCGCTAAACGTAATCCCAGAACTTCATTCACATTGAACAAATGACGAATATAAGCTCTGGAAAAATTTGAACACGCATAACAGTCACAAGTTTCATCAAGCGGCTCAAAATCCTGCTTATATTTTGAATTTCGGATAACCAGCTTGCCCCAGCTGGTAAAAACGGTCCCATTCCGGGCATTGCGGGTAGGGATGACACAATCGAACATGTCCACCCCGCGATCAATTGCATCTAAAATATCTTCGGGCATGCCTACACCCATAAGATAACGCGGTTTATTTTGGGGCAGAAGATCGGTGCAGAACCGGGTTATCTCATTTCTGACCGCCTGGGTTTCCCCCACCGCCAGTCCTCCAATGGCAAAACCATCGAAATCCAGATCCAGTAAACCATTTATACTTTCCCGGCGAAGGTCGGGGTATATACCGCCCTGAACAATGCCAAACTGAAACTGACGATAATCATAGAATGCGCTCGTCTTCAGAAAATGTTCCTTTGACCTTTTAGCCCAGTCCAGTGTGAGCAAATGCGCTTTTCGTGCGGTTTCCTGATCGCTGGGATTGGCAATGCACTGGTCCAGCACCATCATGATATCTGAACCAATAGTTCGCTGAATATCCACTACTTTTTCCGGTGAAAAAAAATGGGTGGACCCATCCCAGTGTGATTTAAATTCCACTCCTTCTTCACTGATTTGCCTGAGTTCATCCAGGCTGTACACCTGGAAACCCCCACTGTCTGTGAGAATAGACCCCGGCCAGCCATTAAATTTGTGGAGTCCCCCGGCTTCGCGGATAATATCTAAACCAGGTTTGAGATAAAGATGATAGGTATTACCCAATATGATCTGGGCGCCATTTTCCTGCAAGTCCAAAGGGCTTAACGTTTTAACGGTACCAATGGTCCCGACCGGCATAAAAATAGGGGTATGAACTACCCCATGATCTGTTTCAAATATACCTGCCCGCGCCCGGCTATTCTGGTCCCGAGCCTCAATAACAAATTTCATTTATTCCATTTTTGACTTGCTTTAAATAGCAGTTTAAACCGTGAAGAAATCAGATTTGCAGTATCCTTAGACTAATTCAATATCAATGACTAAATCTTTTTGCAAATCAAATTTCTTGGTAATTTTTCGTTCCAGTTCAATCTTATTTATCTTCTCGATTATCAGGGTAAAGATGTCATCCGTATCGGATTTTTCAGTAATCACACCTTCCGTATTTACCGTACCTTTTTGCTGATTATCATAGTAGGCAACAATGACATGATCTCCGGTATCCAAAGCTGCTAATACTTCCTTAAGATTACCAATATCTCGTTCCTGTTCAATGAGCTCCTCATCATGAGAAAGCATAATTTCTTTAATATCACCATCATTATAATTAAACTCAAGAACACCACCACCTGTTTTGGCATAGACCAGCTTATCGGTAGCACTTTCGATCATTCGTCGCTCAAGGTTTATAATCTTACCGGTGAAGCTATAATCGGAAGTATCAATAATCTCTACACTTATCGGTATGTCATCCGTGCTTCCATCATAACCTATTCGTAAGATTTCAATCTGCTGACCAATACCAATTTCTTCAATCACCCTTTTAATTTCCTGTGGGGACATAGCCCCGGTACGGCCTTTAAACCTTACTTTTTTTTTCTTAAAAGGCCACCAAAAATATCTTTGTGAAACATTTTCAGCATCCCTGTCCGATTGAGTATTCCTTTGCCAATGATACTTTTTCTTGCTCATATTCACCTCAATCATTCAATGTTGAATTAGTGCTCTAAAATAATAAAAGTTATGGAGATAATGCAAATCTTATTTTGCGCGATAAAATTTACTCTCTTAAATCTTTGGAGCAAGAATAATAAAATTAATTTCAAAAATTTATTCAACTCCTTTGCAGTCAAATTTCTAAAAAAAGTAAACATATTTTTTCACAAAACTATTGAAAATGTGGGTGAATCTTCGTAATCTTGATCAACTTTTTCTTGGATATCACTGAAAAAACGGAAAAAAATAAACTCTGAATTAGTGACAGACAAAAATACAAAAATGAGGAGAGCCAAATGACACGCGTATTAGTAACCGGAGCTGTGGGACAGATCGGATCCGAATTGACCATGGTACTCAGAGAAAAATATGGAAATGATAATGTGGTGGCTACCGGGCGAAAAACCGCCCCCAGTGAAAAATTATTAAATTCTGGTCCATTTGAATATGCCGATTGCACCGATTTTGAAAAACTTAAATCGGTTATTCAAAAATATAAAATTGATACCATTTATCACCTTGCTGCCATTCTCTCCGGGGTAGCGGAAGCCAAACCTCAACTGGCCTGGGATGTCAATATCAATGGACTCTATAACGTCCTGGAACTGGCAAGGGAATTCAAATGTGCAGTTTTTACCCCCAGCTCAATCGGAGCATTTGGTCCGGGTACACCGCTTGATAATACCCCGCAGGAAACCATCCAGCGCCCCAACACTATGTATGGAGTCACTAAAGTAGCGGGTGAACTCTTATGCGATTATTACTATAAACGTTTCAAGGTTGATACCCGTGGTTTGAGATACCCGGGAATCATTTCCAATGAAACCCTGCCCGGTGGCGGAACGACCGATTATGCAGTCGAGATTTATTACGAAGCGATTAAAAAGAAAAAATATACCTGTTTCCTGAAACAGGGAACTAAACTTGACATGATGTATATGCCGGATGCTCTGGAAGGGGCAATTAAATTAATGGAAACCGATACCTCCAAACTGAAACACCGGAATGCCTTTAATGTGACTGCGATGAGCTTTGCTCCGGAAGATATTTATGCAGAGATCAAGAAACACATTCCCGAATTTACTATGGATTACAAAATTGATCCGGTTCGTCAGGGCATCGCCGATTCCTGGCCCAATTCCATGGACGATTCTGCTGCCCGGAAGGAATGGGGATGGAAACCAAAATATAATCTTTCGGAAATGACCAAGGACATGCTGAAGGTTCTTTCCAAAAAATTGAAGTGATTTTTAAGTTTTATTACATATTGCGGATAAAAGGCTGACAAATAAGTCAGCCTTTTTATTTTTATTGAAAACATATCATAGCTGTCTTCGTTTCCCTCCTTGCAGTATGGCAAATTAACAAAAGATTTTCTGTTGACAGCCAAAATCAATGCTATTAAATTTCCGTTGTATTAATGGGTTAAACAGAAGTGTCAGAGCATTATCAAAAAACTTTTATTTCCGCCAGAGAATTCGTAGAGAGTTGGGATAAGGAACTTTACGAGTTGACCTACCTCGATTATTTCATTTACCAGATGATTAATCATCTCGGTAATCGTCTGGAAAAGCACTATTTTATCCGGGATAAGCGTCATTCTTCCCTTTACCTTGATTTCGATGACCTGGGTACGGTCTGTTTTAATTTAGGCGACGGTTTTGAATTTTTCCTTGAGGAAAATTGTCTGGGAACATGCCCCATCAATTGTCCACGGGATTTGGATGGTACAGTGAAAATTGATAAACAGCAATTGGAAGAGCGCATCAAAAAGAAGCTGGCTTTGCTGCAATCCATCATGATTGGGAATTTGGAAAAGGAACAATGCTTACGGATCGATCTCTTAAATCATGTTATATTAGATACACTTCTTCAGTTTTATATGGATGAATTTGAGCTGGAAATCAAGGAAGATGATATTGAACTGCTCGATCTTGCCGAATTTATTGAAAATGTGATTATCGACTTCATCCGGTTCGAAGGTCACGATCTGCTGGATAAACCTTTCGAAACTGCGATGCATTATTTTGAGGAAATGCTGGAGAACGAAACCGAGGATCAGCAAAATAAAGGATGGGATGATAAACAGTCCTCCTGGGAACCGCCCCATGACCTTCCCGAATGGAACGAGGTAGAAGACACTATCGATGATATCTTTTTACGATTCATCTCGGACCAGCATTATAATCCCGCCCATCAGTCAGACGCATTGGTACACGATATAAATTTTTTCAATAAATATTTGAGGGAAGAAGCAGATATCGAAAAAATCTCCGATCTGAAGGAATATCACCTGGCAGAATTTTTCAGCAGCTGGTTGGTCAGAGAGTTCGTCATGGGAGATGAAAAGCAAATTTCTCATATTTTCCGCGCTGTAGCCCGGTTTATTACTTTTCTTTATCATCACTACAATATCAATTTAAAACGGGATTTCCTGCGCTGTTATGATAAGTTGAAAGTAGATTTGCCCAGGGTTATTAAGGCCACGAACGTCTTTATTTCAGAATACAATCTGCTCGATACCCTTTTACTGAATGAGGAGCTGATGAACGATAGCCGGGTTGGTTTCCTTAAAATAAATGAGGTCCTGGATAAATCAGAAAAACTGATCGAAGTTCAGGACATTAAAACCACAGCCGAGAAAGAAATTATTAAATTAAATTCCAGTAGCTTAAATAGTTTACAACCTGGTGATATTATCCATACCCGTTTGATCAGAAAGAATGGGACCTGGGAAATCTCAGAGATTCAGTTTATCTATCCTCAATTGGCAGCACGATTTATCTAAAAACAATTAATTTTGCAAAAATATTTCTTGTTTTCGTCAAAATGGAATTATATATTTTTTGCAGACAATGGGGCTCTCCCCTATAAAAACCTCCCACCCAAATTAAAATATTTTGGCCCCATTGTCATAAAAAAGGGACATGATAAATGTCCCTTTTTTTATTTCTACAAGACGATTTTGTTCAATGATTTCAAATCGTAACCAAATTCTGGTTAAATTCAATTCCTGTTATATTGCTTTCATAGAAAATTTTCATTAGAATTAAAATCAGTATTTAATAAGGAACCTGATTGCTTCAAGATTACTACAACTAAATATGAAAACAGAATTGAGGTGAACATGTCCGCTAAATTATCCAATAGTTTTAACACTTTAAAGAAACTGACAGTGAACAAGAAAGAGTATGCATATTTTTCGTTGATTGAACTGGATAAACAAGGATTGTTAAATGCAAATCGCATTCCCTTCTCTATTCGTATTCTTATCGAGAACCTTCTGCGAAATGAGGATGGAAAATTGGTCAGTAAGGATGATGTGGAAAAGATACTCTCCTATAACCCACAAAAAGTCAAAAGTGCCGAAATTCCTTTTATGCCAGCTCGGGTTGTTCTGCAGGATTTTACCGGGGTACCGGCGGTAGTGGATCTGGCAGCGATGCGGGATGCGGTGAAGAAGTTTGGGGGTAATCCTGAACGAATAAATCCGATTGTACCCTCAGATCTGGTTATCGATCATTCCGTGCAGGTGGATTACTTTGGCACACCAAACGCTTTTCAATTAAATGTCGAGAAGGAATACGAGCGGAATAAAGAACGTTATACCCTTATCAAATGGGCTCAACAGAGTTTCAAGAATTTTAGCGCTGTACCACCGGGAACCGGTATCGTGCACCAGGTGAATCTGGAATATTTGGGGAAGGTAGTTATGACTTCAAACCAGGGTAATGAGCAGTATGCCTATCCCGATACCCTGGTAGGCACGGACTCCCATACTACCATGATAAATGGTTTAAGTGTACTTGGTTGGGGTGTAGGTGGTATTGAAGCCGAAGCGGTAATGCTTGGTCAACCCTACTATATGGTGCTTCCGGAAGTAGTTGGAGTCAAACTCACCGGAGCATTACCGGAAGGTTCCACTGCTACCGATCTGGTGCTTACTATAACAGAAATGCTGAGAAAACAGGGTGTAGTGGGAAAATTTGTGGAATATTTCGGCCCGGGATTATCCAAGCTCACCCTGCCCGATCGAGCCACAATTGCCAATATGTCTCCCGAATACGGGGCAACCATGGGATTTTTCCCGATCGATGAAGCGACTCTGGATTATCTCAAATTGACTGCCCGGGATCCGCACCAGATTGATCTGGTTGAAAAATATGCCAAAGAACAGGGTTTATTCAGGACAGACAAAACACCAGATCCGGAATATAGTGTGAAACTGGAATTAGATATGAATACTATTGAACCCAGCCTGGCCGGACCAAAACGTCCGCAGGACCGGGTGCTGCTAAAACAAATGAAACCTGTTTTTCTGAAAGCCTTGAAAGATGTATTTGGTAAGAATTCAGAAACATCCAAACCTGTGCAATCCGATAAGATCCAGACACCGCCGGAAAAGAATTTACATCATGGCTCGGTGGTCATCGCAGCAATAACCAGCTGCACCAATACCTCAAATCCTACGGTGATGGTAGCTGCAGGTTTACTGGCAAAAAAAGCGATGGAGAAAGGTCTGAAAACAAAGCCATGGGTAAAAACCAGTCTGGCACCGGGAAGCCGGGTAGTGACCGATTATCTGATTAAGTCTGGTTTATTAAAGTTCTTGGAGGAGCAGAAATTTAATGTTGTCGGGTATGGTTGTACTACCTGTATCGGAAACAGCGGTCCGCTTCCACCGGCTATCGATAAAACTATACAAGAAAACGACCTGGTCGTCGCTTCTGTTTTGAGCGGTAACCGGAATTTCGAAGGAAGAATCCACCCCAACACCAGGGCAAATTATCTGGCCTCGCCTCCACTGGTGGTTGCCTATGCTTTGGCTGGTCGGATTGATATCGATCTGGACAAAGAACCATTAGGAAAAGACCAACAGGGAAAACCGGTATTTCTGAAAGATATCTGGCCAACCCAGTCGGAAATTAAGGAAACCATTAAAAATTCGCTTGATGCCAGCATGTTCAAAAAGAAATACAGCGAAGTGTACGATGGAGATGAAAACTGGCGATCCCTCGAGGTAACCGGAGAGGAGCTCTATCACTGGGATCCGGAATCAACCTATATCAAGAATCCGCCATTTTTCGAAAATATGTCCGCAGAGATCCCAAAATTAAAAAATATATCCAATGCCCGGATACTGGCTTTGCTTGGAGATTCGGTCACTACCGATCATATTTCCCCGGCAGGGGCTATTCCGGAAAAAAGTCCTGCCGGACAATACTTAATCTCAAATGGAGTGAAAGTAAAAGACTTTAACTCATTCGGATCCAGGCGGGGAAATCACGAAGTGATGATCCGGGGCACATTTGGCAATATCCGGATCAAAAACAAATTGCTGAATGGGGTTGAGGGCGGATATACGGTATACTTCCCAACCGGTGAGAACATGTTTATTTACGATGCTTCGGTAAAATATCAAAAGGATAATACACCCTTAATCGTGATCGCCGGGAAGGAATATGGCACGGGGAGCTCCCGGGACTGGGCTGCCAAGGGAACCGCACTGCTGGGAATTAAAGCGGTTATCGCCGAGAGCTACGAACGTATCCACCGAAGTAATTTGATTGGCATGGGCGTTTTACCGCTTCAATTTAAACCAGGTGATAATTTCGATAAATTCAATCTTAAAGGTGACGAATTCTTTAGCATCACCGGCATCGAAAAAAGTTTTACTCCTGGAAAAGAACTGGAAGTAACCGCTACAGACAAAAGCAATAAATCAACTAGATTTACGGTTATCTCTAGGCTGGATACCGAGATCGAAGTCAATTATTATCAAAATGGCGGGATTTTACAGACCGTACTACGGCAGATGATGAAGGAGATTTGATCTTCGGTTTGTATTATTTATCCTGAATCCTTAATTTTCAATCTGGAATTCAAATTACCGGGAAGACAGAAGATCAATCCGGTTATTGCCAAGGCTGTGAATATGCCATTTTCCAGGAATTTCCAGAAATCGATCGGGGACTCTGAAGTGCCAAAGCAGCCGCAGGAAATATCCAGTCCACGCAAATACGCCTGAATAATCATGACATCAAAAATGATAAACAGCGCTGTGGTGGTAATAAAAGTTTCCCGGCTCCATTTTCCGGTGATCAATAAGATCGCCAGTATAACTTCCAGGACGGGAATAAAAACTGCCCCCCATCGGGACAAAAACGCACCAAATATTTTATAATTTTCAATCGCCTGGGCAAATCCCATGGGATCCTTTAATTTGGAATAGGATGAGATCAGGAAGACAATTCCCAGAATAATCCTCACCACCATAAATGTGTTTTTTCGACTAATCAAAGGCTGATCCTCCGCTCTCAACCGGATAATTCTGTTCAAGCCAGTGCAGATAACCATTTATTATAATAGAAACCGAAGGTGCGCCCGCTTTGGCAAGAATACCTGCTGCCAATTTTAATTGCGCCAAATTTCCCGCTTCATCATAAATGACCAGTGAATCTGATACTATTCCGGCCGGTATCGATTTCCTGATCAAGTTAAATAAAGGATAATTAATCGCCCCTCTGATATGGTCGAACTGAAAGTCATCCGCAGACCTGATATCGATAAAAACTGTCCGGGGATTTTTAAGCAAGGTGAGCGCTGAATCGACTGATATATAATAAATTTTACCGGCGTCTGCTTTTTCTATGGGAGAAGTTGAAAGAAGTAAGTTTAGTGGTATTCCGGAAGAATGGAGCTGGTTAAAAACTAAGCCCAGGAACAATGATAACAGGATGATGAAAGTAATACGATAGAAAATTTTTATCATGAAAATGTCATGGAAATTTAAGACCGACCACTTATAGATGGAGGTTAGGATCCGACTTTCACAAAAACCGGAACATGTTTTTTCAGGTTAAAGGGTTTAACAATATCAAATATCACATCAGTATCCTGGCGCCCGGCAGATTTCGGATGCAGGGTAAATTTTACTTTAATTGTTCCTCCGGCCGGAATTTCGGTAGTTGGCAAATCTATCTTGAGATTATTAACGGAAGATTTTATGGTCTCTATTTTCATGGTTTTATCGGTATTATTGGTAATATCCAGATATCGAACAGCCTCTTTGTCCTTAAGTGAGACGCCCTGAAAATCAATATAAAGCGGATTAAATTCCACGTTAGCCTTAACCGTTGCCTGGAGCATTACCCTCACCCGCGAAGGTTCAGCATTTTCCAGATAGATGGTGATGGATTTTCTGGTCGTTCCGGATATGCCTTTGGTATTGAAACGAACCTTAATTTCCCCCTGCTCTCCCTTGGCATATTCCAGTTTATTCAAATCGGCCACAGTACAACCACAGCTGGTTTGCACCCGTAGGATTTTTAAGGTTGAATCGCCTGCATTCTGAAATTTTATGGTACCTTCGACCAAGGTATCCGCCGGAACATCACCCAAATCTAAAACAGGCGGGGTTAGTAATTCAAATCTTTGGGAAAAAAGCATACTGGGGATAAATGAAAACAAGAAGAAAAACAGAATTTTATAACGATACATAAGCACTCCTTTAATTTTCCTTAGTAAAAACTATCTTATTTTGACGCCAATACATATTGAGAAGTTTCCAAAGCATCCAGAACATCCTGCATATCCTTCGGTATTGGTTGCTCAAACGACATCTCGTGCCCGGTAACCGGATGAATAAATTCGAGTTTGTAGGCATGCAGCGCCTGCCGTGAAATAAGATTTAACAATCCCCGGGCGAAAACTTTTTCATCATTGCTCTTCACCTGACCTAACTGCTTTCCTCGTCCATGATATTCCGGATCACCAAAAACCGGATGATGAAGATAATTCATATGCGTCCGGATCTGATGCGTCCGACCGGTACCTAAAATAACACTTAGATAACTTAAAAAGCGATAGTTTTTTAGAACTTTATAATAGGTAAGCGCCTGTCTGCCACTTGGTGCAGCGACAAATTTTGTTCGGTCCCGTTTACTTCGATTCAGAGGAATATCGATTGTGCCCTGATTCTGCTCCATCATCCGCCAAACCAGAGCGCGATATTCTCTGACCATTTTCTTACGGGAGAGTTGCTGAGTTAAACTGAAGTGGGCCGGATCATTTTTGGCGACCACCAGCAGGCCTGAGGTATTTTTGTCCAGGCGGTGTACAATTCCGGGTCTTAATCTACCCCCTACCCCGGAGAGATCCTGGCAGTGATACATCAGCGCATTCACCAGCGTACCACTGTGAATACCGGCCCCGGGATGAACCACCAGTCCGGCCGGCTTATTGATTACCAGCAGATGCTCATCTTCAAAGCGGATATCCAGAGGAATATCCTCCGGGATTATATCGGTAACTTCGGCTTCGGGCAGCGTTACCTGAATCGTGTCCCCTGACGAAATTTTAAAAGAGGCCTTTACAGATTTTTGATTAACCAGAATCAACTCTCTATCGATTAATTTTTGTATATATGCCCGGGATATTTCAGGGATTTGGGAATGGAGGTATTTGTCGATTCGAATATCTGCGTCTGCAGGATTTACCGTCAGACTAATTGTTTTCCGGGATTGCATCAGGTTTGTTTTCTGTACTTTTGCCCCATATTGCATTGATGATAATCAAAATCATCCCAATGGTCACTGCACTGTCTGCAATATTAAAGACCGGCCATCTATCCATAGTATAACCGCCAAACTGGAAAAATAAAAATTTAAAGGGAGGGATATGGATATTAAAAAACTCAAAATCGAAAAAATCGACCACACTTCCGTAAATAAAGCGGTCAATCAGGTTACCAAAGGCGCCACCGAGAATTAATGCAAATGCGAATCGCAATATTTTTTGCTCTCTCAGCATAAAAAGATAATAAAAAATGAGGATAACTGCGAAAATGGTTAATATGGTAAAAAATACCTTGTTGTTTATTCTCACTCCAAAGGCAATACCGGGATTTTCCACATAGGTTAACCGAAAAAAATTATCCAGCACCGCAATGGAATGTTTTGGTTGCAAAAAAATCCTGGCCAGGTATTTGGTAACCTGGTCCAGGATTAAAACAGATAAAATGACAATTGAAATCGGCTTTATTTGGGGGTAGCGTTTGATCAGATTGATAGACAACTACTTTCTCCGGGATTCGGCTTGCTTGCAGGGAACACAAATTCTGGTGGTTGGTACCGCTTCCAGACGCTCATAGGCTATTTCCTTTCCACAGACCCGGCAAATACCATATTCACCCAAATCAATGGCCGAAAGCGAACGATCGATCTGCTGTAGAAATTTCTCTTCGCGGGATAAAAACAGAAAGGCCTTTTCCCGTTCCATGGCATCTGTACCCTGATCTGCCATATGAAATGAATATCCAGAACTATTACCTGTTTCAGCCGGACTTTCCATCGCCACTTCACGCAGATGATTTATTCTTTCAAGCACTTCCTTTCTTTTCTCAAGCAATAATTTTCTGAAATGATCTAACTTTTTCGCATCCATAACAAACTCCTACTTAAAAATATCTATTTCACTCTTTAATTTCTGGATAAAGCGACCTCAAAAACAAGGTCATTAATTTTTATTTCTCTGCGTATATCTCCATCCACCAAATCTTTTTGTATCCGGGTTGCCAATGTTTCAGTTTTAATATAATCGGACATCTTGCTAATGGCATTATTTATTTTTTCCGGCGCCTGATGATTAATAGTGATTCGATCGGTCACCTCAAAACCCGCATCCTTTCTCAAATTTTGCACCCGGTTGACAAACTCACGGGCAATGCCTTCCATTTCAAGTTCTTCAGTCATCCGGGTATCCAGGGCAATTAAGATGTTACTTTCCCTTTCAAATTCAAAATTATCATCCTTCTTCTCTTCAAAAAATTCCACATCTTCTGTGGTTACATGAATCTGGCTTCCTTCTAAATCGATTACTATATCTCCCTGCTTTTGCAGCCTTTCAATGGTATCCTGGTTTAAATTTTCAATAATATCCGCAACCATTTTCATCATTTTGCCGGCCTTTGGCCCTAGTTTTTTATAGAGTGGCCTGGTTCCTACCCGGACAATATCACTTTCCTTTTCAATGACTTCCACCCGCTTCACATTTATTTCATCCTGAATGATCGAAGCCATTTTCATTGCCGATTCCCGAACCGATTTACTTTCCGAACTAACGATTATTCTGGCAAGGGGTTGCCGTACTTTTAATTTAACCGTATTTCTTACGGATCTGGCTAAACCAACAATTCTCTGTGCAACTTGCATCCGGTTTTCAAGTTCCCGGTTTTGACGGCTTTTCATTTCTGCAGTCAATACGGGGTAAGTCGTCAGATGAACTGACTCAGGCATTTCCTCAGTTCGCAGGTTTAGATATAAGTCTTCCGATACCAAAGGAACAACAGGTGCAATCAACTTGGTGACGGTGAGTAAGACCTCATACAAAGTCTGATATGCCGATAGTTTATCGTCATTCATTTCCCCTTTCCAGAAACGGCGACGATTACGACGGACATACCAGTTGGAGACATCGTCGATTACAAAATCTGAAATGATCCGGGCGGCCCGGGTCATGTCATAATTTTCCATTTTCTCGGTAACCTGCTCAACCGTGGAATATAGCAGGGAAAGAATCCATCGGTCTATTTCCGGCCTTTGCTCAAACTTTATCTGAGGGGAATTAACCTCAAAGCGATCGATATTGGCATAGAGAGCAAAAAAACTGTAGGTATTGAACAAGGTATCGAAAAATTTGCGGTAGACCTCGGCGATGCCACTTGTATCAAAACGTTTTGGTACCCAGGGAGCGCTCACGGTGATGAAATACCACCTTAGCGGATCCGAACCAAATTCATTGATCACTTCCTCCGGCACCACCGCATTCCCTTTGGATTTACTCATCTTCTGGCCTTCCTTATCCAGGACGAGCTCGTTGACCACGATATTTTTATAGGCCGGTTTATCGAATAGCATGGTTGAAATTGCTAAAAGCGAATAGAACCATCCACGTGTCTGATCTACCCCTTCACAAATAAAATCCGCAGGAAAATTACCTTTAAAAATCTCCTCATTCTCGAAGGGATAATGCCACTGAGCATACGGCATACTGCCGGAATCGAACCAGACATCAATGACTTCCGTAACCCGCTGCATCTTTCCCTGACATTTCTCACAGGTAATTTTTATCTCGTCCACATGCGGTTTATGCAGATCGATATCCTCTGGCACATTTTCTCCTTTTTCCTGTAACTCCCTGATGCTGCCAATGGAAATCTGATGCTCGCACGCCTCGCACACCCAAATATTCAGGGGAGTGCCCCAATAACGATCCCGGGAAAGTGCCCAGTCAACATTATTATTCAGCCATTCACCAAATCTACCTTCACCCATTTCCTCCGGATACCAATTTATCTGGCTATTATTCTTCAACATTTTATCTTTGAAGTCGGTTGTCCGGATATACCAGGATTTCCGGGCATAATAGAGCAAAGGTGAATCGCAGCGCCAGCAATGGGGATAACTGTGTTCTACCATTTCTTTGCGGAACAGCAGTTTGCGGTTTTTCAGATCACTAATAATATCAGCATCTGCATCTTTGACAAATTTCCCCTGAAAATCGGTTATCTCATTTTCGAACTTTCCGCTTTTATCCACCGGACGCACTACCGGTAAATCATATTTTTGTCCCACCACATAATCGTCCTCACCAAAAGCCGGTGCGGTATGGACAATGCCGGTTCCGTCTTCCGTAGTCACAAAATCGCCGAGCACCACATAATAGGCATCCTTTTCCGGTTTGATAAATTTAAACAGTGGCTCGTAGCGCTGATGTTCGAGCTGTGCCCCTTTATACCGCTCCAGAATCTTAAATTCACCGGATAATACTTCGTTAGCTCTCGGCTCAGCAATAATCAATTTTTCGCCATTATATTCCACTTTCAGATATTCAACATCCGGATGGACGGCTAAGGCAACATTGGAAATCAACGTCCAGGGCGTGGTTGTCCAAACCAGGAAATAGGTGTCCGGATCATCCAGGCTGCGGAACCGGACGTATATTGATGGATCTTTAACATCCCGATACCCCTGGGAAACCTCATGACTGGAAAGCGGCGTTTCGCATCTCGGACAATAAGGTAAAATTTTAAAACCCTGGTAAATCAATCCCCGGTCATGAAAATTCTTTAATATCCACCAGACCGATTCAATATATTCATTGGTAAAAGTGATATACGGATGATCCAGATCCAGCCAGAATCCGATCCTTTTGGTTAAATCGTCCCATTCTTTTTTATAGTTGAATACGCTCTCTTTACATTTTTCATTGAATTTATCAATGCCAAATTTTTCAATTTCTTCCTTGCCTTCAATATGAAGTTGTTTCTCAACCTCAATTTCAACCGGCAAACCGTGAGTATCCCATCCCGCCTTACGATTCACCAGAAAATTCTTCATGGTTTTATAGCGGCAAACCACATCCTTGATGGTCCGGCTCATGACATGATGGATTCCGGGCCGGCCATTGGCTGTCGGTGGACCTTCATAAAAAACAAAATGAGGAGAATTTTTCCGAATCTGCAAACTCTTTGGAAAGATTTGATTTTCTTCCCAATATTTCAGAACCGATTCTTCAATTTCAGTAATCTTAACTTTTCCGGCTCGTTCTTTGAACATTTATATATACCTATTTCTTGAATAACCTAAAAATGAGTAATAGTAACAGGTTAATGATGATCAGCGTCGTTAAAGGAAAATAGAAGGTGAAATTCTTTTTCTTCAGCACAATGTCACCCGGCAATTTCCCGATAAATGGTATTTTATTTCCATACATAAATAATAAACCTACAACAATTATGATGACTCCGATAACAATCAGCATTTTCCCAAAAGGTTGTAAGGGAAATGAATCCATACGAATTAAAGCCTCTCAATCACCTTTTTCATCAGCAAGGTCAGTTTTGGCTGGGTATCGTTTGCCGTCTTAATAATATCCGCCACATTCGCCGGCTGAAGGGCATCGGGAAAACATTCATCGGTAACCACCGAAATGCCAAAAACCTCCATACCCATATGCCGGGCAACGATCACCTCCGGGATGGTCGACATACCTACGACATCGGCCCCAATGCCTCGCAGGAATCGGTATTCCGCCCGGGTTTCAAGATTTGGGCCGGAGACCGCCACATAAACACCCCTCTGGAGCTTTATCTTTTCTTCCAGGGCACACTCCTCGGCAATTCCCATTAGACGCTTGCTGTACGGTTCGGACATATCTGGAAATCGAGGTCCCATTTGGTCATCATTTGGGCCGATCAAGGGATTATCCCCAAGCAGATTGATATGGTCCTCCATTACCATCATATCCCCTTTACGATATAAGGGATTCATCCCACCTGCCGCATTTGATATCACCAGCGTTTTCACGCCCAGATATTTCATCACCCTTATGGGGAAGGTAATGGCTTTCATATCATAGCCTTCATAGAAATGAAACCGTCCCTGCATGGCAACCACCGATTTCCCGGAAATTTTGCCAAATATCAATTTCCCGGCATGAGTTTCCACCGTCGAAATTGAGAAATAGGGAATGTCTTTATAGGAAAGCTCGGTCGTGATTTCGATCTCCTTCACCAGATCGCCTAAACCGGTTCCCAAAACAATTCCCACCGAAGGTTTGATATCGGTTTTGCTCCGGATAAATTTTATCGCATCATCAACTTTTTTTCTGATTTCGCTCATAGATTATTCCATTAAGCTATTTATTTTTTTTCTTCTCCAACTCGTCCTTGAGTTTTTGCTTTTCTTCTTCTAATTTTTGAAGCTGTTGCTTCTCATCTTCCAGCTCATTTTCCAGATTTTTTTCCGCCTTCCTCACATACCGGATCTTCTGAATTGCCTCTTGTTTATCTTTATCCTGTCCCCGCATGGCAAATAAAATACTCCCGACCACTGCTCCGGCTCCGGCGGTAAAATAAGGCGGTACATTTCCCACATCTGCATACCAGAAAGGCAACCCGACAACCAGGCCTGCGGCTCCACCAACTACCGCACCACCCAGGGCATAGCCCCAGGTATTTTTATTTTTTTTATTTTTTTCAATCTCTGCAGCGCTGATCGGATTTGCATCCAAATCGTAGACAATATCCAGATGCTCCAGCCGAAGAATTTCTTCCCGGGTCGCGGTATGGGATTGATGATCGGCCTCTGAAATGTAGGTAATTTTTCCAGGGCCACTTTCCGTGATTATTCCGTTTGCGACATTTCCATCCCGGAAGATTATTTTAACCGCCTGGTAAGTTTTTGCATTTTTCATGGTTAGATTTTTGCCCGTAGAACAGGCAGAAAAAAGCAAGCTAATTGCTAAAATAAAACTGATAAATATTTTGAATTTCATGATCATTTCTGCTTTTTATCATCAATGTTTTTTATAAAATCATCTATTTGGATTTCTTTCTTAAAGAACTCATTAATCTCATCATCTATTTTTTTCTGTTGGGATTCTTTTTCTTCTTCCTTTTCCGAACTTTCCTTTTTGTCCGAACCGGATTTATCCTTTTCGGACTTTCCTGCTGGTTTCTGTTTTTCTTTTGAAGAAGAATCAGAAGATTTTGCCGTTTCCTCCGCGCTTTCTGCGTCCTCAGCAAATTCAATATCAGATTCTTTTTCTGTCTTCGCGGATTTTGCTTTGCTACGCTCCTGCGATTCACTTTCGCTAAGGGATAAATGTTTTCTGGTCCGGAAGTTCTCCAGAAATTTAAATGCTTCCTCCGGCACAGCTTCATCAATTTCCAGCACTGAGAGAAGTTCAATTTGGGATATCAGAATTTGACGTAATCGGTTAATGAAAGATTCCTTCTGGGTTTTTAGGATACTAACCTCATCCCGCATCTTCCGGGCTTGCTTACGGGCCAGTTCGATGATTTCCAGGGCCTTTAACTCCGCTTCCTTAATCAGTAAATCTGCCTGCCGCCGGCTGCTTTCTTCGGACTGTTTTTTTACTTCCTGGACATTTAACAGCGTTTCCCGGAGATTTTTCTCAGTTTCCTGAAAATCTTTCAATTTGGTTTCCAATTCAATGATCCGATTATTAAGATGTTTATTTTCCTGGAGAACCTGCTCATATTCCTCACCTACCATTTCCAGGAAAGTCTGCACCTCTATCGGATCGAACCCACGCAGGGTTTTTCTGAATTCCTGTTTACGAATATCTAATGGCGTCAATTTCATTACGCCCTCCTTTCCGAGAGGGTCTGTATTTTTTGTTCTAATTTGATTACGTTTCTGTTAATTTTCATATCTTCTGGGTCCGAATATGGCTGTGCCAATCCGGACCATATTCGATCCTTCCTCAATGGCTAAATCAAAATCTGCCGACATTCCCATGGAAATTGTATCTATTTTAGCATTAGGAATGTTTTGTGTTTTCAGGTTTTCAAAAATCTCTCTTAACTTTATAAAACATGGTCTCACCAGTGCAGGATCTTCACTAAATAATCCGATGGTCATTAATCCCTTAACTTCAACAGATGGCAATTGAGAAACTCGGAAAACCAGATCTTCTGCTTCCTCCGGGTTACAGCCATATTTTGATTCTTCCCCACTGGTATTCACTTCGATCAAAACCGGCACTTTTTTTCCATCCTTTTCTGCCCGCTTATTTATCTCTTCTGCCAGATGATAAGTATCGACCGATTGAATTAAATCAAAAATTTTAAGAGCATATTTGACTTTGTTGGTTTGTAAATGACCAACCATATGCCAGTTAACTTCATCTACCTCATCAAACTTTTGCTGGGCTTCCTGAACTTTATTCTCTCCAATGATCCTGATACCGGCACCGATCGCCTCATTTATTCTTGCCGGAGGGACAGTTTTGCTGACTGCAACCAAAGTGATATCCTCCAGCCGGCGCCCGGTTTTTTCGGCAGAAACCGCCATTTTTTCCCTGCATCGCTGAATATTGTCAGATATTGAATTCATCTTATAATCTTATTCCTGCAGCCCAGTTAATAATAAATCGGATTACTTTCCCTCAGGCGGGGGCTGAAATCCGAATTGCCGGTTTCCGGCCTGCAAGCCATGCAGTTTTATTTCGCCATACTGAGCTTCATATTTTTTTACGTTTTCATCCAGAGCTTTTAACAAACTTTTAGCATGCTGAGGTGTCATAATAATACGGGCGTAGACCTTGGTTTTGGGAACGCCGGGAAGCAGTCTGGTAAAATCGATGACAAATTCCGCCGGAGAGTGAGTGATGAGGGCTAAATTTGAATAAATTCCCTCCGCTTGCTCAGGGGATAATTCAATATTAATTTGCTGATGTGCTTGTTGCTGCTGATTTTTTTGATCCATTTAGGTTATTCCTCATGTTATCAAATTTCAAAATAATAAGCGTAGAATTTACAACATATCAAAAAATAAGTCAAGAGAACTATATTTAACCAAAATAGCTGACAAATGCAAAAAATACCTGATCATATAATTGACCGAATCCGGGATTCTGTGGATATTGTTGAGGTAGTTTCCCGTTACATTTCTCTGAAGAAACAGGGAAAGAATTATAAATCCAGCTGTCCGTTTCATACCGAAAAAACACCGTCATTTACAATTAGCCCGGATAAACAGATTTTTTACTGCTTTGGATGTGGCGCTGGTGGTAATGTTTTTAATTTTTTAATGCGTTATGAAAAAGTAACCTTTATTGAAGCCGTGCAAAAACTGGCGGCAGAAACCGGTATTGAGCTGCCAAAATACAAGGTTGATGAGCAACAGGTCAGCGAATATGAAAAATTATACCGTGCTCACCAGTTTGCTGCGGATGAATATCATAAATACCTGAAAGACCATTTTGCGGAAATCAAAGAATATTTAAATAAAAGAGGTGTCCAGCAAAAGACGATCGATTTTTTCAAGATGGGTTATGTTCCAAACGAATGGGATTATCTCTATAATAGAATTATCAAGGAAAAAATGTCCCTCGAACCGTTTATCCAGTCCGGACTTATTTTAACCAGCGAAAAAGAATCCCAAAAAAAATATGACCGGTTTCGTCAGCGTATTATTTTCCCAATTCATAATCTTTCCGGCCGAATCGTGGCTTTTGGCGGCCGAACCCTCTCCGCAGATCCCAATAGTCCCAAATATCTAAACTCTCCCGAATCTCCGATCTATAATAAAAGTCAGATACTTTATGGTTTGTATTTTTCCAAGGATTGGATACGGCAGGAAGAATCGGCCATTTTCGTTGAAGGGTATATGGATTTTATCCAACTCTTTCAAAATGGGATCAAAAATATCGTTGCCACCAGCGGGACAGCACTCACCGAAGAACACGCCAAACTGATAAAAAGATATACCCGGAATATTGTTCTCTGCTACGATTCAGATGAAGCAGGAATTAATGCCGCCTTGAGAGGTGGTCAGATACTTTTTGAAAATGATCTGGAAGTTCGGGTGCTCATTTTACCGGAAAATGAGGATCCGGACAGCTATGTTCAAAAAAATGGTTCATCGGCCTTTTATGCCTTGCTAAATGAAGCTGATGAATATTTCCATTTCAAAAATGAATATCTGGAAAATACACTCAAGGGAACCGATATTTCCAAAAGATCAAAAGTTGTGGATGAGTTAATCGCTACCCTGGTTAACCATCAGGATCCGGTGAAACAGAATATGTATGTTAATATACTCGCACAACGCTATGGATTGCAGGAAAACACCCTAATGGAAGAAATACGGAAAAGACAGAAAATTTTCAAATCCAGAGAACGTCGGACAAGAACTCCGGATCAGCCGGATACCTCGCCATTGGAGAAAATAAAACCAATGACCGGTGCCTGGAGCGCTGAAAAAGATATTATTATTCTTTTGCTAAAACATTACAAAGAGGTTAAAAATATCATTTTTAATCTGGTAGAGGCCCAAGATTTTTTGAACGACGACTTTCGCAAGACTTATCAATTCATCAAAGAAAATCCGGGCACAGATGACCAGGAACTATTGCATCATATCCTTGCCCTTGATATAGATGAACATAGTTTAAGTTTATTAACCGGGGATATTTTTAAGGATATTGAGAATCCGGATAAATATTTAAATGACTGCATCAAAAAATTAAAGCTGACCCGCTATCAGCGGGATATTGACATACTTCGGTCGAACCTGAAAACCATGTCACCACAGGATGCAGATTATCAATCCACTCTCCAGAAAATGAACGATTCTCTTCGCCAGATACAGGAATTACGGAAAGTTTTTGAAGCAAAATAGAAACAATATTTACCCCAAAGTTATCGTATCCATCCGATAAAATTTAATACTTTACCGATTGACTTACCGGATCAAAACTCCAAAACCACAAGAGTGAAATTTTATTCAATTTCATTGTGACATCTGTCACCCAGACTTGACCTTTGCCCGTCTAATTTTATTCAGTCGCAATAAAATGTTTAAAATGATCATAGATATAGAGAATAAGAAAGATGATACCCAATCCTTCCTGCGATATCCTGGTGGTGGATGATAATTACGAGCAGGCAAATATTCTTAAACTGCTCATTGAGCAGTATGGCTTCAATGCCCGGTTCACCACCGATAGTTCTAGTGCAATGGAAAAAATTGAGTCGTTTAAACCTCGCTTGGTCATCCTGGATCTCATGATGCCGGAAGTGGATGGATTGAGACTTTGTAAAGCAATTAAAGAAAATCCGGACATGGCAGATATTAAAATTATCATATATTCGGGGAAACTCTACGATTCTGACAAAAGGAAGGCACTTGCGCTTGGGGCCGATCTATTTCTAACAAAGCCCACCCGCTCCTATGTCTTGCTGGATGCAATCAAAAATCTATTGCTTCCCGTCACAAATGAAATCCATTAAAATAAAATTCTGGGGTGTTCGGGGTTCTATTCCCACTCCCGGTTATTCAACCCTGCATTATGGGGGCAATACCTCATGTGTGGAAGTGGCTTTTAAAAACGGTCCTCATTTTATTCTGGATGCCGGAACCGGAATCAGAGAGTTGGGAAAACATCTTCAGAAATTGAATAAACCTATTCATTCCTACATTCTGTTGAGTCATTTCCACTGGGACCATATCCAGGGTCTCCCGTTTTTTCGCCCGGCTTTTAATCCGAAAAACAAATTTACCATCATCGGTTCGGATGATCCGGCCATTCATCTGGATAAAATCATCTCATTTCAGATGGATCCCACTTACTTTCCCATCACCATCGATGATATGAGGGCAGATATCAGTTTCCGGTCTATTAAAGAAGAAAGGATTACTCTCGATGGGGTAGATGTCCAGACCATCTATTTAAATCATCCGGGTTATGCTCTGGGATTCCGGATAAGCTATCAAAATTCTTCCCTGATTTATATTAGTGATAATGAGCCCTTTCAACAAGATGAAGAGACAGAAAGAAAGAAATTAAAATCCATCAGCAAGGAAAAGATTGAAGAAGCATTTGAAGCCTATGTTGAAAATAAAAATCAAAATTTGATAGAATTTTGTGAAAAAGCCGACCTTCTCATTCATGATACTCAGTATCTCGAGGAAGAATATAAGGATAAGGTAACCTGGGGACACTCACCGCTCAACTTTACCGTAGAATTAGCGATGAGAAGCAAAGTAAAGCAACTGGTCCTGTTTCATCATGATCCGGATCATGATGATGCCGCCATTGATCGGATCGAACAATTGAGTAAAAAAATTCTAAGGAGTCATAAATCCAGGATAGCCTGCCGGGCAGCCAAGGAAGGTATGACCATCGAGATTTAATATCCCATCTTTCAAGTTCATTCTTATTTTTTTGTCAACACAACGGTTTTCTTCATCTCTTTATAAAGATTTTGCGAGGGATCGAAAATCTGGATTACCAAAATGTAAAGTCCAATCCGTGATGTCCGAGCATCCTCATCTCTGCCATCCCAGATGAATTGACCTTTTTGTGCCACCGGAACTCTGTTGGTTAACCTTTTTATTTTCCGACCGGCCATATCATAAATATCGATCGTCAAAAACCCGGTCAAAATAGGGAG
>CAZTXJ010000020.1:13123-31573 GCA_964617285.1 uncultured Calditrichaceae bacterium | reverse complement strand
GTTTTTGAAGTTCCTTCAGCAGAATTAGATAAAATCCAAAAGCTCGTTAAAGAAGAAATGGAAAATGCCATAAAACTGGATGTGCCGGTAAAAGTAGACGTCGGTGTAGGAAAAAACTGGCTTGAAGCCCATTAATTTTTATAATAGATTTTGGTGATTTGATTAGTCTGATAGATTGGTGAGGAATTAAATCCAGGCAAATAGAGGAAAAGGATTATGACCAAGTCGACCCGTGATATCATGTTGCGAGAAAATCGGATTATTATCGGAATGCTGGGTATCCTGACCGTTATTGCGGTTGGTTTTGTATTATACCAGATCCGGTCTATCGTTCTGCCATTTGCCCTGGCAATTTTTATCAGTTATGTTCTTAATCCGCTTATCCAGTTTTTCGAGGACAGAAAAATCCCCACCTTTCTGGCAATTCTTTTGGCTTTGTTTCTGACCTTTCTGGTGCTCAATCTGTTTGGTGTCCTGATTTATTCCAGTGTAAAGTCATTTGCAGTTGAGTTTCCCAAGTATGAACAACGACTGGCAACATTGTTTTACAAAATAGTCGATTTTTTCAGAATTCCCAGGGAAGTGTTCAGTCCCCATACCGCAACCGGGGACCGGCTCCGCTGGCTGGATTCAATCCAGAATCTGTCCCTCAATCAGATTGTATTGAATACGCTGGGATCCATATTAAATTTTATGTCCAATACTGTGCTGGTTCTGCTTTTTCTCCTTTTTATCTTCATCGGTCGAAATCAGGTGGTGAAAAAGCTGGGCATCGCCTTCGATCCTGACACCTCGGAACGACTAACTACAATTCTCCGGAATATCAACAAACAAATCCAGAAATACTTGATTGCCAAAGGTCTGATCAGTCTGGCAACCGGTTTACTCTTTTTTATTATTCTCACATTTTTCGATGTGGAATTTGCTATCATCTGGGGACTGCTGGCATTTTTGCTAAACTTTATACCCAATATCGGTTCTTTGATTGCCACATTGCTTCCACTGTCCGTTGCCCTGATTCAGTTCGATAGTCTGACCACGCTATTATGGTTAACCCTCCTGCTGGGCGGTGTTCAATTCCTGCTGGGCAATATCATTGATCCCCGTTTTGTCGGTCAGAGTGTGAACCTGAGCCCGCTGGTCGTTCTTTTTTCCCTGATGTTCTGGGGATGGCTGTGGGGAATTATCGGTATGTTTCTGGCCATACCGATATCCGTGGTCATCAAAATCTTTTTTGAGAATATAGATTCACTCAGGTTTATCGGGGTGATGATGAGCGGGACACACAAATCCACTTGACATGAAAGAATTAAGACATCAGTGATCTAAAAGCCCTTCCTCCTTGAAACTGAAATAATGTTTTTCCCCAATGATGATATGGTCGAGAACCGGGATATCCAGAATCTTGCCGACCTCCACCAGTCGATTGGTAATGGCCCGATCTTCCCCGGATGGCTGGGTTTCCCCGGACGGGTGGTTGTGCAGCAAAATGACCGAAGCGGCTGAGTCGGTGATGGCAGGCTGAAATACCTCTCTGGGATGCACCAGTGAAGCATTCAGTGTTCCTTCGGATATTTTTTGATCCCGGATCAAAATATTGGCGCTGTTTAAGAGCAAGACAAAAAATAGTTCTTTTTTTAATCCCCCGATCCTTGGTCCGAATTTTTGATAAACCACTTCGGGTGAAGTAATTTTTATTTTTTCCTGAGAAGGAAGAGAAGCGATCCTTCGGGCGATTTCGAAAGAAGCAGCAAGCGTAATCGCTTTGGCCGGTCCGATGCCTTTGAGTTTAAAAAAATGCCGGAAATCTGTTCCGGTTAAATTATGCAGATCACCATACTGGTTTAATATGGTTTTAGCCAGATCGACCGCAGAGAGTTTATGGCTTCCGGTTCGAAAAAGAATAGCCAATAATTCCGAATTGGAAAGATATTCCGGTCCAAGTGCCATTAATTTTTCCCGGGGGCGTTCATCCTCCGGCCAGTCTTTAATTCGACTTGGATAGAAAACCGGTTCTTCAATTTTCATAGTGGGCACCCTCCTGGTAAATTTCCTGATAAATCATTAAGATGTGTTCAAACAGGTTTCTGAATATTTCTGCTGGAATAATTTACAATTGCTAAAAGGATCGTAAGATCAAAAACCGAATATCACTTGTTGAGGCATTCATTCCGGAGGTTTCCGGGATTATCTAATTTGCCTTGTTTTTCTGGAACCAGGTTTTGATGTAATCGACTATATCATGGGTATTGGTTCCGGGTCCGAATAATTTGCCCACTCCCATTTTTTCCAGCTTTTCCATATCTTCTTCGGGAATAATTCCACCCCCGGTTAAAAGGACATCCTCCAGTCCTTTTTCTTTCATCAAACTCAATACTTTTGAGAATAGGGTCATGTGCGCACCGGAGAGAATACTGAGAGCCACCACATCTGCATCTTCCTGTAAAGCAGTTTCTACAATCATCTGAGGTGTTTGACGCAGGCCGGTGTAAATAACTTCCATACCCGCATCCCTTAACGCAGCGGCAACAACTTTCGCTCCGCGATCATGCCCGTCCAAACCGGGTTTAGCCACAAGTACACGAATTTTACGCTCCATTCTGGACTCCTAAACCTTTCAGTAATATCGAATTTTGTTACAACTGACGGAATATACTTTTTTTAGTTATCATAATCAATATTGAAACTTATAAGATGTGCAGCAGATTGACAAAATAATTTTTTTGTTTATAATTTTTGAGAATAAATCTATATTTCACTTGGGATAAATGGGTTAGTTTTTAGATTAATTAAATCATCACAATAATTCTTTATTTTTCACAAAATAAAATAATTTTTTTCTTTTCTTGAAATTGTAAATATCAATTTAATATATTGTGAAGAGATTAATTAAACAGGAGATCAGGTATGTATCAAAAAAACTTGTTCACATATCAATCGGGTTTTAGTCTCCAAAATTTATGTGTTTTGTTAATTGGGATTTCATTTCTTGTAGTGACTTTTGGGTGTGAAGAAAAGGTAGAAAAGCCGGATGAATCGATGGCTTTTTCCCAAAAGCTTACCTGCGAAGGATGCCACACAGATCAGGTCACTTTGCAAAAATTAGCTCCCGGTTATGATCCGCAACCTCCTTCCAGCGGCGGTGGCTGAGGTGGCTCTGTTCCTCCGGTGGAGAAATGGAAAAAAGTAGCGATTATCGGTAGTGATGGACAGGCATTTCTAAATTCCATACACGGGAAACAGCCGTGTGTCAGTTGTCATGGTGGTGTTGGAGAAGCAGAGAGTATGGAGGAGGCCCACATGGGCATGATTGCCGATCCATCTGAAGATCCGGCAACATATTGTGCAGGCTGCCATACCAGTATTGTTGGTAATCATCTAACCAGTCTTCATAAAACACAAAGGGGTTATTTCTCATTCTTTAGCCTCAGGTATCAGGGAACGATCGATGGTCCTATCCCTCATGAATTTACCGCAGAATTTAATAAAGAATGCGGTACTTGTCATGCCACCTGCGGCCAATGCCATATTAGTGTTCCAAATACGGCACAGGGTGGTTTTGTGAGTGCTCATAAATTTTCGAAGGTTCCTGATATGACCAAAAACTGTACTGCCTGTCATGGAAGCCGGATTGGAGATGAGTACTTGGGTAATAATGAAGGTTATCTGCCTGATGTTCATTGGGCACCAAACTTTAAGCGCTGTGAATTTTGTCATTCCGGCTCTGAGATGCATGGAAATGGGGTTGAATATGATTATAAGCTTCAGGACAAACAAATGCCAGCCTGCGAGGATTGCCACGATAAAGGAACAGAAAATCAATATCATAATATGCACTGGGGAGATTTGAGTTGTTCCACCTGTCATTCCCAGGCATATCGCAATTGTAATTCCTGCCATGTAGGTGGTGAGGGAATCACCGGGTCGCCATACTTTGAGTTCAAAATTGGCAAAAACTCGAATCCGCAGGACAGAAGCTATAAATGGGTGACGCTCAGGCATATACCTATTGCGAAAGATACCTACGGTCCCTGGGGATTTAATGATCTGCCGTTTTATGATATCATGCCGACCTGGAAATATACCATGCCGCACAACATGCAAAAAAATACTCCTCAAACAGAGCCGGATACCTCTGCAGTTATTGCCTGCGCCGGGAATTGTCATCATAATGAAGCAATTTTCCTGCGACCGGCAGATTTAATGTCGGAAGAGGTAAATGCGAATGATTCGGTAGTCGTGAAGGATGAAGAATGGCCGGTTGGACCTTGAAAATGAATGAGAAATATTATTTTTTAATAACCTAATAACCAAATAAAAGGAGTAGTAAAATGAAGTATTTAAGAAATTATTTCACGGCCCTGTTGGCGGTGCTGGTTCTGTTGAGTCTGTTCAGTTGTAGTAAGGATTCCACTGAACCGGAAGAAAAACCAATTAATGAATTTAATGTTTTGGTTCAGTATTTGGAGGGTACAGGTGGGGATTACATCAATACCACTGCACCAAAAATTGTTACTGCTGGGACTGTTGCCCCAAATTTAGCTGATTATAAAGTCATTGATATTCGCCAGGAAGCAGATTATAACGCGAAGCATATTGATGGTGCAGTCAACGTTTCTCTGGCAAATATTAAAACCTATGCCGAAACGAACCTGGGTAAAACCGATAAAATTCTGGTTGCCTGTTATTCCGGACAGTCTGCCGGTCATGCCGTCCTGGCCCTCAACTTACTGGGATATGATGCCTATTCTCTGAAGTGGGGAATGACCTGTGCCGATACCTCCCTGGATCGGTGGACCTCAGGTACAAGTTCGGCATACGCCAGCTCGTTCACCACCACACCTACTGCTTTAAATGCGGCAGGTGAATATCCCACTTTGAGCACTGGGAAAAAGACCGGTGAAGAAATCCTGGCAGCAAGAGTTGATGCAATGTTGGCAGCTGGATATAAAAGTAAAAGCGCGACTGACGTACTTGCAAATCCGTCTAATTATTACATTGTAAATTATTTTTCGGAATCCGACTACCTGGGTCAAGGTAACTGCCCTCCGGGTCATATTGACGGTGCATACCAGTATACACCCAACAGTAGCCTTAAAACTACCGCCCAGTTGAAAAACCTTCCTACGAATAAACCGATAGTGGTATATTGCTGGACTGGACAAAACAGCAGTCAGGTTGCTGCATTCCTGAATGTGCTTGGTTATGACGCATACAGTCTGGGTCGGGGAGTCAATGGAATGGTTTATGATCAGTTACTTCCTGGTGGTACCAAATGGAGTGCGTCACAGATAACTTCGGTTCTGCCGTTGGTACCATAAAAGTTTTTATCTTGCCATTGATACATTAAAATTTGTAAATTGAGAAAATTTCGAGGTCCACTTAAAAAAAGTGGACCTCAGTTACTACCAAAAAACAGGGTGCCTATGAAACGCTTGATACTAGTATCCATCCTAGGCCTTTCCTTCTTATTTACCAAAACAACATTTTCTCAAGTTAAAGTAAATGGCTGGCTACAGAGTAGTCTTTATGCCTGGGAAAACGCAAATGAAGACCAGCAATGGGATTATTACCAGGGATTGCAATTACGGATATCTCATGAACAATATTCCGGTCTCTATTTCAACACCTTTCTCCGAGAAGCTTACCGCGGAGATCCCCAGGAGTGGAAGGAAAGAGTCTATAACTTATACCTGAACTGGAACTTCTATAAGAACTATAAGCTGCGGGTTGGCCGGCAGTTTCTCTACAAGGGTGTTATTAACGGAACCATGGATGCAGTAGTTCTGTCCGGAAAGGTTGCCCGAAATTTACTGGTAAGCGGAGTTGTTGGTACCGAAGCAACCTATGAGAGAACCTTTAAGATCCGGGACTGGGATAACGGAAATGTTCTTGGGGGCTACCTGGCTTATAATTTACCCTGGCAAAACAGTATTAATGTGAGCTATTTTCAGAAACAGCGCTGGTCGGAACTATACTGGCAGCAAGTCGGGTCTGCTTTGGATGGCTATTTATTTGAAAAGCTAAATTACTATGCCCGCGTCGACTATAACGTGCTTTCTTCCAACTATCAGGCAATGCGTTACCGGCTAACCTATTATGAGTCAAAATGGTCGCTGGGTGTGGAATTTAATAGTCAGAGACCACGGGTCTATGAGGATTCCTTTTTTAATATTTTCGAAATCGATGCTTTCAGCCAGATTCGATCTGCCGCAACCTATCGTTTGGGAAATTATGAACTCGGCTTGCAATATTTGTTTACCCAATATGAAGATGACAATGATAACCGTATTATCGGCTCTATAGGTAATAATAAATTCGGAACGCTCGGGATTGTATATCAGACAGGTTACGCAGGCGAAAATATCGGATATTATGCGGATATTCGATACGAAATAGTTCCCAATCTTACCGTGAAATTGTTCAACAGTTATTACAATTATGAGAGAGCATTTACGAATATCAGTGAGGATGCCCTGGCATTTAGTGGCGGGTTGGGTTACCGTCTAAAAAATATTCTAATTGTTGACGGAGAACTGCAGCAATCGTCAAACAGCTATTACAAAAACGATCTCCGGGGATTATTACGATTAACCTATTTATTTAAGATATAAGTATTATCAGTTTTTACCCTATGAATTGTTTGATAATAATAGTCAATGTAATCGCGAATGGAGATTTTTAATAACCTGATCAACTTTTCGGGAGAAATTACCGGAGAATATATATTATGAAAGAATCGTTAAAGTTAGTTCTGTCAGTAACACTTGTCCTGGTTGTGCTATCGTTCGTCAGTGTTTTTGCGGGAAAGGAAAAATCAGGTATTATTTTTTCTCATAAACTGCATGTAGTCCAGAACGAAATGGAGTGCACAACCTGTCACTCGGCAGCAGAGAAAAGTGTGAAGGGGACGGATAACCTGATGCCAAGCATGGAAGTTTGCGGGAGCTGCCACGATATTGAATCGGAAAGCAGTTGTGGGATGTGTCATACCGATGTTAATAATCCGCAATATGCCCCAAGGGTGGAAAATTATTTCCCTAATTTTTCCCACGAGATGCACCTGTCTGCTGGCTTAAATTGTGAATCCTGCCATGCTGTAATGGAGAATAAGGAAATGGTTGAACCATATGTTCTGCCAACGATCGAAGCCTGCCAGCAGTGCCATACCCAGAAAAAAGTGATGCCCCAGAGCCACGGCCCCAATTTCCTCCATACTCATGGAGATGACGCCCGTTCTTCGTCTGTTGCGATGGTTGTCAATGCCAGCCAGACTTGTAAAACCTGCCATGCAGTACAATTCTGCCAGACTTGTCATGAAGGCGACAATCTGGATCGGATCAGCCATCCTTTGAACTATACCTACACGCATTCTCTGGATGCCATGGGTAAGGAAAAAGATTGCATGGTTTGTCATACCGAACGATCTTTCTGCATTGAATGTCATCAGCAAAACTTTGTACTACCCTATAACCATACCGCTGGGTGGGCCAATCGGATACCGGGAGATGGTGGCCGGCATCGGATCGAAGCTGAGCGTGATCTGGAAAGTTGCATGAGTTGTCATGAGCAAGATGCTCAACAGGTTTGTCAAAAATGTCATTCCAAATAAAGGTATGAACGATGAAGAAGATTTCTCAACTTTTTATCCTGATAATTATTGCGCTAATTTATTTTTCCTGTAGCGAGAAAAAAGATTTCCCGGAAGTTCCGACGCACCCTGATGGTTGGGTCGATCAGCAATCCGAGCAATTTCATGGCAAGGCGGCACTGGAAGGGGGGACTGATCAGTGTGCCAGTTGCCACGGTCAGAATTATTCCGGTGGACCAAGTGATGTCTCCTGTTATGGCTCCGGATGTCACATTTCATTTCCGCATCCGGATGGGTTCGCAGCAATTTCCTCCCCCAATTTTCATGGCGAGTTCCTCAAAACTCAACTAGACTGGAATATTCTGCAATGCAAAACCTGCCATGGAAGCAACTATGCCGGAGGTAATACCGGGGTCAGCTGCCGGGAGTGTCATGTGGGTGCTAATGGTCCGGAGCAATGTAATACCTGTCATGGCAGTGATCTCAACAATGCTCCACCCAGGGATTTGAATAATAATTTTTCCCGGGATTCACTGGGTGTCGGTGCGCATCAGAAGCATGTGGCGACAACGGTTATAACCAATGTATATAATTGCGATGCCTGCCATGTTTCGGTCAAGAATTTTTCCGATCCGATGCACATTGATAATACCCCCGGAGCACAAATGCTTTTCAGCAGTCTGGCTACAGACAATGGCCGATTGAACACCAGCTATGACGCCAGCACAGGAACTTGCGGTGATGTCTATTGCCATGGGTCATTTGTCTTTGTTTACGATACCTTAACCATAGTTGGAAAAAACAGAACTGTATCGTGGACCTCGGAAAATACTGAAGGCTGTCGATATTGCCATGGTTTGCCGCCGCAGGGGCATGCTGGACAGGATATTTTTATCGATCCGAGAAGCTGTGCGCTTTGCCATGTTTCAGTGGTCAATCCTGACGGCACGATAAAGGACAAAAGAAAACATATCAATGGCCGGGTAGACGTTTTTTAAATTTTGTTAGTTCTCCATTTTAAAAGCCCGGTTTAAACCGGGCTTTTTCTTTTTATATCATATGATCTGATTATAACTATAATTTGTACTGACAGTATTTATTTTTTTTATGGTAATGTTTTAAGGGATGTGGGATTGGATTATCTAAACGGATTGGTTAAATTGTGTTCGGCATTTTTTAAATCAAGTGGGGTATAAACATGGAAATTGGCATAATAGGACTACCTTTTTCAGGAAAGACCACGCTCTTTTCAACGCTGACTGGCAATATACGTCCGGAAGCCCATGGCACCGGAAAAATTGAAGTTCATCGGGGGGTGGTGAAAGTACCTGATTCTCGCCTGAATGAATTGACAAAAATATTCAGACCGAAAAAGCAGGTGAATGCAATCATTGAATATTTGGAAGTCGGTGGGCTAGAAAAGGATGTTGCCCGGAGCGGTAATATGGATCCCCAGTTCCTCACTATATTGAAAAATACTGCCGCCTTATGCCTGGTGATTCGCACCTTTGAAAATGATGTCTACCCCCATCCGGAAGGATCGATAAATCCTGTCCGGGACATTAGAATGATCGAGTCGGAATTTATTCTTTCGGATCTGATAATTGTGGAGAATCGGATAGAAAGGTTAAAAAAACAGTTGATGAAAATCAAATCCGATGAAAATGTCAAAGAATTGGATTTGATGGAACGTTGTTTGAAAATCCTGGAAGAGGAACGACCGTTAAGGGAAGCCAGTTTTACTCCAGAGGAAAAATTTAAAATGCGGGGATTTCAATTTTTGTCAGCTAAGCCGCTTATAATTTTGATTAACTATGGAGAAGATGATATTTCCAGGGAAGGTCAGATCCTGGGGAAACTAACTGAATTTTCAAATTTGCCTAATGTAACGCTGACCGGGTTGTCCGCAAAAGTAGAATACGAAATCTCCCAGTTAAGTGAAGAAGACCGATCTGTTTTTCTGGCAGAAATGGGTATCGAGCAACCGGCTTTAAATAAATTGATACGTGAATCTTATGATCTTCTGGGACTAATTTCATTCTTCACTGTCGGCGATGATGAATGCCGGGCCTGGACTGTTCCAGTGCACACCAACGCCCAAAAAGCTGCCGGGGAAATACATTCGGATCTGGAAAGGGGTTTTATTCGGGCAGAAGTAGTGAATTTTAAGGATTTTATTAAGTTAGGTTCACTGGCCAAATGTCGGGAAAGTGGCATCTTAAGATTGGAAGGCAAAGAATATCAGGTTCAGGATGGAGACATTATGACGGTCAGGTTTAACGTTTAGTTGCGAAAATTTGTGTGCGGAAATCAACCCGTTTCAGAATTTTAGCAGAAAGTTTTATGTCTTGTAAGGTTATTCTTTTCCAATCAACCAGGTTTTTCTGATTTCTTAAGTAGTATTCATTCTGTAAGATCAACTCGACACATTTCTTCATAACCCAATAATCATTTATTGCTTTACCTGCATGATAGCCCATGGCGGCATATTTATAGGCATTTTCCCACTCCCGTGCCTGGACATAAAACTGAGCAAGGGTATAGGTACAGAATGGGATATTGTAGTACAGTTCATTTTTATAATAATCCATCAGGCTTTCGCTTAATTTTTTTACAGCTTGAGAAAAATTCCCTTCCAGAAAAATCGAAAATGCTTCAAGAAAATTAAGATTGGCAGTAATATCTGTCATTTTCAATTTCCCGAAAATCGGATCTGAAAGAATATCCTTAATAATTTCCTGATTTCTTAAACATAATGCATTTAGGATCATAAATCGAATGAGGGCATGTTTTTCATTGATGTATTTATCAGATATTTGGACCAATAAATTTTTTGCAATCCAGTGCAGGCATATTTTGGGTCTCCAGGCGATAAGTATAATTATTCGGTGAACATTTAATTGGCGAAGAAGTTTGGATCTGTCCATCCGGGATGATTTCGTCAAATAATTCAGAAGTTGTTGGTTCATATTCAAATCGCCAAACAGTATACCTAAATTAAACAAATTTAAAATTACGGATTGCAGTTTATTGAATTCTTGTAGCTCCCGGTAAATTTTAACTAAAATAAACTGGTCAGTAAATTTGTCCTGATTTTCCCAGTATGGTAATACAAATCTTAAAATTTCAGCCCTTTTTTTTGTGGAAATACCTGACAAAATATTTTGATACAATTCTCCTGAAGTAAAAGAAACCATTCCCTCCATAGCCAAATTGGAATGAATCTGGAGTAAATTTTTCTGGAATAAAGCATTGAGAATCTTACCTGAATCGTCAGCTTTTTGCCTTACTATCCAGTGAATAAAATCTATTGAATGAATCGGACCCAACGTTGCCAGAATTTTCAAGAGCGCAAGATTCTTCCCACTAATTTCCTTTACAGGTCGGGAATTCGCTTTTTTCCTTTTCTCCTCAACCATCTGGTTATCCATCAGAATGGCATATTTTTTAACTTCCCGGGAGTGAAGCCGGCATTGAATCTTCTCTTTAAACAGATTATCCAGATCTACTGTTGTTTCATTCTCTGAAAATGTAATCCGTACATTTTTTAAAAAAGGGGTCGATTCTGTGCCGAGATAGAACCAGAAAAGGTTTTCATTCATCAGTCTCTCCATAAGCAATATAAGAAGATCTGAATTATCAGATGAACGATTCAATAGGTTTAAAAAGATGATGACTGGTCTTTTCTGGCTTAGAAAACTCAGGAGCCGGGCAACAAATTCAATCCAGTTATACAGTTTGAGTGGAAGCTGCATTCTGGACCAGCTGTCATTTTCTGATTGTTCGAGATCGCTGATTTTTTCCCGGGAATAGAGGTTAAAAAATTCAAGGAATAACGATTCCCCGGCTAAGTGTTTTTTAAATTCCTGAAGCTCGGTTTGCTCTGCCTGAGCGAGGATTGAATGAACAAAATTGTAGAGAAAACCGAGGTCATTCACTGGGAAATAATAAAATTCCTGAATGGTTTCCCGGACTTGCAAATTCTCCAGGTGGAAAAAAAATTTATTCAAAGTATTCCGATCTTGATATGCAGCAGAGATAATCTTTTTAGATTGACCTACCCTAACCATATCTATAAAATATTCTTCGAATGCCGGGCAGTGATGTTTTTTACGCTTTTCTTTTAACAGGCTTATCTGATCTTTGCTTTTATCACTTATTTCTACTTGCTTATATGTCTCCAGGAATTTGAGCAACTGGCCTGCGTTATAGCCCCGCTGATTTGGTTCCTTTTTCAGGAGTCGCATAATAACTCCGGAAAGTTTCTGATCCATCTCTGGATTTTTTATGCCAATGTCCGGTGCAGTTTCGTTTAAGTGAGCATTGATGGTATGATAGACATTTTTCCGGTAATACGGATTTGCTCCGGTAATGAGCTGATACCACAGTACGCCAAGAGAGTATAAGTCCGAAGCTTGCCCGACCTTTTTGCCCACAGCCTGCTCGGGGGAAATGTAAGCGGCGGTGCCGATAAAATCGCTGGTTCGGGTGATGCTAACCGATGCGCCCAGCTCCTTTACAATTCCCAGATCTGTTATCTTACAACAAAAATCATTCTTTTCCGTGAGTGATAGAATTTCTTCAGAAGTATAATTCTTTTTAGATGCTTTCAATTCCAATAATAGATTCGAAGGTTTTATGTCCCGATGTACCAGGTGATTCCGGTGTAAATATTCCAAACCCTGGCAGATCTGATAAACGATATTGAATATAGCTTCTTTTTTTCGGGGGTAGGGGATATCCTGAAAAAGGCCAAGAAGATGTTCTAGCGAAATGCCGTTAATATACTCGGTCTCGAAGGCCAAGAAAGAATCATCAATCCAATAGTTTAGCAACTTAACGATATGGAGAGAATCTAGTTTCTGGAGTGACTTGATTTCCCGGCGAAAACGCTTGATGATAACCGGGTCAATATCCCGGATAGCCTCGATAATTTTGATGATGGTTTTTTGTTTTAACTCAGGATTTTCAACCAGGTAAACCAAACCGAACTGACCAGCTCCAAGTAGTTCACGATTGGAATAATGGGACAATTTATCTGGCCAGAATGCTCTCATAAATTTCGCACTGGATATCTGGTAAGCTAATGAAGCAGATGGTCTGGGAAAAGTTTAAAATGCCGGAACACAATTTTCGTAGGTGTCCCGGTGACGACCATCTATTTCAATCATTTTATCCATATTCTTTCGGTCCAGATCGAAGCGGAATAAAGTACAAATTTCCTGGAAATGGGAATCCAAAAATCTTTTCAGCGTCTTGCTGTTTGGTCTTTTATTGTAAACCATACCTAATCGTCTCACCACTTCGGCCGAGAACTGTCGGGCATAATTCGGATTGGGTTCCCGCTCAACGAAGTACAAACCCTCGTAATAATAGAATTTGGCTTCCCGTAACGGGACATGATCTCCATCGGTGATCTGAATGACGTCTTCCAGCCGGCCAGTCCAACCGGTCGAAAAATTGCTTAATTGTCCCTGGTTTGCCAGATCCTGGGCTTTGTTGTAGAAGGGAGTCCCGGAAAATAATTCATAGGTATCCAGTTCGCCGGCTAAAACCATGTAGACATAGAAATCGACTAAATCTAAAAGGGGATCAAAGGCGGTTCGGTAAGTTTCAAATGCCTGGCCAAGAAAATAAGGAAATTCACAGGAGGTGTCATAAAAATTTTCACCGCTAGGAGAGCTGATCAGGAATTGTGCCCGATACACCTTCTCAGAACCTCGGGTTGTTACAGTGGTAATGATGAGTTGTATGTTACTTTTGATGGTGATGTCCTGATTTTGATCGCTCCAGTTTTTCTTATTCAAATAGTCGGTTAATTTTTGTGACAGGTCGGATAAGTCATCCTGATCCCGTGGTTGAAGCTGGGACATCTGAATTTTGACTTCACACTGAAATCGTTGGGCAAAACTTTTGGTTACACTGAAAAGCAGAAATATGAATAGAAGCCCACTTACAATCCGCAAAATTTTCATTAAAACTCCCGATAATATTTAATCGAATTCAATTTAATTTACCTCACACAATATATCAAGTTCCAAAGAGATTACCTTTTCGGCGAATCCATTATAATAAAATAGCTGCTGCAGATCTGGAATCGAATCCGATACAGTTGGTGTTTAATTTTAAACTTGGTGAATTCATCTGAAACTTAATATTTGATGGGAAAATAAATAAAATTGCATTGAATGTGATTGTTCCTTGATTTATATTTCTCCCCCATTTTTAAGGAGATTTTAGTGAAGCACCTGATTTTATTGATTCTATCCATTGGGTTGGCATTGTCGGTCTTTTTCTGTGAGCGTGGTTTCAAAAATAAAAATGCTGCCGGTTTGAATGTTGAGGAAAAATTTGTAGAACCTTTTTATTATGTGGCCCAGATTGTACCACAAACTGCACTGGATAATGACCAGGAAGTTCAAAATTTTTTACTGGAATTAGAAAACCAGGGAGTAAAACAGACTGGTCCCCTGATGGTTATTTCTTACGATTTCCCGGATTCGAACGAAACTGATATACCGTCCTTTGCTTTTGCCGCCCGGGTGATTGATAGCATGTCAGTTAGTGTTCCGCTTACCTGTCAAAAATGGAAATATGTTAATGTTCTTACCTTTCCACTTAATGGACCGAGAAATTCATTCCGCCAGATTTATTCTGACCTGAAGAATTATATCCGGAAAAACAATTATTCTCTTTCGGACCCGGCACTGGAGCGTTTAATCGATGTTTTTCCCTCACTTGGTCATCCGGCAGATAGCTTGCGGATGGAGGTGTGGGTGCCTTTTCAGAAAAACTGATAGAATTTTGGAGGTTTACCCTGATCTGGTCGGGATTATAAAAATAAGTTTTTGGTATAAAAAAAGGGGGCGATTTAATTTCGCCCCTTTTCTTTTATTAACTAAGCTGCTACATCCTTGATTAATGATTCCACAAATTTCCAGAATTTCTCCACGGTTGATATCTGGACTTTTTCATCCGGAGAATGGGCACCGACAATGGTGGGTCCAAAAGATATCATATCCATGCCCGGGAATTTATCGCCGATGATCCCGCACTCTAAACCGGCATGAATAGCCTTGACTTCCGGTTCTTTTCCGAATAGATTTTTATACACCTTTTTTGCTCTTTTAAGCAAAGCCGAATCCGGATTTGGTTGCCAGGCAGGGTATCCGCCTCCGCTATGAACTTCTGCGCCGGCCTGAAATCCGCATGCCCGAATCATGTCGTGAAGTCCGGTCAGGGTAGAACCGACTGAACTTCTCTGACTGGTTAAAATACTGATCTTATTATTTTTCAGGCTCACCACGGCCATGTTGGTCGAAGTTTCCACTAAACCGGGAATCGCATGACTCATACCCATCACTCCATGGGGAATGACGTAGAGGAGATTGAGCAACCGATTATGCAGCTGGGAGGAAAACATTTCGGTGGGAACTTCGAAACCCTTTTCTTCCAAAACCAGAGTTACTTTGGGATCGACCGCTTTGTATTCATTCTTATAAATGGCATCGTAGTCTTTCGCAATCTGCTTGAGGTTACTGATCTTATCTGAAGGCAGGAATATAATCGCATCCGCTTCCCGCGGGATCGCATTATGTTTACTGCCGCCCTCAAAGCTGGCCAGCCGCCCGCTTACCTGTGGCAAAGCCTTCCAGAGAAACCGGGTCAGCAATTTTAGCGCGTTACCCCTTCCTTCGTGAATATTTAGCCCGGAGTGTCCACCGGTTAATCCGGTTATTTTAACCATTACCGGTTTGAATCCATTGGGGATTTTTTCTCCATCTGTTTTTAAATAAAGTTCGGCATCCTGTCCACCGGCACAACCGATATAGAGAGCGCCGTCTTCCTCGGAATCCATGTTGAGGAGTATTCTTCCGTCGAGCATATCGTCAGCAATTTCGGTGGCACCGGTCAGACCGGTTTCTTCATCGATGGTAAAGAGGAATTCCATGGGGCCATGTTTCATATTCTTATCTTCCATAACTGCCAGAGCGGTCGCGACGCCAATGCCGTTATCAGAACCCAGCGTTGTCCCATCAGCTTTGATCCAGTCTCCATCCCGCAGCAACTTAATCGGATCTTTGGAAAAATCGTGTTCTGTTCCCTTGTTTTTCTCGCACACCATATCCAGATGACCCTGAAATACAATTGTCGGTTTCTTTTCCAATCCGGGAGTCGCTGGTTTTTTGACCACAACATTGCCTACCGCATCCATTTTCGTTTCCAGACCATTTTTTTTGGCAATCTTCAGAACATGCTCCCTTACCTTTTCCTCTTCTTTCGAACAGCGTGGAATTTGAGAAATCTCATAAAAATGCTCCCACATAGCTTGTGGGTGTAAACCTTTAATCGCCTCTTTCACCTTTCTTCTCCTTTATTTTTTTAGACTCTCTTCTCGCATTAATAACATACTTCATACTCGTCATTCATCATTTCAATTCTCATCAGGTGCAAATAAAAATCAGAGACTATTCCACCGATCAGACCATAAAATCAGCTTAATAAATCTAAGATTGAGAATTAAAGCAAGGTATTTATTAGATTTTATCTACGAAAAAAGATCGTTTTTTATTTCCTTATCCGTAGGTAACGGTCTGACCTGAGTGAAATGTTCCCATCGGGCAAACATCTCAAAACCATCGGGGATTTTTTCCATGGTCTTCCACAACTCTACCTGGGTTTCATGGCAATGAATAGCTTCTATTTTTATGTCAAGTACATTCTGAACATCTATTTTGTGGGTAATATTTTCGGTATTCATGGGATAGAGTTTTCGGTTGGTGACATGGGCGGCTTGTTCCGGCGTGACGCCGTACCAGAATAATTTGGGGGAATTATTTAGTTGGTCAATTGCCTGAAGCACCCATTTTGAGACGGTTTTGTGATCAGGATGTCCGGAAATGCCATCCTTGTGAAAAGTAATGACTGCATCCGGTGCAAATTTTTGAATTTCAGATTCTATGAGCTCGATTCCGGTTTCCTCCGGTTGCTCTGAAAGTCTTTTATCCGGCAATTCATGGATTTGGAGGTAATTTATTTTCAGGATCCGGGCGGCGCATCGCAATTCTTGCACCCGTCTTTCCGCCAGCACTTTTGGTCCAAGTTCTTTTGAGATACCCAGCGAACCGGCTTCTCCCCGGGTGAGGGTAACCAAACCAACTTCATGGCCTTCGGCGGCATATTTAGCCAGGGTGCCGGCCGGACCATAGGATTCATCATCAGGATGTGCAAAAATGGCTAATAGTTTCATAAGAAAAATTCCCTCAAATATAACTTCAACTTCAATCTCAAATATCTAATTTCAACTTCCACCGGTATTCCTACTGGTTTCGTCCGACTATAGTGCATTTAACGATTTATTAAATGAAAGTTTCATTTTTGCAGGATGGTAAGACTTTCCATGTGAGAAGTGCATGGCAGAATGAGATCTAAAATTATTTTATAAAAGAAAAAACCCTGTCTCGGTAAAAGACAGGGTAAATTTTTCCAGACATATTTTCTTTTAATCAGGTGCCCAGTTCCCAGGAGCTTAAATATTCTTTCTGTTCCTCGGTCAGAACATCAATTTGGATGCCCATGGTCTTAAGTTTGAGGGTTGAAATATAATCTTCCACATCCTTGGGAACGAGATAAACACCGGGTGTTTTTTTCTCTTTCAATGCAAATTCGGTGGTAAGTGCCTGGGTGGCGAAACTCATATCCATCACACTGGCGGGATGTCCTTCGGCTGCGGCAAGATTGATCAGACGGCCCTGGGCCAGTAAAAAGATGCGATTACCGTTTTTGAGCCGATATTCGTCCACATATTTACGGATATCGGTACGTTTTTGTACCGCCAGTTTTTCCAGAGCTGGAATATCGATTTCCACATTAAAATGTCCGGAATTAGCCACAATGGCACCATCTTTCATATTCTGGAAATGCTCTTTGCGGATAACGTTTATATCGCCGGTAATGGTCACAAAAAGATCTCCGATCCCAGCTGCTTTTTCCATTGGCATCACCTGAAAACCATCCATAGCAGCCTCCAGTGCTTTAATCGGGTCCACTTCGGTGAGAATTACATTGGCTCCCATTCCTTTACACCTCATGGCAAAACCGCGGCCGCACCATCCGTAACCCGCCACCACCACATTTTTTCCTGCCAATAGAATATCGGTTGCACGGATAATACCATCTACGGTAGACTGGCCGGTTCCATACCGGTTATCAAACAAATATTTTGTCAGAGCATCATTCACGGCAAAAACCGGAAGTTTTAGAGCACCATCCTTGTGCATCGCCCGCAAACGAATCACTCCGGTGGTAGTCTCTTCCATGGATGCAAAAATATCGGCGCATTTTTCCGGATACTCCTGATGCAGCGTCGACACCAGATCGGCACCATCGTCCATGGTAATGATCGGATCATGCTTCAGAGCGGCATGGATGTGTTCATAATAGGTTTTGTGATCTTCTCCTTTAATGGCATAGACTGAAATACCATAATCTTTCACCAGAGATGCTGCAACATCATCCTGGGTGCTGAGCGGGTTTGAAGCAACCAGAACAAGATCGGCCCCACCTGCCTGGACTGTCCGGGCCAGGTTTGCTGTCTCGGCAGTGACGTGCAAACAGGCACTCATTTTTTTTCCGCTCAAGGGTTTCTCTTTGGCAAATCTTTGCCGGATTTCCGCCAATACGGGCATATCATTGTCCGCCCATTCAATTCTTTTTTTTCCTTCAGCCGCCAGCTTGATGTCTTTCACGTGATGCTTAACCATACTGTATCTCCTTTATCAAATAATTTTTATTTTCATAAATCCTTAATCAGGGAGCAAAACTAAGGGAAATTGGTTCGTTGAAACAATCGAAATTTA
>CAZTXJ010000020.1:6003-13023 GCA_964617285.1 uncultured Calditrichaceae bacterium | reverse complement strand
CTTAATCAGGGAGCAAAACTAAGGGAAATTGGTTCGTTGAAACAATCGAAATTTATTTTTATGCCCGAACATATTTTTAAATTTATGGCAAAAAAAAATCCCTCCCTGGAATTCTTGGGGAGGGATGAGATTAATATCTTTGGTTTATACTTATTTAGTAACCGTAACCGTGCGGGAATAAACTGTTACTGCACTGGTAAAAATATTGATAATAACATCCAGCGCACTTTGTTCGGTACGGATGGTATAATCTGTTGCCCCGCCTGCCATAGCATGAGAATCCACATTATTGATGGGGACCAGCCCCCAGAGCACATACCACTGTCTCTCCTGGACCGGAATTCCTTGCTGTTCTCCGGCACCCACTTTGTGGATGTGAGCAGAACAGCCAACTGTTAACAATATAAACACCAGAACAAGCAGAACTGCAGTTGTTCGTTTGACCATACAGAGCTCCTTTAATTATTGTGTGAGTAATTTAATTGAACCAATTGATGATTCGATCGATTGAATCATTTTTTCGTAATCGTTTTTCGGAACAACATAGTCAATTTGAATGATAATGTTTTTAATGGTCATAAAATCGAGTTTAAATTGAATCCGGTCCGGGCCCTGAATGAGAAATTGATACATATGGATGTTATCTTTCATGAAGTCGGCCATGGTAACGGACAAACCAGAGAGTTTCTTTTCTAAATAATTTCGGTATTGGGGCATGATTGAATTTAAACTGCCCTCCGAGTCCTTTATTTGAAGTCGGCTAATACTACAAAAACTTTTGGTTGAATCATGCAGGAATATATTAATAATGTCCAGGCTAAATTCCCCGCTTTCTTCCTCCATTTTTAAAAGGTTATTTTGAATTTCCGTAAACAGGCTATCGGAAATTGGATCAAAATTTTTTGGGGGATTAAAACGGAATCCCAGCGAATCAAATTTATTTTCCGGTGCCAGTAAAGTGCTGTCCACATTGAAGGATAACTCGGTAACCGGCGTTTTCTCCTCCGAACAACTAAAGAGAAACAGTAATGAAATTGTGGACAATATAATTGTATAAATTAGTTTATACATAAAATTTTAGGGGTTAGTCATCCATATCCACTGAAAAATGCGGTGTAAATTTACGGGTAAACCTTGCGACAAATCAAGGAATAAATGGTACCTTAAAAAGTTTTTTTGCTAGTTTTACTCTGAAAAACTCATTGCAATAAATTTGTGGAGTGGTTAATATTTAGCAACAGGTAATTTTGAAGTGCGCATCTCGAACATAGCCAGGAGAATGTTTCATGTTCAAAGATATGGAAAAATTAAAGAGTGCCAAGCAAGAATGGCTGGAGAAAAAAAATAAATTAAGTGTCGATCGAGATCAAAAATATATCACCGCATCTTCGGAACCGGTAGAATTATTGGCAACCCCTTCGGATCTGGAGGATTTTGATTATTTTAATGACCTCGGTTTTCCGGGGGAATATCCCTATACCCGCGGTATTCACTATAACATGTACCGGGGCCGAATGTGGACCATGCGCCAGTTCGCCGGATTTGGAACACCGAAAGATACTAACGAACGCTTTAAGTATCTGCTTAAACATGGGCAAACCGGACTTTCGGTAGCCTTCGATTTGCCCGCACTCATGGGCCGGGATGCGGATGATGCTTTAAGTCTGGGAGAAGTCGGTAAATGTGGTGTGTCCATCTCCTCTCTGGAGGATATGGAAATTATGTTTGACGGAATTCCGCTGGGAGAAGTGAGCACCTCAATGACCATCAATGGGCCAGCCGCCATGTTTCTGGCCTTTTATTTAGCGGTAGCGGAGAAAAAGGGTGTATCTTTCGATCGGCTTCAGGGAACACTGCAGAATGATATTCTGAAAGAGTATATCGCACAGAAGGAATGGATTTATCCGCCTGAGCCCTCCATGCGAATTATTGTGGATATGATTGAATACTGTACTGAAAAAGTACCGCAATGGAACACTATTAGCATCAGCGGTTATCATATCCGGGAGGCTGGTTCGACTGCGATACAGGAACTTGCCTTTACCCTGGCGGATGGTTTCGCTTATGTGGAAGCCTCCCTGGAACGCGGACTGGACGTCGATAAATTTGCCCCCCGGCTTTCTTTCTTTTTTAACTCCCACAACGATTTTTTTGAAGAGATTGCCAAATATCGGGCTGCCCGCCGGATCTGGGCAAAGCGGATGAAAAATAAATACGGTGCGAAGAATCCACGTTCCTGGTTACTTCGTTTTCATACTCAGACGGCAGGTTGCACGCTTACCGCTCAACAACCTGAGATCAATATCGTGCGCGTTGCCTATCAGGCCATGGCGGCGGTATTAGGTGGTACCCAATCCCTGCATACCAATTCAATGGACGAAACGCTGGCTTTACCTTCTGAGAAAGCAGTAAAGATTGCACTTCGGACGCAGCAGATCCTTGCCCATGAAACGGGTGTGAGTTACAGCATCGATCCGCTGGGAGGCAGCTATTATCTGGAAATGCTGACCAATAAAATGGAAGTACAGGCGGAGGAGTATTTTACCAAGATAGAAAAACTGGGTGGTGTGATCCCGGCGATCGAAAAGAATTTCTTCCAGCATGAGATTGCCCGCGCGGCATATGTTTACCAGCAGGAAATAGATAAAAAAGAACGGATCATTGTTGGGGTGAATGAATTTGCCGAAGCAGATGAGAAAATAGAAATTCCGATCCTTCTCATTCCTGAAGAAGTTGAAAAGGGACAGATCAAAAAATTACAGCAGCTTAAAAAGAAACGAAATAATGACCAGGTAGATGAGAAATTAAAGCAGTTGAAATCTGCTGCTCAAACCAGCACAAATCTGATGCCTTTGCTGGTGGAATGTGCCAAGGCTTATTGTACCCTGGGCGAGATGGTGGATACCCTAAAAGAAGTATTCGGCGAGTATGATGAACCCAAATTTTTCTGATTATAATGAGACAGGATTGAATATGGCAGAGAAAAATTATTATGTCCATCCCAGCAGTGTGATCGATGAGCCGGTAACGATCGGTAAAGATACCAAAATTTGGCATTTTTGCCACGTTATGAGTGGAGCGCAAATAGGGGAAAAGTGTTCGCTGGGTCAGAATGTTTTTGTCGGATCAAAAGTTAAAATCGGCAATAACGTTAAAATTCAGAATAATGTATCCATTTATGATAACGTTTATCTGGAGGACGATGTGTTTTGTGGACCCTCAATGGTCTTCACCAATGTCATCAATCCCAGAAGCCATATTATCCGGAAACATGAGTATCGGGATACATATGTCCGGCGTGGTGCATCCATCGGAGCAAATGCCACCGTGGTCTGTGGCGTTACCCTGGGCAAATTTTGCTTTATTGGTGCGGGGGCAGTAGTCAATCGGAATGTAAAGCCCTATGCTCTGGTAGCCGGTGTGCCCGCCAGAATTATGGGATGGATGTGCCATTGCGGCATCCGTCTGGCGCTTTCGGCAGCTTCGGACAAGGAGGAGGAAGCGACCTGTAAAAATTGCGGTTCCCAATATCTGTTAAAGGTTTCCGGAGATTTGCAGGTCATCAAAGAAAAAATGCCCTGATATCTTTTCTATGAGTAATAAATTTATTAATTCCATTATCGCAATATCCCGCCCGGCCAATGTGTTGATCAGCATGATCTCTATTTTTGTGGCAGCGTTCATCACCGGTACACTTCACCCCGCTATCAATGTCCTCCTTGCCTGCGTCTCCGGGGGACTGATTGCTGCCGGCGCAAATACCATTAACGACTATTTTGATCTGGAAATAGACCGGATCAATAAACCAAAAAGACCGCTTGTTGCGGGAAAACTATTGTCCTCCCAGGCGCTGATTATCGCCCTTTTTGAATTTGCCGTCGGTTCTCTGCTAGCTTTATTTATAGGATTGCTGGTATTCATTATAGCCTTTTCCATTTCTCTATTATTGTTTTTTTATTCTTACCGGTTAAAACGCCTTCCCCTGATTGGTAATCTTGCGGTCAGTTTTTCAACGGGCATGGCATTTATTTATGGTGGAATTGCGGTTCACCGTGTTGTCGAAACTTTGATACCGGCAATATTTGCCTTCTTCTATCATTTTGGCCGGGAAATCATTAAAGACATTCAGGACCGCGAAGGTGACACCAGCGAAAAAGCCCGTACTTTTCCAATCATCTACGGTAATAGGCTGTCTTTGATTCTGACCACACTGAATTTTGCTCTTTTAACTGTTCTGGTTTTCCTGCCCTTCCTATTTGGCTGGTATGGGATAAAATACATTCTGGTAATTTTATTTGGCGTCTATCCGGTCATTTTTTTCTCTGTCTGGAGTATGTGGAGAAATCAAACCCCGGGTAATCTTGGGTTCATCAGCAATCTTCTGAAAGCGGATATGCTGGTTGGCCTGCTCGCCATTTATCTGGGTTAGTTTAGACAAAAGGAATTACCGATGACGAACCGGTTTTTATCGGAATTATGCAATCTGAAGGAGAAAAAGATAATCCTGGCCAGTGAATCTCCCCGGCGGAAAACCATGCTGGAAACTGTGGGACTGAATTTTCAGGTGGTTCCGGCCAGAGTGGAAGAGATTTATCACGGCTCCGATCCGGTTGATTACGCAATAATGAATGCCTGGAAGAAAGCGGAACTGGTTTCGGGAAAGGTTCCATACGATTTAATCATAGCGGCGGATACCGTGGTTGCTTTGGATGGTAAGATTTACGAGAAACCAATAGATAGAAATGATGCGCGCCGGATGCTGAAGGAGTTGAGTGGCAAAACCCATCGGGTGATCACCGGGTTCGGTCTGTTGACCCATTCTCAGGAGCTCAGGGATTACGATGAAACTCGGGTAAGTTTTTATGAATTGTCCGATGCCGAGATCGGGGCTTACCTGGATTCTGGTGAACCGTTCGATAAAGCGGGTGCTTATGGTATTCAGGGTTATGCTTCCCTTTTTGTTCAAAAAGTTGAGGGGTGCTATTTTAATGTGGTGGGTTTCCCACTGGCAAAATTTTATCAGCGGTTAAAACAAATAAAATTTTAAGATTTTCTCCTTGCCTAAGAGTAGACTCCTTCCCCACAAATTTATCATTCAGAAATTAAGGCTTCTGCTTTAATTCCTGGTCAAGATTTACCAGTGCCTGTATCAGTTGTTCCCTTATTTCTCCCGTATAGGGATTAAACCTGTGCATATCTTCAAACAATTCCCGGGTATCCCGATTTACCTTTTTCATCAAATGCAGCAGATTCTGATAATCCATGGTGGTAATTCTATGATCCGGCAGATTCAGTTCACTCAAACCCCGACCCAAAAAGTGGGTGAGTGCCAGACTGCTGGCCATCAACCAGTCGTGTTCCTCGGGAGTCATTTCAACAGTTTGCAATTGGCAGTCTTCTAAAAACTGTCTTATTTTATCCAATCTTTCCGGTTTAATTCTCACCGGACATGTTACGACTTTATGTCCCTTAAGTGTTTCGGGCGCTGAATCCGGACCAAAAAGCGGGTGGCTCCCCAGAATTTCAGAATTTTTTGGCAGGTGATTTCGCATGATATCGCAGGGATATATTTTAACGGCACAGACATCAATAATCAGGGTACCAGGTTGAATTAGAGAAGAAATTTCCCGGCAAATCTGTTCTATCCGGAAAACCGGAACAGCCAGGATGATGATCGAATTTTTACAGACCTCTCTCAGGTTAGTCAGTGGATAATCACTTTTGCTTTTATTTTCATTATCCTGGCTATCATAGATCTGAAAAGCAAGTTTATCTCCCAGATGTTTATACAGCAATTTTCCAAAGCGGCCGAAACCGATTAAACCGATGCGCTTCATTGCAGTACTTCCTGCTGCTTTTTTTTGGAATGCTTCAGTATCAGATCAACGAGGTTTTTGCTCATTTCCGGATCAAGATCAAGAGTTTTGGTAGAAGCAGTCCAGTTCTTTTTAACCGTTTTCTCCCTATTGTGGTCGGACACATCCAATCCCATTCGTTTTTTTTCTTCGGCGATTTTTCCGATATAATCAAAACGTTGTGCCAGCAAGAGAAGTATCTGCTGATCTATGGTATCCATCTTCCGGCGTAATTCATCAAGATTATTTTCCTTACTGATTCGGTCCTGTAATAGCAGGTGATCCAGAAGAACCAGGGCGACCATTGCCTCTGCCACCGGTACAATTCTGGGACAGATACAGGGGTCGTGTCTGCCACCGGTACCGAACACGACCGGATTGCCGTCCCGATCCACGGTTTCTATTTTTTTAGCGATAGAGGAGGGCGGTTTGACTGCGATTCTCATTACCAGATCTTCCCCGTTTGAAATTCCGCCAAGTGTACCGCCAGCGTTGTTTGTTTTTGTCCGGAATCTTTGATGAGCCCTGTCGTAATAAAACGGATCATTCTGTTCGCTTCCCTTCATCTGTGCTGCTTTAAAACCACTGCCGATTTCAAATCCTTTTACCGCACCGATGGACATCAGTGCTGCTGCAAGGTCCGCTTCTAATTTATGAAATACCGGCTCGCCCAATCCCGGCGGACAGTTCTGCACTACCACTTCGATGATTCCGCCAAGCGAATCGCCTTCATTTTTTGCCGACTCAATCGCGGCCAGCATTTTTCCAGCTGCCTCCGGATCCGCTGTTCTCAGCGGGTTTTTCTCGATAAAAGAAGGATCGACTTCGCTTATTTCGATACCACCTATTGCACGGGTGTAGGCAAAGATCTTAATTTCCCGCTGTTCCAACAGCTGTTTAGCCAGAGCGCCGGCGGCCACCCGGGTGGCCGTTTCCCGCCCGCTCGCCCTTCCGCCTCCCCGAAAATCGAAAATGCCATATTTTTTAAGAAAGGTGTAACTGGCATGGCCCGGTCGGAGGATGTTTTTTAATTTCTCATAATCTCCCGGTCGTTGGTCCTCGTTCGCGATAAGCATACAGATCGGGGTACCGGTGGTCTTGCCTTCCAGTATACCACTTACCACCTCAATCCGGTCCTTTTCCTGTCTGGGTGTGGTGATGCTGC
>CAZTXJ010000020.1:0-5903 GCA_964617285.1 uncultured Calditrichaceae bacterium | reverse complement strand
ATACCACTTACCACCTCAATCCGGTCCTTTTCCTGTCTGGGTGTGGTGATGCTGCTTTGTCCGGGTCGTCGTCGGTTGAGTTCCTGCTGTATCTCATCGAGAGAGATTTCCAGACCCGGCTTGAGCCCGTCTATCACCAGTCCGATATATTTTCCGTGACTTTCCCCGAAGGTCATCACCTGATAGGCATTGCCAAATAAATTACCGCTCATTACTTTCCTTTAATATTTTTGAGTAATTAAATTTTTTAACTTATTTTGATAATTGTTCCAGATGTGTCCAGAAATCCGGATAAGACTTATGAACGCAGGATGGATTGATAATTTTAATCCCGGGAATCCTTAATCCGGCGATGGCAAAACTCATGGCAATCCGGTGATCGGAATAAGTTTCAAGTTCTGCACCTTTTAAATTCCCTGGTTTGATCATCAGGTCTGCTCCGTTGAGGGTAGCATGTCCACCGAGCCGGTGAATATTCTCGATAATGGCACGGATGCGATCGGATTCTTTAAACCTGAGAATCAGCACATTTCGCAAACATGATTTTCCCCGGGTGAACAAACACAGCACCGCAACGGTTGGCACCAGATCGGGATAATCTTGCATGTCCATATTTAGACCGGTTAACTCGCTTCCACCCTGCAATTCGATATAATCCTGGTGCGTCGTTATTTTTACCCCGCAATTTTTCAGAATATCCAGAATCACCCGATCACCCTGGACAGAATCCGGATTCATATTTTTGCACTTCACCCTGCCCCCGGTGATGGCTGCTCCAACCAGGAAGTAACCGGCGCTGGAAAAGTCTCCCTCAACTTTTGTGTTAATTGGCTTGTAAGATTGATTTCCGGTGATGGTTATCTCTTCCTCTTTGATTTGCATCTTGATTCCGGCTTTTTGCATAAGTGAGAGGGTTAAATCCAGATAGGGTTTGCTCGCTATTTTATTATAATGCCGGATGGTAACTGGTTCAGGTAAAAGTGGTGATATCAGGGCGAGCGCCGATACAAACTGGGATGATTTTGAGGCATCAATTTCCACAGTACCACCAGTCATTTCAGATTTTTTTATGGAAAGCGGTAAATGTCCTTTGGTTTGTTCTATGTTTGCACCGAGTGATATAAGCGCCTCAAGCAGAGGTTTCATTGGGCGCTGCCGCATGCGCTCGGAACCATCGATCAGACAGTTTATCCGGGAGATTGCGGCGGTTGCGGTCAGGAATCTTGCACTGGTGCCGGAGTTGTTTACGTTGATAGAAACCTTCTCATCCGAGGGTGTTACCCGACCGGAAAAAGTGGCCTTTTTTTCATTCAGATCAATCTGATATCCCAGCTTCCGAAGTCCTTCGGCGGTAATCATCGTATCTTCACTGACCAGGGGATGAACCAGGGTCGCGGATTTTTGGGACAGTGCATTGATCATCAGCAGGCGATGGGTCACACTTTTGGAGGGCGGGATGGAAACAGTTCCTTCCAATGTAGCATTTTTTATCTGTTTGAATTCCATAATAATCTGATTTTTAGTCTGCCTTTTTTCAACAAATCGGCTCTCTGCCGTAAACGGCCAATAAAAGTTCTCTCTTAATTCTACCAGGTAAAATATAACATGTGAATCAGGCGGTTGCTTCAGAATATTGTTGATGGTTCAGAAAATAGGCAACTTTATTCATCAACCCCTGAAATTGCGACGGACTCAAGGTTTGATCGGCATCGGACCAGGCTTTTTCCGGATTGGGATGTACCTCGATCATAAGTCCGTCTGCACCTGCTGCCAGTGCCGCAAGACTCATTGGCTCAACCAGATCTGTGCGTCCGGTGCCGTGACTGGGATCGACAATAATCGGTAAATGCGAGATCTTTTTGATAGCCGGGACTACATTCAGATCGAGAGTATTCCGGCTGTACTCCACAAATGTGCGAATGCCCCTTTCGCATAAAATAACCTGATCGTTTCCTTCGGACATAATATATTCCGCACTCATCAGAAATTCAGTGAGCTGAGCCGACATCCCCCTTTTTAGTAAAACCGGTTTTTCCGTTTTACCAACCGCCTTTAGCAGATTAAAGTTCTGCATATTTCGGGCACCAATCTGAAGGATGTCCACATATTTTGCAACCAGCTCCACCTGATTTGCTTCCATTACTTCGGTGATAATCGCCAGACCAGTCTCCTCTTTTGCTTTTCGCAACCAGCGCAATCCCTCTTCGCCATGTCCCTGGAAGCTGTAAGGACTGGTTCTGGGCTTGAAGGCGCCACCCCGCAGAATTTTTCCACCCGCTTCCCTGACAAGGTGAGCAGATATCAGAATTTGCTCCTCGCTTTCCACGGTACAGGGACCGGCAATAACAACTGGTTTTCCTGAACCAAACTGGACACCGTTGATTTTTATGATGGTATTGTCCTTTTTAAATTCCCGGCCGACCAGCTTATAGGGCTGTAGAATTGTGACAACATTTTCCACGCCTTCCAGTGCCAGCAACTGTTCTTTCTGGATATTTCTCTTATCGCCGATAATTCCGACGATAGTTCGTTCTTCACCCTGTGATATGTGAGCCCGGGCACCCAGCTCTTCCACATGGGCAACCACATTTTTTAAATTTTCCGCACTGGCATCCTTTTGCATTACGATGACCATATTTTCCTCCTGTAGCAAAAAAAAACCTCTCAAATATTTGAGAGGTCTGTTGTTCGTAAATTGATTTTATCTGAACTAGGCAGACCTCGCCTGCTGGTAATAATAGTAATAAAAATTGGTCCAGAGGTTGTTCAGCATAAATCTTCCTTTTGATATAAACTACACCACAATTTTAGATGAGGAATTGACTGAAATCAACATATTTGTTTTACAGTTTTATTTTTTAATCCGGCTCAATTAAAAAACATCCCCGACAATTTAAAATTTATCGGGGATTTATTTCGTTCTAATTAATAGGTTATTTTAATAACATCATTCGTCTGGTTTGAGAAAATGATCCTGCCTGGATCTTATAGAAATAAAGTCCGCTACTGACCAGATTTCCCTGCTCATTCCGGCCATCCCATTTTACCACATGATAACCTGCATTTTGTTGCTGCCGGATCAGTGCTCGCACCAGCTGCCCCCGGACATTATAAATATCCAGCTTAACCGGTTCGGACTGGGGAATCTGGTACCGGATGGTGGTGGTGGGATTGAACGGATTGGGATAATTTTGCTCCAACCGGTAGCTGTTTGGTAAAAGGTCCGCCGTTGAAATAGTCGTGTAGATGCTATCCACAACCATGTGAATGGGTATGGCGACCAGCTCTTCATCCGGATCATTACTTCTAATTTCCAGGCTGGCCCAAAACTCTCCCAGCGGAAAAGAAGTGGTTTTAAACTTAAGATCGAGAGCAGCACTACCACCCGGGGCAATTGTACCACCAACCGGATCGACACTCACCCAGCTTCGCCGGCTGATCTGAACCGCCATTTGCTCATGTAAATAGGCTTCATTGTAGGCAATGGCAAAACCATCGCTGCCATCAGCATTCTGCATGCCGACGGTGTACGCATTTTCCAGACCCTGTAATTCCTTGTATTGCATCATTATATTACCATTTTCATAAATGATCAACTGGAATGTATAGGGTCCGAAGCCGGTTGCGGTATAAATATTCTCCCATTGTACAATAAATCGGTCTGCCTCGGCCAGGTAGTAGACGTGGCTGTCTGTTTGCATATTCAGATTGTCCCATAACGGAGCGATCATGGATCTCGGTGCCAGTGTGCTGGGCAGCTGGGTGTTATTATAACTCACCGAAAATGTATTGAAACTGATCCAGCCATTATTACACACCCGCAGGTTGGTATAAGCATTCTGATAAAATGGAACTTCAAATCCCAGAGGAATGGAGCTGCTGGTACTATTCAGCCCGCTTAATGGAATTTCAGTTCCTGCACCTGCCCCCAGTTCAATCCAGTTGTATTGAGGTCCGCCCGGTTCATCACTGTCAATCCAGATATGACCGAAGCTGTCACTTCCGCCGGCGCCCTCAATATTTCTCCCGGCAGGCGGATAATTTCCGATCTGGGTGGTAAAAATAAGCTCACCGGGCCCTACATTATTAATTGTGACAGGAATAATAACCGAATCCGTCTGCAGGAGTTGAGCACCAATACTATCCGGTGTTACCTGGATATCAGGCGCCAAAATACCCTGTCCAGTTAAAGCAATGGAATAGTCGAAATTTACCGGATCGCTATTGGACAGGTAAAGCGTATCGGTATAGGTTGCCACATTGGTTGGTAAAAATTTGACCTGGATTGTTTGCTGTTGTCCTGCCGGAATAGCCAGTTGGTTTTCTTCCACCCAGAAATAGGAGCTGGCAGTGGAGAGCTGGTTAATAAATAAAGTATCGGTTCCGGTATTGCTGATGGCAAGCTGATGTTGAGCGGTAAAATTAAGAAACACATCGCCGAAATCAATTGCGGTAGGATTTGCAGATATCTTTGCTCCTTTCAATACAGTAAGGGCCAGTGGATGGGTCCAACTATATCCGCCATCTGCCATTATGATGACATTCAGATTAATTTTGGTATTATGAGGCGTGGCAGGATCGACGGCGATTCGGTAAGGTCCGACCATCCCTTGTTCACCGGAGGTCAGATTTCCATACCACAGACTATCGTTCATAATGCTTAATAGTGGATTGGCACAATCTATTTTAACCCGGACGTTTTGAGCCGGATCGACGCCCAAATTTTGCAGCATCAGGGAGATATCCGCTGTTTCCCCAGCTTCCAGCTTGCCGTTATTATTGGTAAGGGAATCGTAAACCTGATAATCTGTGGCCATGACAAAAGGACCTGATGTGGGGATTAACCGGCCTTCTACAGCATCCAGATCGAATCCGGCATCGGCGCCGGTACTGGAACCGATACCATCGTCTTCAATCCTGACGAATTGGAAATCCTGCAAACCGGTGGATGAAATATCGAATTCCTGGCTTCCCGAACCGGTTCCGATGCTATGCCAGGGACCTTTCCAGGCCTGTGCCACTTGCACGCTGTAACCTTCGGCGGTAGCATCACCTTCAATGATCCGCAGATCATTCCCCGGAAAATCGATAATTGGTTCTCCCATATCCAGCACGATATAGCCATTTGTACCGAGTGAATAATTCTGATTGTCCGGAGAATCCAGACACGCGGGGGTATATCCTTCGTCGCCATAATTATTGTTGGGAATCTGAGTAAGAACAACCCGGTAAGCAAAAGTACCCAGTTGAGGTTGCAATTGCACATTTACCGAGGTTGCACCGGTATCGACGACAACCACGTTACTCACCGTAGCCGTCTGGTATCCATTGGCGGTAATTTTGAGATTATAGGTTCCGGGGAGAAGGAATTTATGAAAGTCCCCCACTTCGGGATCAGTATACACCGGCCAGTAATTATGGGAAGTGCTGCTCACCCAGATTATAGCCGGAACGGGTTGTCCGTTGTTGGCATTAGTTACCATACCCTCGATTCCCCGGTCGGCCATTTCGATTAAATAGAGCATGGCTGGTTTGTTGTAACCATAATAAACTGGGATCTGGGTTGTCGGAGGCGTTTTATCGAACGATACTTCCTGCGTCCAGCCAACCGAACCCATTATCCCATAAAAGGCATCCTTTGCACTGCCATTGATGGGATACATCGAAGCATATCCCTGACCGTAGGGAAGATTGCTATAACCGGAATTAGTAGAATATCCGGCTGCCAGAAAATCGATGGGAGCATCGTCCAGGCTGGCGTCAGGGCGGTAACTCCAGGGATAGGATATTTCTTCCGCCCCGCCATGATTTGTCTGACTGATCACAAATTGATTATCATTTATCCAGTCCCGGGCGGACTGGGTTTCCACCTGGGAAAATGGGCTGGGACTGCCGCCCCAGGC
>CAZTXJ010000019.1:23215-32729 GCA_964617285.1 uncultured Calditrichaceae bacterium | reverse complement strand
AAAGACAGAATTTGTGCGTCATCTCGACCGGAGTCCCGACTAGCCCGGGACGTAGTGCTTGTCCGGCTGCGCAGCCAGACGGGGAGAGATCTTTATATTTGACCTGATTTATAAAACAAGATCTTTCGACTCTCGAGCACTCAATACACAGCCTGTTGGTCAAACTTCTATTTAATATTGAGTGCTCGATCGCTCAAGATGACTGGCCTAATTGATTAAGGTTGAGACTTTGGAAATACCCAAAAAATTATCTCCCGAAAAAAAGCATCTATTTTCATCATTCCAGACTCCTTCCCCCCATTTTTTATCAAAATCCATGTAACCTGAAATCCATTCCTCCGTATTAGTGTTCATCAACAAGGTGTTCGAGCGAATAATTAAAGCGAGAAATTAGAAATTTATGAAAACGTATTTAAACAAAAGTGGAGATAAATAGTCATGTCAAAGAAACGAATAATTCTGCTGGCCATTGCCATCGTCGTTATCGTTCTGATATTCATTACTGTTACCAAAAGGAATGGGGGCAGTGGTGAAGTTGCCGTGCAGACTGCCAAAGTCGAAAAACAGAGGATTGTTCAAACCGTAACCGCAACCGGACGGATCCAACCGAAAACCCAGGTAAAGATAAGTGCCGATGTGGCGGCAAAAATTACCAAGCTGGATGTAAAGGAGGGGGATTGGGTTGAAAAGGGACAATTTTTAGTTCAGCTGGACCGGGAAAAATTTGCCGCAGCAGTGGAGCGAAACCAGGCAAATGTCCGCTCCTCGGAAGCGGATGCCAAACTGGCCAAAGAGAATATGTCCAAAGTGGAAAAAGACTATGAACGGACCAAGGGTTTGTTCGACCGTAATCTGGAATCCCAGGCGAGCCTGGATCAGGCCTATGCTGCATTCCAGGTGGAAAAAGCCCGCTATCAATCCGCATTGGAACTGGTGGAACAGGCTAAAGCCACCTTAAAGCAGGCCCAGGACGATCTGTCGAAAACCACCATCTATTCTCCCATGGCCGGAACAATCAGCGAACTGAATAAGGAAGTCGGGGAAATTGCCCTGGGTTCCCAGTTTCAGGAAGATGTGATCCTGATTGTCTCCGATCTGGCCGGAATGGAAGCCCTGGTGGATGTGGATGAAAATGATATCATTTCCGTCTCCCTGGGCGATAGTGCCAAGATCGAGGTGGATGCGTTGCCGGATAAGGTTTATATGGGTGTGGTTACCGAGATTGCCAGCAGCGCCAAAATAAGTGGTCAGGGTACTGCCGATCAGAAAACCGATTTTGAGGTAGAGATTACCGTCCTCGATCCCGGTGACCAGTTACGACCGGGTATGACCGCCAGCAGTGATATTGTCACGGATATCCGGGACAACGCGATTGGTGTACCAATCCAGAGTGTAGCTGTCCGGACACCCGACCAATTAAAGAAAAAGGCGCCAACTCCCAGTGGAAATGTGGCCATTGCAGATGATTCAGCTTCGCAAGTTTTCGCCCCGGATAAGGATGGTTTCTGCTCGGTAGTCTTCGTGGTCAATGATGGCCAGGCCATCGCCAAACAGGTGAAAACCGGTATTCAGAGCGATACCCATATTGAGATTATTGATGGATTAAATGAAGGCGATGAAATTGTGGTTGGAAATTATCGGGCCATCAGTCAGGATCTGCAAAATGGTTCACCGATTGTTGTCCAGGGCCCCAATGGTAAATAATAGCAGTATGGAATATTAAACCTGTAAAAAGAGTGGAGAATTAGAATGAATTCGATCGTCATCAGAGATTTGGTAAAAACATATAAAATGGGATTACAGGAAGTTCAGGCGTTACGCGGTATTTCCGTGGAAGTCGATAAAAATGAATATCTGGCGATAATGGGCCCGTCCGGATCCGGTAAATCCACCATGATGAATGTCGTCGGTTGTCTGGATACACCCTCTTCCGGCACATATGAGCTGGAGGGAATTGATGTGAGTCGTCTCAATGACGATCGGCTGGCCGAAATCCGGAACCAAAAAATCGGTTTTGTCTTTCAGACCTTCAATTTGCTTCCCCGGGCCGATGTATTCCATAATGTGGAATTACCTATGGTCTACAGTGGTATGTCGTCTTCCAACCGGAAGAAACTGGCCGAAGAGGCTATTGAAAGAGTGGGGTTGAGTGACCGGATGAAACACAAGCCCAGCGAATTATCCGGTGGACAGAGACAGCGGGTTGCCATTGCCAGAGCGCTGGTAAATAATCCATCGATTATTCTGGCAGATGAACCAACCGGTAATCTTGATTCCGCCACTGGTGAAGAAATTATGGAAATATTTGATCAATTACATGCCGCCGGGAATACCATTATTCTGGTGACCCATGAAACCGATATCGCTGCCCACGCCAACCGGATCCTCAAATTAAAGGATGGTTTGGTGGAAAGTGATACCCTGGTAAAGAATTGGGAAGCCGCTTAATCTTAAATATTGGTGAAAAAATGAGATCGTTTCACGAAATATTTGAATCATTCAGAATTGCCGTTGGCGCTATCCGGGCAAATAAAGCACGGGGAATTCTCACTACCCTGGGGATTATTATTGGTATTGTGGCAGTGGTTACCACCATGACCGCGGCCAACGGACTGGGAAATAAATTCAAGGAAAGTATTTCCGCGATTGGTACGGATGTGCTTTATGTCTCCCGAACGCCATGGGTTTTCAACGGAAGATTCTTTCAGTTCCGGAACCGGGAAAACCTGACTTTAAAGGATAGCGAAAAGCTGGAACGTCAATTGGTTGAAGCAAAAGCGGTAAATCCCAACACCGGTACCAACCGGAGTATAAAGTATCGCTCGAATGTGCTGGAAAATGTAAACATCGTCGGTACCACTGATAAACAGATTTTCATTTCCTCGGCTGTCCCACAGGTGGGACGTTTCATTGTTGCCAATGATGTGCAGTATAAAAAGAACGTCTGTGTTATTGGTTCGGAAATTAAAGATATGCTGTTCAAGGATGTGGATCCGATGAATAAAAAGATAAAAATCGGTCGGTATCATTTCCTGGTGGTGGGGGTAATGGAGAAACAGGGGAGTGCCGGCTTTTTTGGCGGCCCGAATTTCGATCGCCGTATATTTATCCCAATTACCAGCCTGATGAAAAATTTTGGCGGTTTTAACCGGAATTTTGATATTGCCGTAAAAGCCCCAAGTCAGGAAGCGATGGGCGATTTTGAATATGCCCTGATCGGGGAAATGAGAAAAATTCGCAAGTTAGCACCCACCGAAGCGGATGATTTTTCAATCAATAAAATGGATACCCTGCTGGCAGCCTATAATAATGTGATGGGTGTGGTAGTTTTGATCGGATTTCTGATCACCGGCGTCTCACTGTTTGTGGGCGGTATTGGCGTAATGAACATTATGTTTGTTTCGGTCACCGAAAGAACCAGGGAAATTGGTATCCGAAAAGCCATTGGAGCAAAGAAACGCACCATCCTCAGCCAGTTCCTGTTCGAATCCTCTTCCATCTGTTTTATTGGCGGTCTCATCGGTTTAATCCTGGCATTCGGCGTTACCCAGATCATTAATGCCTTGTTATTACCGGCCAGTATTTCCATACCCATTGTGATCATCGCCATCGTTATCTCAGTCCTGGTTGGAGTTATCTCTGGAATTATTCCGGCTTATCGGGCAGCCAAACTAAATCCGATTGAAGCATTACGTTATGAATAAAAAAAGGCAACAAAGAAGATAAGGATAAAAAAATGGGTTTCTTTGAAGCATTCAAAATGGCTCACACCGCCATCATGAGCCATAAATTGAGATCATTCCTGACCCTGATCGGGATCATCGCCGGCGTGGCATCCATCATTGCGGTAATGACCGGTATTTCGGTTATCCAGACCACTATAGAAAGTGAGCTGAGCGTACTGGGAACTACCACTTTCCAGGTGCAGAAATGGGCGGCAGGGGGACCGATCAGTGAAGAAGAAGCTCGTAAAATTGCCCGGAGAAGGCCGACCACCGTGGAGCATGCTGATGCGATCCGGGAAAAAGTAAAAACGGTGAATTTAGTCGGTGCTGAATTATGGGATTTTGGTCATGGGGCGAAATTTAAGGATAAACAAACCAACCGGAACCTGACCCTCTGCGGGGGCACACCCGAATATGCTCCGAATAACACCCATTATATTGGGCTGGGACGTAATATTTCCAACGAAGATCTGAAAGTTGGCCGGAACGTCGTTGTTATTGGGTATGCGGTCGCCCAGGAACTTTTCCCCTGGATAGATCCTATCGAACAAGTGATAAAGCTGGATGGCAGAAAATTTAAAGTTGTTGGCGTGTTTGAAGAGAAAAAATCAGCCCTGGGCGGGGGATATGACAATTATATGCTGATTCCCATTACCACGTTTAAGCATATCTATGGGTTGAGAGATCCCCGCGGTTTTGAAAGATCAGTCAATATCACAGTAAATGCAAAATCTCCTGATTTGCTTCAGGATGCCATTGCCGAAACCCGGGCGGTGATGCGCTACGAAAGAGGGCTTAAGCCGGGAGAAGAGGACGATTTCACCATTTTCACCAATGACAGTCAGATAAAGACTTTTAACCAGACTACCGCCGGTGTAAAAACCGCCGCCTTTGTTATTGGCATCATTGCACTGGTCGTTGCCGGGATCGGGATTATGAACATCATGCTGGTTTCGGTGACCGAGCGAACCAAGGAGATTGGCATCCGGAAATCCCTGGGGGCAAAACGTAAAAATATTTTGCTCCAATTCTTGATGGAAGCGATTATTCTGTGCAATATCGGTGGAACCCTGGGTGTACTGGTTGGTTTCGGTCTGGGCAACATTGTAACGATTTTTACCGGATTCGCCATCCACGTTCCGATGGAATGGGCGGTGGGCGGTCTGCTTTTTTGCACAGCGGTTGGTTTAACCTTTGGCTTATGGCCGGCAGTGATTGCCTCCAAACTTGATCCCATCGAAGCACTGCGCTTTGAGTAATCGAAATCCAGTTATTTTATTTCTCCTGCTTTAAGAAATGTAAGATTTTTTAATTCCTAAAATCTTTGTTCTTGATTCTTACATAAACCCTTAAAATTAATATAAATGTCATTGAGAGTGAAGCGCGGCGATTCCCATCTGAAAAATAGCAAACCATCCTGCCCTGGGTAAGTTTATACAAACGGGGATTGCTTCGCCTTCCCTGTTGCGCAAAAACAGAAAAAGTTAGTCATTGCGAACGAACCCGCAGCTGCGGGAGAGTGTGGCAATCTCCTTAAGGAGAATACAAGGAAATCCATCCCTGGGTTTGTCTGTAATCGCGTAGATAATCACAACCTCCTTGCTTTGTTATGACAATCAAATCAATTCTGTCATCCCCGCACGTTTCTAGCGGGGATCTATTTATAATTATTGGTGGATTCCGGCTTAAAACATACCGGAATGACAGATTTCTAACTAATATTTAGGAAAGTGCAATCCGATATAACTAGTGATCTTTATAAAAAATAACGGGATTCGAAACTTAATTTTCTACTTTACCGGTTTTAATTTGCACTTTTGCGGGATATATTTGTCAGAAATTTTGTATATCTAACATGGAAAATTCAAAGTATCTTAATATAAATTTTGATGAAGCAGTCAGTATTGTCCGGCAAAAACTGGGCAGCTATGAACCGGTGATCCTTCCCAGTACCACCATTACCCGGGCTGCGGTGCTGATATTGTTCCTTAATAAAAAAGAGATTCCCCATATCCTCTTTACCAAAAGAACGGACTCGGTGGAGACCCATAAGGGACAGATTTCATTTCCCGGTGGTGCCTGGGATAAGACCGATAAATCACTGCAGGAAACTGCAGTGCGTGAGACTTTTGAAGAGGTTGGGATATTACCGAAGTATATTCAGCACCTGGGCCAGCTGGATGATTTTTTTACCGTCACGGATTTTATTGTCTCTCCCTTTGCCGGATTTATGACCGAACAGGTTGACTACGTTATCAATGAAGCAGAAGTTGCCGAGGTCTTAGAGGTCCCGCTCTCCCTCTTTCTGCAAAAATCCTATTTCGAGGTTAAAAAATGGGAGCATCGGGGCCAGTACTACGATGTCTATTTCTATTACTTTGGAAATCAGGTGATCTGGGGTGCAACGGCATTTATGCTGAATCGCTTCATCGATACGGTATTTGAGTATAATCCGGCGCCACATCCGGTGCGCCAGGATCCCCGAAATCTGGCCTACCTAAAGGAAAACCAGGTACGAGGCGGTACAAAATCCTGAGCTGCAATTCTTCTAGATTTTTTATTTATGCAGATGTGGCATCTTTTGTACCGCAATTAATGAACACAGACTTAGCAGAACTCCCCCAAGAAAAGTGATCCGATAATTAATCATCCACAGGATACCCCCAATTGCCGGGACAAATACTGCGGCAATATGATTGATAGTAAAACCAACCGCCATACTCGGAGCAATATCCCGGGGATCGCCCACTTTCTGAAAATATGTTCGAATCGCGATAGCAAAATTGTAAAAGATATGGTCCAGAATATATAAGAATGCTACAATAATTTTGGATTCGATAAAGGCATAAGCTGTGAAAATAAAGAGTAGACTAAAGTACTCCAGGGATAATACTTTTCTTTCACCATATCGGATTATTGCCTTCCCGATAAGCGGGCTGAGAAAATAATTAACGGTATTGTTGATCACAAATAAGATGGTGATTTCCTGAATGGTATAGTCGAATTTTTTTACCAGCAGGAAAACGGCAAATGCGACAAAAATTTGCCGTCTGGCCCCGGCCAGAAAAGTGAGGAGGTAGAAAAGCCAATATTTTTTTCTGAAAATCATTTTTCGGTGTTGTGGAATGATTTCTTTATCGCTTGGATCCTGCGAGATACCCCAGAGTCCCACCAGAATGATCCCACCCCCGATCACCAGATAGTTCAATTTGTAGGAGAGAAAATAGCTCGACCCTAAAATAAACAGGCCAACCCCGATATTTGAAGCGGCAGCGAAACTCCGTAATTTTCCAAAAACCCAGGGAGAGGTGGTCTTATCAAAATATTGAAGTGTCAATGATTGGTTGGTAGTTTCATAATAATGGAATCCAAAACTCATAATAAGCGTGGTAAATATCAAACCGGTATAGGTTGGGAAAAATCCGGTGAGCGATAGTCCAACTCCGAGAACCAGGACGGATGATGCGGATAATTTATGTTCTTTGAGGATGAGCAGGAAATACACCGCAAAGAGAGCCAGAAAACCGGGTATTTCTCTTACCGATTGAATAATGCCAATCTGATTTCCTTCGAGATGAGCCACTTCCACCGCAAAATTATTAAACAGTGTCCGCCACCCCTGCAGACCAACATAGGCGGCAATTGTGGAAACGACCAGAAATCGAAACATTGGATTTTGAGTGATTGGCTTCATCCGTTCTAAAATGCATGAATCTGAAAAGATTTGGCAACAATTATTTTAGAAACTTCTGAAAAATTCTTTCCATTTAGAGATTTAGAGTAAAATGTCATCCCGGGCCTGATCCGGGATCTAATGTCCTCGGCTATAGATCAATAATATTATTGAGATTCCGGCTTGGAGGCCAGAATGACGCCTCTATAAATTTTCTCAAAAATAATTGTAAAATCCTTTTTTAGTTAAATTTTCAGAAGTTTCTTTTTATTTTTTTACTAGCGTTAGAAAAAACCGTATCGATATTTTGAAATTGTGAATTTGCAGATAATCTTTGTTGTTGACAATTTCCCCGATTCTAATTATTATTCTTTCGATTTAAACCTGCTGATAGTGACAAGCAAAAACCGGAGGCCTTCATGAGCTGGTATCTTTACCTTATTCTGGCATACCTGTTTATTTTGATGGGTTTCAATTTCTACCGTTCTTTTCGGGTAAAAACCCAGGACGAGATGATGGTGGCAGGACGAACCTTGAGTCTGCGGGTGATGGTTTTTACCTTGATCTGCACCTGGATTGGTTCGGGCACGTTTATCGCCGGGGCAGAATATGCGGCCAAAGCGGGTTGGTCCAGTCTATGGTTACCTGCCGGGGCCTGGGTGGGTATAATCATCATTTATTTTCTCGCCGAAAAAATCCGTACGTTTGGTAAATATACCATTGGTGATATTCTGGAAGTCCGCTATGGAAAATTTGCCCGACTGTTCGGTGCACTGGCGCTCATCATCAGCTTTACTGCCATAGTCAGCTATCAGTTCAGGGCAGGGGGGTACATCCTGAATGTGGTGAGTAAAGGCGTTATCAGTGTTGAACTGGGTCAGACCATAACCGCAGCCTTTGTTATCATCTTTACCGCTGCGGCCGGTATGGTTGCCGTAGCCTATACCGATCTTCCCAACGGGATAATTATTCTCTCTGCTTCGGTGCTGGCAGCACCGGTGATGTACCATATCGCCGGTGGCTGGGACACTGCGGTGCAGAATCTCCCGGCCGAACATTTTGCGGTTTTTAATAAGGATTTTGGTACTTATCCGCTTTTGAAAGCCGGTAGCTACTTCCTGGCAACCATGTTTTTACTGCTGGGAGTGCAGAGCATGTATCAGAAATTCTACAGCGCTAAGACACCAAAAGATGCCAGACATGCTGTAGCGCTGTGGGTGGTGGGCACTGTAGTTGTGGAAACGGTGGTTGTGATAATTGCCGTGTTTGCCGCCAGTTATTTCTGGGAACCCATTAAGGAATTTGAAATCCTGAACAAACTCAAAAATGAGGTAACTTCCCAGCAAATATCTACGGCGGAGATCCAACCCACGCTGCAGGAGATGATCGATCAGGAGGCAGCGAACGGTAACCTGAATACTGTGCAGAAACAACAAGTAGAACAAACCCTGTTGGGGCAGGGACAAGTGAACAGCTTAGAATCCATTGACAATCTGATCCGGGAGAAAACCCTCGATCCGGCGGCAATTGTGCTGAAAGCCGCACAGACCATTGCCGATCAGGGTGGGTTTCTCATGATCATCGGAATTCTCTTGCTGGCTGCGGCCGTGGCTGTGGTAATATCCACCGGAATGAATTATTTACTCTCGCCCACGACAAACATCATGCGGGATGTCTATCAAAGATTTTTCAAACCGGACGCTTCCCAACGATCGATGGTGGTGCTGCAAAAAGTGATGATTATCATCCTTGGTATTATAGCATTTTATCTGGCTACAAATCTGACCTCGGTGCTGGAAATGAGTTATTTTGCCTATACCATTTATGGCGTATCCATAACCCCGGCCTTACTGGCTGCTCTGGCCTGGAAACGGGCGACCCGGCTGGGTGGTTTGGTATCAATCATTGGTGGTGCGGCAATTACTATTTTTCTGAAAGCCGCCGGCTACATATGGCCAGCCATCATGATTCCTGCTGGAGATCCAAATGGTGATCCCTGGGGTATACCGATAATTTATCCGGCATTGCTTTTTTCTATATTGAGCCTGGTGGTTTTCAGCTATTTAAGTAAACCGCCTTCAGAAGAGGAATTGAAAGAATTGTTTCCGGCAAAATC
>CAZTXJ010000019.1:16485-23115 GCA_964617285.1 uncultured Calditrichaceae bacterium | reverse complement strand
ATTTAAGTAAACCGCCTTCAGAAGAGGAATTGAAAGAATTGTTTCCGGCAAAATCATAATTCTATCAGGATTTCATAATATTCTATTGGATTTAACCTGTTGTACTGTTAGAACAGTTAAATTAGGGAGTACATGTCACCCTTAACCGGGTTTTATGAAAACAGGGGAATATCATAGTTAGAAATATATCATCTCTAAAGGGATTTTGTCAAAAAAAGAGGAAGCCCGGTTTGTTACAAATATTTAATCCCTGACGGGATTTCCCTGGTAAGGCTAACCCATAAGAAAACACCGTAGGTGTTTAATGTTTATAGTAACACAAATTAATACAGGAAACCTGATCACCGCACGTGTTCAATGCTATTTTAAATAAAATTACGGCAGTAAATTGAATCAGGTAAAAAAAGCTTCTGTAATTAGCACAACGGGTAAAATATTGTAGTTGTGAATTCAGATGGCAGTTTTGTTTTGCCAATATTCGTCGTTATATTTTATAGGTTTAGATTTAGCATTCCTGGTCTTTTTAGAATTCTCAATTTTGTCTTTAGCCTGATCTCTGTTTCTCTTTACAGAACAGGTGCCGTGCGACTTTTGATTCTAATTCTATTAATAAGCCCTAAGTGAACAGAATGAGTTATTTAACTATTACCCCTTTGGATCGCCTTTTAAGCTTTGCTCAATTGCATTTGCTGGTTTTTTCGCCCCAGTGGAAGCTCAGCAGCATCTATCCATCATTAAAAAGTTTTTTGGGATGGGATGATTCGGAAGCGAAAGGTTTTGATTTTGAGCAAAATTTTCTGCAACCTAATTTTCTGGATCTTCAGGGATTTATCAGGGAATTCCAAAACCGGGATTTTCTGGTCCGCAATTTTTACTGGCAGAATATCCGTAAATCGACCGAGGGACCCTTCGAGACCTATTTTCGCATCACCCGGAAAGAAAGCCGGATTAAATCTGTAATGGCCTTTATCAAAGCGGGGATTGATGAGAAAAAGATTCCCATTGATCCGGAAGACAAGACCAGAATTTATTTCTCGGAGCTTTTTCCAGGCTTACTGCATAATTTTAATGGCCCCTTTGGCTCAATGACCGGGCGGATCGAACTTCTAAAACGGAAGTATCCCCAGGTCCAAGAGATTGATGAAATTCTGGCGATGGGCAACCGGATTAAATCGTCAGTGGAGAATGTAAGTTATAAAATGTCCCATGAACGATACCCCAGTGAATCGGAAATCGATCTGAACCGATTGCTGAAAGAGGAAATCGAATTTCTGAATTCGGATATGCTTTTTAAACATCAGGTTGATAAAAAAATCAAGCTGGATCCGGATATTCCCAAATTTCAGATGTACTATTATGTAATCAGCGGTATCATCAGTGAGACATACTATTTTTTCAGAAATTTTTTAAATGAAGCAGATCAATATACGCTGCAGGCGGGCACATTTCGGGAAGGACAGCAGGTCGGATTTACCTTTAATTTATTGGGTTTTTTTGCCACACCATCCGAATTGAAAGTGAGATTTCCTTTTAGCCTGGAAGGAAATTCTATGCAGATCAGGCAAAAACAAATCGATGGGCTGGATTCGGTTTTTCTCAGTTATTGTCTGGAACGTAATAATGGCATGATTGAAATAAACGGGCGCAGGGAAATACTGACCATGCGTTTGGTTTTACCACTTCCACCTGGTTAAGATCGGATGATTAAAATTATTCGGGCTCCTGGTCGTCGGAACGAAGAATATCTGCCCCCAGCGATTTGAATTTTTCTTCAATTTTTTCATAGCCCCGGTCAATATGATACACCCGGTGGAGATCAGTACGCCCCTTGGCTCCCAACGCTGCCAGCACCAGAGAAGCCGATGCCCGGAGATCCGTACTCATCACCGGAGCGCCGTTTAAACCGGAAACCCCCTGGATAAATGCCGAGTTATTTTTGACCACAATTTTTGCCCCAAGACGATTCAATTCCGGGACATGGGTAAACCGGTCGGTAAAAATGGTATCCGTTACAATACTGCTTCCATTGGCCCGGCTCATCAGCGCAATCCACTGGGCCTGCAGATCGGTAGGAAATCCGGGATATACTGCAGTGGTTACATTTACCGGTTTAATTTCAGTACCGCTGGCAATCTCAATTGCATCCTGAGTGATTTTAAGTTCGGCGCCGGTTTCCTGCAATTTCTCTAAAACTTCTGTTAAATGGTCCGGTTGGCATTTTTTTAGGGTAAATTTACTTTTGGTCAATAGTCCGGCGATTAAAAAAGTGCCTGTCTCGATTCGATCGGGAATAACCGAATAATCGCAGGGACGTAATCCCGGTACCCCTTCGATTTGTATTTTGCTGGTGCCCAGACCTTCAATTCTTGCCCCCATGCTTTTCAAAAAATTACCCAGGTCAACTATTTCCGGTTCGGTTGCGGCGTTTTCCAGGATAGTAATCCCACTGGCAAGCACCGCGGCCATCATCACGTTACCGGTGGCTCCTACACTGGAGATATCAAAATGAATGTGATTCCCTTTAAGTCGATCTGCCCTGGCAACAATATATCCGCCATCCAGTTCCAGATTAGCATTCAATTTTTCTATGCCCTTCATGTGCAGGTCTACCGGTCTGGGTCCCCAGGCGCATCCCCCGGGAAGCGATACCCGGGCACGACCAAAGCGGGCTAATAATGGACCTAATACATAGATGGAAGCCCGCATGGTTTTCACCAGTTCGTATGGGGCTTCGGGAAAATCAGCCCGCATGGTGTCAATCATCAGTGAATGGTTCTCGAATTCAATTTTTGCCCCGATGATGCGTAACAGGTGAGCCATGGTGCGGACATCCCTTAAACGCGGTACATTATGTATGGTGTATTTCCCGGGAGCCAGCAACGTGGCCACCATGATAGGTAAGGCTGCATTTTTGGAACCGCTGATTTCAACCGTTCCGGAGAGGTTTTTGTCGCCATGAATAATAAATTTGTCCAACTATTTCTCCGCAGATGTGATTAAACAATAAAGTATAATGAATCGAAGATCACGATTGTGCTTCGGCCAAAAGTTGTTCCGCAGATTGCAAGATCTCTGCGCTCACCTTTTTGCCACCGATAAGATTGGCAATCTCCTTGATTCTTTCATCCCGGTTCAGGTTTAATACCCGGGTAAATGTTCGTCCGTTTTCTTCAAATTTTTCCACCCGCAAATGCGTCCCTCCAAAAGAGGCAATCTGGGGCAGGTGAGTGATACAGATAATCTGGTGCGATCCGGCCAATTTTTCAATACTTTTGCCCACCGAAGAAGCGATTTTACCGGAAACCCCCGCATCAATTTCATCGAAAATCAGAAGTGGTATCTTATCCGTCTCTGCCAGAATGTTTTTCAGGGCAAGCATTATCCGGGAAATTTCCCCGCCCGAAGCGATCTTGGTCAGCGGTTTAAATTCCTCACCCGGATTTGGCGAGATAAAGAATTCCACATCGTCGATACCGTTTTCATCACCGGCATACTTCTTATTTTCGTGCGCAAATATTCCGTTGTCTGACTCAATCCAATCGATATTTACCCGAAAGAGAATTTTAGGCATTCCGATTTCTTTCAATAGTCCGATCACTTCCTTTTCCAGCTTCTTTGCGGTCTCCTTACGGGCATCGGATAAAATCAATGCCACCTCATGATACTCACCCAGTTTTTGCTGATATATTTTCTGCAGTTTTTCAATTTCAAATTCAAAATTTTCCCGCAGAGACAGTTCATGCTTTAATGATTCCAAATGCTCTAAAATGGACTGAATCGATCCCCCGTATTTTTTCTTTAACTGGGATAGGGTCGCCAGCCGGAGTTCGATTTCCTCCAGCCGTTCCGGATTAAATTCCAGTTTACTCTGAAATTCCTCTACACTGCGGGCGGCTTCCTCAACAATAATTTTTGCCGAGGAAAATTCGTTGGTAATCTTTTCCAGGTCTTCTGAAAAGTTTGACAGTTCTTTAAGTGTATGTAAGGCTTGACCCAATAATTCCAGCAGATTGGAATCGCCAGTACCTTCGGTTAAGCGATTGAATTCGGTGGCATATTCCACAATTTTTTCGGTATTCGCCAGGATTTTACGCTCCGCTTCAAGCGCTTCATCCTCTCCCGGTTGAACTTGTGCTTTACTGATTTCGTTCATCTGGAACTGAAAGAGTTCATATTTCTCATCCAGATTGTTCCGCTTGTTTTCCAGTTCTCTCAGGCTGGATAGCGCCTGTTCTACTTGGCCATACTTCTCAGAAACGTTTTTTAACTCTCTTCCCAACTTGCCATATGCATCCAGAAAATAGCGATGGGTCTCCTTTCTCAGCAAACTCTGGTGTTCATTTTGCCCGTGAATATCAACCAGAAGATCGCCAATTTCGGCCAGGGTGGTAATCGTGACCGGAATGTCATTGATAAAAGCCCGGGTTTGTCCCTTGGTGGAAATTTCCCTTCGCAGAAATACTTCTTCTCCGTTGCCCAATCCCCGCTCACCCAGTTTATTTTGAACTTCCTTAAGATTGCAAATGTCAAAAATAGCATCGACGATGGCCTTCTCAGCCCCGGTTCGCACAACTTCGGTAAACACTCTAGCTCCTAATACCGCAGAAATAGCCCCGACAATGATGGATTTCCCTGTACCGGTTTCTCCGGTCAAAATATTAAGCCCGTTTTCAAGCTGAATACTTAAATTTTGGGCAAGGGCAAAATTTTGGATGTGAATAGACTTTAGCATAATTTAAATTTCGTGATACCGAAAAATTTACACAGGGAGGGGTAAGGAATTCAAGAACTGTTTTAGGAAATTTGCGATGTAAAAAAACCTGGTAGTTCAAATGGATCCTGATCCGGACTTCATCTCTATTTTTTGATAACCAGAATTTTACCTGAGGTTGCATTACCTTCTTCGTCAGTTACCATATATAAATATACACCGCTGGAAACGATACTTCCCGTTTGATTCCTCCCGTCCCACTGGGCAAAACTTCCCAGAAAATCTGTGCTGTTGGCTTGATTAATGGTACGCACCAACCGACCGGTGGAGGTTAATATTTTTATCTCACTGTTTCCGGTCAAATTTCTGAAGTATAGTTTGTTCGGTGTATCGTTTGAAAGAATAAATGGAATGGGACCTACTTTTACCTGGCCCAGGTCGGGCAGGGGTGTGGTAAACGGATTACTGCGCAAAATTGCCAGGCCGGACTGGGTGCCGCAATAAACGTCCCCGGTTTTATCATCTACAAATACACTGCGAACTTCCTTACTCGGCAGGTTGGTCGGAAATATATTTTTACCCTGTTGTTCGCTTCTTCTTGGAACGAAATGGGACCAGCTGTTTGGATCCCAGGGAGAACCACTCGCTTTTAATAGGCTTAATCCGCTTTCGGTGGCAAACCACTTATTGTTCTCGTTGTCTACAAAAATATCGTTAATCCGGAGTCCAATTGGCTGGTAATCTTCCCGGAAGTCAAACAGATTTCCATTGAAATAAGCATTCAGCCCCGCCTGGGTACCTAACCAAACATATCCGTCCTGATCGCCGGCAATGGCCAGTACCTTATTATTTTTAAGATTATCATTTTCGTCAATATGTGTCCAATTTATAGAACCTGATGTTGTAATTTGCATTCCCACCACTCCAAATCTTTCGGTACCAATCCATAAATTGTCAAAAATATCCAAAGTGAGGGCAGCGACTTCATCCGTGCTGATATTCAGAGACATTTTATCCCAGCTGGAACTATCGAAAGCAAAGCTGTTGAAATAGGGTTGATCGTAATAAATGATGGGTTGATTACTGTTTACCGAGTAAACCGATAGCCAGATGGCACCACGGGCCCGATCTTGTATAATATCCGTAACCACCAGTAAATCTGGATAACTTTTGGTATAGGAGAGAAAATGGCGAACCGAATCGGGTGGATTTACGGTAATGGTGTCATCTTCCGTTATGGAGGAAATCCATAATTGTCCGGGAGAAGTGTAATTATTGAAATGATAAAATTTAAAATCCGGGTCAATGATAATTAGACCGCCATTCCAGGAACCAATCCAGATATTGCCTTCTTCGTCTTCCATAATCGTCCCGTTGGAGGATGTCGATCTCCAACCGGTTATGTATCGGTAATTTTCCCAGATACCATTTTCCTTCAAAACCGAAAATCCTCTGGCCCTCTCATCTTTAAAAGAACCTGAAACAACCCAGAGTCTGCCTTTATTATCCAGTAGTGGTTGTCCCAGAGAGTTATCGATCGGACCGTTAAATTTCAATCTTTCCCCGGTGTCAATATTCCGTAGCCCTTTTTCACTATACGAAACCCAGATTTGATCGCTGCTGGTAACCGCAAAGTCGTTTAACAAATTTACCGGACTGTAATAGATCTGGCTGAATTGTGTACCATTCAGGCGATAGACTGTGCGGGTATTATTCACATAAATATTGTTATCTTTCAATAAAATATGCCGAGTTACCTTATCGCCCATCCCGGCAGAAATATTGATCACACCGGATGAACTGTACTTTGTCAGCCCGGCAGTCGATCCGATATATAAGGTGTCATTCCGTGCCGCAAGAGAGTAGATTGAGTTTGAAGGCAAACCATCATTGGTGGTCATAACCTGCCAGTTGCTGGC
>CAZTXJ010000019.1:0-16385 GCA_964617285.1 uncultured Calditrichaceae bacterium | reverse complement strand
AGATTGAGTTTGAAGGCAAACCATCATTGGTGGTCATAACCTGCCAGTTGCTGGCGGATTTTAGATTATATCTCAAAAAATTTCCATTGGCATAAAAAAGGCCGTTATCCGAGGCAACCCAGATTTTGTTATCATGATAGATTATTTGACGGAAAGTACTGAAAGTCTGACCAAAGTTTTGATAGAAATCGATGAATAGAAAATTCTCCTTCTCCGAATCATAAAGATAGACTGCAACCAGATCTTTTGTGATAGCCCACAACGTGTCTTCCACAGCAGTCACTGATAAGATCTCATTTCCTTCCAGACTGTAATCTTCGCTAAAACTTTTGCTATTTTTGTGATAAAATGCCAAAACCCCGTTCAAGCTACCCAGAATTAACTGGCCTTTAGTTGATTCGCCCATAGTGGTAAAATCCTGATCTGACAACCCATTTTCAGCGGTATATTTTGTATAATTACTGGAGAAAATCGGTTTTACCACTAATCCACCGCTGGTTACCGCATAGAGAGTATCCTGAATGACATGGATCTCTTTGGCGTTATTCATGTTCGTGACAACTTCCCAGTTAAAATTCTGGGAAAAAAGTCCGGTATAAAAAGCGAATATGAGCAATAGCGCTATAATAAATTTCTTCAAACGAGAACTCTTTCTTTTATTTGAAACTTTGGATAATCATATTGAGTCAATTTATTTCTGCTGCAAAAGTTTCCAAACCTGTTTAAAAAATTGACTACTTAAAATTTCCCATCAGGTCGCACATTTCAATAGCCGAAAGCGCCGCATCCCATCCCTTATTTCCGGCCTTTGTGCCGGCTCTTTCAATGGCCTGTTCCAGGGTATCCGTGGTAATAATGCCAAAAATAACCGGCAGTTTTGTTTCCAGTGATGTCTGAGCAATACCTTTCGAAACTTCTGCTGCAATATAATCAAAATGGGGAGTTCCACCACGAATAACCGCTCCCAGACAAATTACCGCATCATAGGCTTTTGACAACGCGGCTTTTTTGGCTACCAGTGGTATTTCAAAAGATCCAGGGACCCAGTAAATGGTAATGTTTTCTTCTTTTGCCTGGTGCCGGTTAAGACAGTCCAGTGCGCCTTCCAGTAATTTAGTTGATATGAATTCGTTGTAACGGCTAATCACAATAGCAAATTTACGACCTTCGGCGTTTAGTATTCCCTGAATTTGTTTTGGCATTTTCTGCTCCAATCTCAAAGTTAAAATAGTTGATTTTTTTACTTTTCTCAAGTACCTAATTTGGAATGTTAAATTTGATTAATTTTCTGCAATGCGAGTACTGATTCGGACCTGCTATATCCAATCCGATCATTTAAATGGATTATTTTTTTTGTCGAAAATAAGCAGATGACCTAATTTCTCTTTTTTGGTTTTTAGGTAATTTTGATTAACCGGATTTGGTTCAATTTCGATAGGCACACGTTCGACAATTTCCAGTCCATATCCCTGCAGCCCCACAACTTTTTTAGGATTATTTGTCATCAGTCTTAACTTTTTAATCCCAAGATCGATTAACATTTGCGCGCCCAAACCATAGTCTCTCAAATCTGCCTTAAACCCCAATTCCTCATTTGCTTCAACTGTATCCTTTCCTTCATCCTGTAATTTGTATGCCAGTATCTTATTGGCTAATCCGATACCACGCCCCTCCTGACGCATGTATAACAAGGCACCACGTCCTTCTTTTTCGATTCTTGCCAGAGCATAGTGCAGTTGATCACCACAATCGCATCGGAGAGAACCCAGCGTGTCCCCGGTCAAGCATTCTGAATGCACCCTAACCAAAACGGGTTCATCGGTCGTCACATCCCCCTTAATTAATGCCAGATGGTGATCAGTTGGATTCAGAAAATTTTCGTATAATACCAGCTCAAAATTTCCATAAACCGAAGGTAGATGAACTTCTGTAACTCTTCTTACCAAGCGTTCTTTATGTCTGCGGTAGTTAATGAGATCTGCAATGGTAATGATTTTTAAATCGAATTCTTCAGCGATTTTTTTGAGTTTGGGCAAACGTGCCATCTCTCCGTTATCGTCCATGATTTCGCATAATACGCCGGCCGAAATCAATCCAGCCATTCTGGCCAGGTCTACTACTGCTTCAGTATGGCCTGCCCGTCGTAGAACCCCGCCTGGTTTTGAAATTAAGGGAAAGATATGCCCTGGTCTTGCCAGATCCTCCGGATTTGTCTCCGGATCGATCGCTTTTTGAATAGTTAGGGCCCTGTCGTAAGCCGATACACCGGTGGTTGTACCAACCCGTGCATCTATGGTCACGGTAAAGGCGGTTCCATGCAAGGCGGTATTTCGCTCCACCATGTATTCCAGTTCCAATTCTTCGGCACGATCCTCGGTGAGAGCCAGGCATACCATTCCACGGCCAAATTTCGTCATAAAATTGATGGCTTCAGGCGTTACTTTCTCCGCCGCCATAATGAAGTCGCCTTCATTCTCCCGATCCTCGTCGTCAATCACGATCAGAATTTTGCCAGCTTTAAGATCACCAATTGCAGTGTCAATGTCGGTTGTAATTTTGGTTGACATTATTTCAGCTCCATCTATCAATAACCCCAGTTTATTAACTTTTCCATCGATAAATCTGAATTTTCCTTTTTAGATATTAGCTGTTCCATCTGCCTGGCCAGAATGTCCGTTTCGATATTGACCATTTCTCCGGTACTTTTCAGATTGAGTGTTGTGTGATTAAAGGTGTAGGGAATCACGCTTATTCCGACAATATTTTTTTTAATTTGAGCAATGGTCAGGCTGATCCCATCAATGGCAATGGAACCTTCCGGAGCGCAGTATTTTATAAGATTTTCCGGAATCGTGATTTCAAAATAATAATTGTCACTTCGTTTTATAATTTTTGATATTGAACCGATTCCGTTGATATGACCCTGAACAAAATGACCCCCTAATCTGGAATCCAGTCTCAACGATCTTTCCAAATTTACCTTTCTATCCCGGTGGAAATTTCCCATGGTTGTTTTGGTCAGTGTTTCTCCGACCGCCTGAATGGTAAATTCTTTATTAGCGATGTTTACTACAGTTTGACAGACGCCATCGATGTTTATTGAATCCGACACTTTCAAGCCTTCCAGGATTTTATCCGCCTGTATTTTCATCTCAATCTGGTCAGTCAGATTGCGTACCGCAGTTATCTCACCAATTTCTTCAATTATTCCGGTAAACAACTTATTTACCCCTTGCTAAATTTAAAAAGTGAATTATAATCCCGGTAACCTTCTACCAGCGCCTGCTGATCAATTATTTTAAATGCGACATGATCCAGTTTATACGCTTCGGCCAGAGTATTTATTCCAAGCTCGCCAATGCTTTGAATTCCATTACCTAACAGTAACGGTGCTATGAAAAAGGATATTTTATCAAATAGTTTCTCTTTAACAAAACTGGTAAATATTTCACCACCGCCCTCAACCAGAATGGAGGAAATTTTTAGTTCTCCCAGCAGATTCAGAACCTCCTTAAGATTGAGATTGCCCTTACCGTTCGAACCGACTTGAAATATCTCGACATTTTTCTGATTGTATTTTGCCTTCTGCTGGAGACTGATTTGATGACCGGTAAAAATAATGGTGGAATTATGGTTCGAATCCGATAATATTTTTGCCCCAGGCGGTGTGTTTAAATCATTGTCTAATATTATTCGTTTTGGATTTTTCCCCTTGACCAGCCGGACTGTTAATGAAGGATCATCTGCGATAACTGTTTTTACCCCTACCAGCACGGCATCGTATTCTGCCCTCAATTCATGTACCATTTTAATGGCAGATTGACTTGTGATCCATTGAGATTTTCCCTTGGAAGTTGCGATTCTTCCGTCCAGAGATTGAGCTATTTTCAGATGAACGAAGGGAATTCCGGTTTGCATATATTTAAAATATTTTTCATTGAGCCTTTGCGCCTCATCGGTCAACAGACCAAGCTCTACTTCAATCCCTGCTTTTTTTAAAATTTCTATCCCCTTGCCATTGACATATGGGTTCGGATCTATCGTAGAAATGACCACTTTGCTGATTTTTTCCCTGATAATTCTGTCGGTACATGGGGGTGTTTTTTTATTGGGGATGTCGGGAGAACAGGGTTCGAGATTTGTATAAAGTGTACTCCCGGCTACGCTGGTTTTCGCATTCTCGATTGCTGCAATTTCAGCGTGTTTCCCCCCGAATTTTTGGTGGAAACCTTCTCCGATAATTTCGCTATTTTTTATGATTATGCAACCAACCATGGGATTTGGCGAAGTTAATCCTGCACCCTGCCTGGCAAGATGAAAAACCCTTCGCATTAAATCTATATTACTCATTTTCAAAGCCGGATTCTTTGTTCTCACATGAAATAAAAAAACCCTGAATTTTCTTCAGGGCGCTATAAGTAATCAATATTCATAAATAATCCTGTTGATCTTCTCCCATCCGGACTATACCGTCGGCACCGGAATTTCACCGGTTCTGTCCTTAAGATCGAAGGACTCGTGGGCTTTAACCACCGGTAAGGAATTTCCCTTTTATAGGGATCACCTGGCCCCGAAGATCGGCCTAAATTTAGTTTATTGGTAAACAAGTTGTCAAGACGTTTTGAAATTCGGGATATTGCTTTATCTGTTCGGTTCCTTAAAAAGTGAGCATGCAAACTCAAGTTTAATCCTGGTTAAACCTTATTCCTTTTCCATATATTCTATATCACTGATTAATTTTTCGGCGACTCCTTTTTTCTCGTGTGGTTCCAATATATTCAAGGTAAAAACATCTTCCTCACCAGTCGAAAGATTTGCTCGGTGAATTGGTATTCCCCGGTAAATGGTAGGGTCTTTTTTAAATTTTATGATATAGGCTTCACCTTTGAAAGCATTCTGTGATAATTCTTCAAAAAAGTTTTTAATATTCTGATCCGCACCGGCCATAAATTTCTCCTTTTTCTATGATAATAATTGAATTTTATGAAGTTTTAATGAATCTGTCAAGCAGATTAAAGTAACACCGATATAGTAAACTACCCATTTTTACCCAAAACGTTTCTTTAAAAATTTAGGAATTAAAGAATATGAGAAATGGAAATGTAGACCAAAATAAAAGATTCGGTTAAAAAAATTGTAACTTATTTTGTGGAATTAATACTCACTAGCTAAATAATTTAGATTTCACTTTAAATATAGGAAACTTCTGAAAAATTAGACTGGCAGAATATTTACTTCAAACCTGTTTGGGAATTTCCTGAATCTGTCATTTCGGCCACCGAGCCGGAATCTCATTAATATTAACGACTTACAGAATTAAATACGAGATCCCGGATCAAGTCCGGGATGGCCCATTTACTTTGAATTTAATACAGAGATTGAATTTTTCAGAAGTTTCTATAGTATTTTTATTCCAGTCGGTCCTATATGGTTTGTCAGTTGTTGTTTCGTTCTAAAAAAACGATGTCTGATATCTGCTTGTTAGTGATTGCCTTATTATGATGGGGTTCAAGAATTTTTAATAAAAAAGCATCTTCTTCAATGGAGTTGCTTTTACGGTAACCAAAAATACCGATGTACAATGTGGGATCATCCTTAAATTTGATAAAATAAGTTTCACTCCGGTAAAACTTTTGTACCATCTCCTTATGATCACTTTTGCTATGATGATCAGCTCCCTTCATAAGCCCTCCTAAATTTTTATTTCCAATTTATTTTAGAAGTGCTTTATGAAGTTTTGGTGAAAATTAGATGAATTTTTGAGTCAGAATAAATATCTCAAAGTTGAAAAACAACGTCAGGAAAGGAAAAGGGCTTCCGTAGATATTTAAAATTTTAAAGTCGTTCTTTATCTGGTTTAAAAATGAACGGTAGTCAAAGCCCATGTGACGATAAATATATGGTAAATTTTCGGAGAAGATGCTTTCCGGTCGGGATTTTGGCGGAGAGCCAACAGATGCTTTTAAAATGTTTATTGGAGTGGCGTCAACATCGCCAAATCTTCGGGTCATTCGGAATAGCCCTTTCAGAAATGCGGCAAGGTAAATTTCGTTTGGGACACCAAACAGGATCTTTGTTGAAGCGGAACTGAGTAATCGGAGCTGATTTAAAGCGATTTCCATTTGTTTTTGAGGGAGATGTTCGAAGACTTCAAGACAAAAAATGTAATCGAATTTATCAGTATTACGATCGTCCAGATTTCCAATTAGGGCAATATTGGGATGATTCTGGGTATTCTCGGTTGCCTGTACTCTGAGTTCAGATGATGGTTCATACACGGTTATTTTGGCTTGTGGGTAAAGTGTGGCAATCTGGTGACAGAGATAAGCATCTCCTGCGCCAAAGTCCAGTATGCTCCCAGAATAATCTTCTGGTAGGTCTGCTGTTGGTTTGAGGGCATGGCGGAGCCGGATTCGTTGTAAATTGCGCTTTATCGGATTTCGATCGTTCACTGTGAGATCGGCATACCGGAACATTGAATCAATACCTTCAAAAGACGAAAAAATAGTTAAAGTATGGTTTAGAAAAATAACTCAAAAAAGTAACTTTCCAATGGGTCAAATGCAAACGAATAAATCTCCAATTGACTGGACAATTTTCATTTGTTTTTATGCGGTCGTCTACCTTTAAGCAGGATTTTTACACCGAATTCGGTCGTCAAAATAATGTAGAAAAGACTATAATTGATTTGGAACTTTTCCTAAATTTTAGCCAAATAACATCAGTAATATTAAGAATCTGAATTTGCACTTAAGATTATTGACCAGGAGACTCTTAGATGGCGATTAAGATATACAATACCTTGTCCCGAAAAAAAGAGGAATTTATTCCCCTCAATCCAAAACGGGTTCATATTTATGTCTGCGGACCGACTGTCTATGGACATCCTCATATTGGGCATGCCAAGAGTTATATCAGTTTTGATGTAATTGTGCGCTATTTTCGCTATAAAGGATATTCCGTCAAGTATGTTCAGAATATTACCGACGTCGGCCATTTAACTGACGATGCAGATGCGGGGGAGGATAAAATTCAGAAAAAAGCCCGGGAAGAACAACTGGATCCCATGGAAATTGCGGAATATTATACCTGGAGCTATTTTGATGATATGTATCGGTTGGGGGTCCTTAGAGCCAGTATTTATCCCCGGGCCACAGGCCATATTCCGGAACAGATTGATATGGTCGAAAAGTTGATTGGGAAAGGCTATGCTTATGAGGTAAATGGAAACGTTTACTTCGATGTATCCAAATTTAAGGAATATGGAAAATTGAGTGGGCGAAAAGTTGATGAACTGGAGGCAGGTGCCAGGATAGAGATCAATCCGGAGAAAAGGCATCCCAACGATTTTGCTCTTTGGAAGAAAGCCGAGGCCGGGCATATCATGCGCTGGAAGAGTCCCTGGAGCGAAGGGTATCCCGGCTGGCACATCGAATGCTCGGCCATGTCCATGAAATATCTCGGGGAAACTTTCGATATTCATGGCGGGGGTTTGGACAATATTTTTCCGCATCATGAGTGCGAAATTGCCCAGTCCGAGGCACTAACCGGAAAACCATTTGTCCGATACTGGATGCATAATAATATGGTAACGGTTAATAACATGAAAATGAGCAAGTCGTTGAATAATTTCATAACCATCAAAGAAGCTCTGGAAAAATATGATGCGACGACCATCCGGTATTTCATTCTTACCAGTCATTACCGAAGTCGGTTGGATATTACTGATGAGGCGCTTGAGGCAGCCAGAGTGGGGATCGATCGTTTACTTTCTACCATTAAAAATTTAAATAAAAACGTTGAAGCTTCCGGGATTGAAGCAGATGCTGAAACCCCATTCGATCTGGAAAAGTATCGTCAGGATTTCGAAGCAGTGATGGATGATGATTTTAATACGCCCCGGGCCCTCGCGGTTTTATTTGATTTATCCAGAGAAGTAAACACTTATCTTAATTCCGGAGTAACCTTAAACAAGAAATTTCTAATTGCGCTATCTCAACTTTTTCAGCAACTGGGCGGGGAAGTTCTGGGACTTATTCCGGAAAATTTAATGGAAAAGGGATCAAAGGAAAACCTTCAGAAAATTGAAAAAGTCATTCATGTCCTGATCGATGTCAGAAATAAGCTGCGGGAGGATAAAAATTTTCAAATGGCAGATCAAATCCGGGGCAACCTGAAAGAAATTGGTATATCCCTGACTGACAAACCGGATGGAACACAGTTTGAAATCGACTAGTCGCCGATGACGAGAGTGATGTGATTTTCGTCAATTGTGTGTCGAAAAATACTCAAATTAAGAATTTTATCTTATCTTTCTGTTTTCTCAGAGAAAGTTTAACACTTTGTATTTATTGACTTCGAATCGTTTAAATATCCCTCGCAACAAACCGGCATAATAATTGTAAAAAACTAGTTTGTGAAACGGCGTAGAGAGCGTTGCATTTTAATTGGTGCAAACCAAACCTCCCGTAAAGGTAAAATGCAACGCTCTTTTTATATCAGGGAGTATTAGATCTTATGGATGAGAATCAGGTTTTTCTCCGCCTTAAAAATGCTGATAAATTTCCTCCGATAAATGACTCTATTAAGGATTTAATAAATTACACTTTTGCAGGGAATAGGGACCGAATATTAAATAAACCGACTTATGAGACCCTGCAGAAAGAGTATGATCGACTGGCAAATATTTTTCAGTCCGAACCGTTTCATAAGAAAAAGGAATTTTCTTCTTTGGATGATCTGATGAATACTGTCGGTTCGAAATGGCTGGCGAATCTTTTATTCATAATTTATTCCTCAGATTTGAGACAGGTTGGGGTAGAAGATATTATTAATTTTCAAAACTGGCGGCGAGAAAATTTCATAGCCGGTTTCTGTGCTTTCCAACTTTGCCAGGAATATGGCATATCTCAACCAGAAGATTTATTCCTGTATTCCTATTTTAGTGAGATTTCGCTTTTACTGATTTCCGGATCCCAACCTGATGCATTTAGTAAGATTTATAAAAAGTATGAATCGGCTCTCATAGAGCGATTTGAATCGCCTGACGATTTACTGGATTTGGTCAATGATTATAATCACTGGTTTTTAAATAATTGGGGCATCCCTGAAAAATCCTTGGCAATTTTACAAACGGAAAAATCTCGCAGTGGCTCGAAAAATATTTCCTTGAATATCAATCAGAAAATAATACTCTTTTCCCGGATTACAGCTAAGTATATGCTAAGGCAGGAAAAATTTATCAAATATCATCAATTTGAGTCTTTGTATAAAAGCACTTTTGGCAAGAAATCGAAAGATTTTCAGATATTATTGGTGGAGCTGATCCGAGTTATTAATAAGCAGGCGGTATTTTTTGACTACAAGGAAGTAGCAGAACTCCGTATTTTTGGCGTTTTGAAGGAACACATCGACATTTTGAACAAAGATTTATTTAAATATGAGGATCTGGTAAATGAGGTTATCAAAGCAAATAAATTTATCAGCAAGCAGAAGAAGGAAATAAGATTATTACGGGATCGCATTGAAAATAGTCAGGTAAGAGATGCCATTACCGGATTATTTAATCACACTTATCTTCAGGAATTTTTGCAACAGAAAATCCGCGAAGCGGTAAGGTACGAATATCCGCTTACCCTTATTCTGTTTGATGTGGATGATTTTCAAAATTTTAATAAATCGCAGGGTTATGCTGCGGGGAATGAAGTTCTCCGCCAATTGGCAGCACTTATCAGAGGAAATTTAAGGCAATCGGATGTTCTCGCCCGTTACGGAAATGATGAATTTGCAGTAGTTCTGCCTTATACGGGATTACCACATTCCCAAACGGTTGCCGAAAAAATTACCGGGCTGATAAAATCGAATAAATTTGAAGATCGTATCAACGAAAAATTACACAAAATAACCATTAGTCTGGGATACACCAGCGTTGTACCGGATAAAACCTTTGTAGAGAAAGACAGGTTGCTCAGGCTCGCCCTCATGGCTTTGGATAAAGCTAAAAATAATGGGGGAAATCATATTAATCTGGCCCAGGTATGATTTCACTAAGTAGTTGAAGATTTTTGAATATTATTTTTTAAAATCTCGTATTGTCCGCCCAAATCTCCATTGGTCATCAGCACCGCCACTTTGGATGCATCAAGAACTTTTTCTATTCTTGGGGAAATCTTCTGGTAATTTTTCTCGGGATAAACAATCCTGCCCATTTTTTTCAGGTCTGCCGCTAATTTTTTGAGGGATAAACGTTTTTCGACGGGAATTTTATCGGCTCTGTGGACTGGAGTTAAAATTACAATTTCAGCGAGTGAAAGTGCTTCGGCAAGTTCTGTTTGAAATATATTCTTGATGGTGGTATTGGTCCGGGGTTCAAAAATTGCCACAATGGCTTTCTCCGGATGTTTTTTGCGCAGGGCTTTTAATGTTTCCTTTATGGCAGTTGGATGATGAGCGAAATCATCATAGAAATAAGCGCCGTTAATTTGCCCCCAGTATTCCAGTCTTCTTTTCACGCCCTGAAAACTATCCAATCCCTTTTGAATATCTGCCGGTTCCAAACCGATAAATGTAGCTGCGGCAATCACGGCCAGGGAATTATAAACCTGGTATTCTCCCATCATAGGAATATTGAATTCATAAAATATTTTTGAATCGTTGAGGACTTTAAAATGTGTTTTATCGTCTCCAGTATTTAATAATTCAAAAGACCAATTATTCTCCCTTGCCTTGCCAAAATACCATACGCGGGTAAAAGATTTCTGCAAAACCTCTCTTACATTCTTATCATCCCCATTGGCAATTATCAAACCGTTTTCCGGAACGATTCGTACCAGTTTTTTAAACTCATTTTTTATCTGATCGATATTGTCATAAATATCTGAATGATCGAATTCAATATTATTGATAATCAATATGTGTGGAAAATAGTGGAGAAATTTTGGCCGTTTATCGAAAAAAGCCGTATCGTATTCGTCACCTTCAATGACAAAATAGTCGCCTTTTCCAAAGCGGGATGAATATCCGAAATTTTTTAGAATCCCACCAACCAGGAAGGAAGGAGCTATAGCTGCAGCTTCCAGGATCCAGCTCATTAATCCGGTGGTGGTGGTTTTTCCGTGTGTGCCGGTAATGACAATACTCTTTTGCTGCTTTAAAAATTCCCGATAAATGAGCTCAGGCATCGAGGTAAATGGTAATCTGCGATTGAGAATTTCTTCTACTTCTTTATTTCCCCGGGAAAGGGCATTTCCGATGATTACCTGGTCAAAATATTCGTTCAGATGTTCAGGTGTGTACCCCTCGTAAACCTTTATTTGATTTTCAGAAAGCAGATCACTCATGGGAGGATAAAGATTCTGATCGGCTCCCCAAACATCATGGCCTTTTTGCTTCAACAGTACTGCCAGTGAAGCCATGGCCGTACCGCCTATTCCCAGAAAATAGTATTTCAAATTTCAAGCCCGCTTTTTAAGAATTCTCTTCTTTTCCTTCGTTTACCTTCTGCTCCAGTTGATCGATATATTCGTCAAATGATTTAAAAATTTTATGCCACACCCTTACATCCCGTACTTCGGTGTTTGCCCTACCCAATAATCGGCTGAATCGGAGAGTGAAATTCTCCCAGCTGTCGATGGGAATAAAGCCGATTCGTTTCAGACTTTTTTGCATATGCTGGTAGAGCGATTCCAGGTCTTTATGTTTTGCTAGTTTATAGTTAAAACTTTTTAGATCGCCATAGGTTGCCTGAAACAGCTCATAAGCATAAATCATCACCGTTTGGGCGAGATTTAAAGAAGGATGCCGGGTATGGGCAGGTACGGTTGTCACCGCATCACACATGGCTAATTCTGAGTTGCTGAGACCGGAAGTTTCCCTGCCAAAGACAATGGCAACTTTATGATCCAACGTAATGGGAATTACTTTTTTACAAAATTCAGGCGGAGTAAAAAAGGGCAGGTGTGAGCTGCGTGGTCTCTGGGTGGTAGCAGCAACAAAGTTCATTTCCGAAATGGCTTCCTCTAAAGTAGGGTAGACAATAGCAGATTCCAGAATATCCTCAGAGGCATGGGCCATCCATCGGGCTTCCGGTGTATTAAATTCTCCCGGGTTTATCAGCACCAGGTTTTTGAATCCCATTGTCTTCAAGGCCCGGGCCGCAGCCCCAATATTTCCGGGAGTTTTGGGTTCTACTAAAATAAAGTAAACATTGTTGGGTTTTATTCTCATCCAGGAAAGGTCAAATCTATAGTTTAAAAATTATTTTATGCGGAGTTGCTGACGAATTTCATTTACCATGTTCTCAAGCGGAACATTTACCTGCTTTCCGGTTCGCATATTTTTAATATTTACGGTGTTTATTTTTATCTCGTCCGGTCCCGCAACGACTGCTATCGGGATATTCCTGTCATTGGCCAGACCAAATTGTCCCCGGAGTTTCGATTCACCGGAATAGAGATCGCAGTTAATATTTTCTTGCCGGAGAAGATTGGCAATTTTAATGGAATATGGCAGACAGGATGCATCAAAAACAGTAATCAAAACCTCAACTGAGGTCTTCAGATCTTCCGGAAACATTTTCAGTTCATCCATTACCGTGATGATTCGCTCCAAACCGATACTGCTGCCGGTGGCGGGCTGATTCTGTCCGGAGAACAAGCCAATTAGATTATCGTAGCGCCCGCCGCCGGTAATGCTGCCGATCCTGGGTTCATCGACCACCGTTTCGTAAATGGGACCGGTATAATAATCCAATCCCCGGGCGAGGTACAAATCGAATAAAATTTGCTGCTCCGGGACTTCCAGCATTTTAAGATAGTTAAGTAAATCCTCTATTTCTTTAATTCCCGCCAATCCGGTTTTGCTGGTCTTCAACAGATCTGTCAATTTACGTAGGCGGTCTTTGTTCGATCCCTCGATATCCAAAACCTGCAGAATTTTATCAGCGCCCCTGGATTCAATTCCCCGGGTAATAAGTTCTTCCCGGACTCCCTTTAATCCGATTTTATCAAACTTGTCGATGGATCGGGCAACTTCTGCTTCTTTCTCCAGATTGGCACCGGAAATTTCAGTAATACCGCTAAGTATCTTACGGCTGTTTATCCGGATGGTAAACTTTTTAAATTTTAAATCCCTAAGCACGTGATAAAGAGCGGAGATAATTTCAGCATCTGCCAGCATAGAAGTACTGCCGACGATATCGATATCACACTGGTAAAATTCCCGGAAGCGTCCTTTTTGCGGTTTATCCGCTCGCCAGACCGGCTGAATCTGATAACGTTTAAAGGGCTTGGAAATTTCCGGGTACAGGGCAATCACCCGGGAGAGGGGAACGGTAAGATCGTATCGCAAACCAACCTCGCGTTTTCCGCGATCAATAAATCGGTAAGTTAAACGATCGCCTTCCTCTCCGTATTTACCGGACAAAGTCTCCCATAATTCCATGGCCGGAGTTTCCAGCGGATCGAACCCGAATTTTTCAAAAATATTTTTGATGATATCTATGACGTAATTGCGTTTAATCATCTGCTCGGGGAGAAAGTCGCGGGTACCCTTATACAGACGCGGTTTTATATTCTTGGACAAAAGCGTTCTCCGAAAAATTTAATTATTTATTATAGCCCCTTCATTAATCCAGGTCTTTATTGCTTGAATCTGTTCCTGGGCCAGTGGTGTTCTGTTCAAAGGCATTCGAATTCCATTATATCCGGTACTAATGATAAGATACAGTATACTTTGATCCGCGTCATACGGGAAAACTACCGGACCATCATTACTCATAAAAGTAGGTGCAGGCGTTTCCAGATCAAGTCCGGCAGCAGGATTTGCAGTGGCATGACAGCCACTGGACGTACAATTATCCTCGAAAATGGGGCGAATATGCCGGCTAAAACTTAAGTTTGAATCCGGAAAATTAAACTGATTAGGTTCGGTGGAGTTTTTACTGCAGTTGCTGAGCAGGAGTATGGCAATAAATATGAAAAAAATTAAACTGCCGGATTTTATAAGCATGGAGTTTTTCACAATTTTCCTCTGAATTTATCAAACATCTAATTTGCTCTACGAAATTAAATTAATATAAAATTTAGTAAAATATGTTTTATATTTAAAGCGGTTTGTCATTATTAAAAGTGTTCATTCTGAGAGATGGATATGGATCAAATGCCCTGGCAGGATCAATTTTTAAAGATACTGGTTGTTGATGACGAGCCGAGCTTTCATAAACTTTTGACCGCCAAATTTCGCAAGGATAATTTCGAAATTATCAGCTGCCTGAAAAGCAAAGAAGCCATCCCCAAAATTCGCGAGATTAGCCCGGATCTGGTTTTGATGGATCTGATGATGCCGGATGAGGATGGATTAAGTCTTACCCGGCGAATACGCCAGGTTCACCCGGAACCTTATCTTCCCATAATTGTAGTAACCGCCAAGCAATCCGCAAAGGATGTCCGGGAAGCGCTTGAAGCGGGTGCGGATGATTACATAAAGAAGCCATTTGATTTTGAGGAACTGGAAGCCCGGATCAATAATATTGCCCGGTTGAAAACGTTGCAGGATTCGCTTTTATCGAAAACAGCTGAATTAGACAATGCCAACTCTCAAATTACCCAACTTAACCAGAGCTTGTCCGATGCCAATAAACAACTGAAAAAGAAGGTCTATGACCTTCACAATATTTTTGAAGTCAGCTGGAAGGTAATGGGACAAACGGAAATTGAGACTCTGGTCAGCACGGCGTTGTTGAATGTTCTGGGAATTTTTACCGCAAAAAGCGCCATGTTGTTACTGGTCGATCCGGATGATGAAGACTCCTTCAGTGTTATTCAATCCAAGGGTATAGTAGCCAATCGAGTGAAAGGCTTTGCCATTAAAAGGGAAGATAAATTAATCGAATATCTGGATATCATTAAAAGACCTTTTCTGATAAATGAAATCGATCAGGAGTTCAAGGATTCAGTTCCGCTGCTGAAGGATTTAGGCATACAGGGAGTAGCGCCGCTCTATCAGGAAGGTGAAATCATGGGGATCCTCTGTCTCGGTCCCAGTGTTACCGGAAGCGAATTTCCGCTGGATGCTCTGGAAATTTTAGGAATTGTAACAAATATGCTTTCCGTGGCCCTGCATAATGCCCAGAATTTTGATCAGATCAAGGCACTTTCTTATACCGATGGCATGACCGGATTGCATAATTATCGTTTTTTTACCATGCGACTGAAAGAAGAAATTGCCCGCAGCCGACGCAATGAACTGCAGATGGCTCTCCTGATCCTCGATGTTGATTTCTTTAAGAATTATAACGATACCCTGGGTCATCCGGCAGGTGATGAAGTCTTAAGACAGCTGAGCAGTATTTTAAGATCAACCATACGGGATAATGATATTGTGGCCCGTTATGGGGGAGAGGAATTTGCTATTATTTTACCCAGCACTGGTAGAGAAGGGGCAATTATCCTGGCCGAACGTCTGCGGGATAAAATTGAAAAATTTCATTTTTCCCAGGAAGAAATTCAGCCAAACGGCAGATTGACCATCAGTATAGGAGTTGCTATCTATCCCGACAATTCGCTAACTCTGGAAGATTTGATTGTTGCCGCCGACCGGGCTCTGTATTTTGCCAAGGAAAGTGGACGCAACAAAGTGATTGTGTTTTCGGATGTTGCCATTTAAAAAACGAAAGCTGATATGAAAATTGGAATTGTCTGTTATCCGACCTATGGAGGTAGTGGTGTTGTTGCCACGGAATTGGGAAAGAATCTCGCTAAATTGGGACACGAGGTTCATTTTATTGCCTATGCGCTGCCTTACAGATTGAACGATTTCTTCGATCGGGTGTATTATCATGAAGTGAAAGTTCTGGATTATCCTTTATTTGAATACCCGCCTTATTCGCTGGCTCTGGCCACAAAAATGGCCGAAATTACCCGCTATCAGAAACTCGATCTCATTCATGCACATTATGCAATACCGCATGCTGTTTCGGGCTACTTGGCCAAACAAATGCTGCTTGGTGATCGGGATTTAAAAGTTATTACTACGTTGCACGGAACGGATATTACCCTGGTTGGCCGGGATCCGTCCTTTCTTGAGGTAACCCGTTTTGGAATCGAGAAAAGTGATTATGTGACGGCTGTCTCCAATTATCTTCGCGACAAAACCTATGAAACATTTGAGGTGACTAAACCAATTGAAGTGATTTATAATTTTGTAGAGGAACACCCTGCCCAGCGCCAGAAATGTGATGAATTGCGCCGGAAAATTGCCCCGGAAGGTGAAAAAATAATTTCCCACCTCTCCAACTTCCGGCCGGTAAAACGGGTTGTTGATATTATTGATGTCGCTTACCGAATTCTCAAGAAGATGCCGATTAAAGTGATGATGATTGGTGATGG
>CAZTXJ010000018.1:24606-33696 GCA_964617285.1 uncultured Calditrichaceae bacterium | reverse complement strand
TCCACCATCGATTCCCCCCAGCCCATCATAATCGCCCCTGCCACAAGTCCGCCCCATAAACCAAAGGCAATGGCTATGACGATGATCAGACTGCGTTTTTTATTTCGCCAGATGTTTTTCCAGGCCAGAGATATTAACATGCGATAGTTCTCCTTTTGCTAACCATGAATTGCTTTCACCGGTTTTAATCGGCTGACAAAAAACAGGGGATACAGCGCAGTGGTCAGCGCAATTATCAGTACCACCAGAGACTGACTGAAAAATATACCGGGATCGGTACTGAAGTTCATGATCGGTTCAATCCCCAAGGTCTCATAGGCTTTAGCAGCCTCTCCGGTGAAGTAAATAGGATTGTAATGCAGATAATAAATCAGCGGAATACTTCCCAGGAAACCGAATACTACTCCCAGAAAGGAAATAAAAATTGTCTCAATGGTGGTTACCCAGATCAGTTTTAATTTTTTCATTCCCACCGAAATAAGGATCCCAAATTCCTTGACCCGCTCGGAGGTCATCATCATCACCGTGCCAAAGACGCCAAATGCGATAACGATGTACAGAATGATCAGCATAATGATGCCGCTGGCATTATCCAGCTCGATATTCTGGACCAGATCCGGCATCATTTCATCCCAGGTCATGATGGTATATTTATTTTTAAGCCGGGCGGCAATGCTGTTCTCCACTGCGGTCAGATGACGAATATTGTCCACCATGATGGCCAGGGAAGTGATCCGCCCATAGGCAGAAAACACATTCTGGGCATTGGGCAGGGAAAGATAGACCAGGCTGTTGTTCATGGAGGGAAAGGGCAATTTCAGGATGCCGGTGACCGGCAATCGTGCTGCAGCAATCTGCCCATGATACCCCTGCCCGTACAACACCAGGCTGTCCCCCACCCCGGCATTCAAGACTTCCGCCAGTCCCTGTCCGATCAGCAAACCTCCGGCATCCCGGGTTAAATATTCACCCGCGGCAATCCGGGACCGTAAACCGGTCATGGAATCTTCCGCGGCAGGATCAATTCCAATAACCTCAGCGACTTTGGTGTTTACCTTATGAGAAATGAGCGCAAAGGCTTCCAGCCGTGGTGTCACCGAAGTGACATGTGGAATTTCAGCCAGAGAATCAATTTGAGCTGCCGGCAGTGAAATACTCTTATCCAGAGAACGGTTTTCCCAATAGCCCTTTCCCTGAACCTGAAGGTAACCGGTAAAAAGTTTTGCCGAGGAATGGATCATATAGGCATAGGAACCATGTTGCGCGGATCGCATCAGCACTGCCAAGAGCACGGCAAAAAAGATAGAAGCCGAGGCAATAACGGTTCGTTTTTTATTCCGCCATAAATTTCGCCAGCTTAAAGATAGATACATGATTTTGTCCTTCCGGATGATGCTAAATTTTCCTGCTCATAATTTTTCAATAGACTTATCTCACTCTTTTCATATTCTGTTCCGAGAAAAACGACGGTTTTATCTCAACATTAAATTCAATTGATTTGTAATCAAGAATCGTTTTCTCTCCCGGTTTATCCACCGGAATCATCTCCCAGTAAGTTGGTATGGTCCGCCCCCCCATTTTTTTGACCTTGCTGCCGGTCATGTATTTTACCATGGTACTATCCTCATCATAATACTCCGTTTTCAACTCCAGATAACTTTCTTTGGAAATCCACATGATCACTTTTGCCCAGACTACCCCGGCTTCCGGTTTGGGGATCAACCGGATCTTATAGCATTCGTATCCTTCTATTTCCTCACTGCCAAGTATGGCCTGATTATAATCCTCAACAATTGAAGATTCCCGGACCAGATCGTCATTGGTAAAATCCGAGCCCATCCAGGGCTGCATCATCATGGAAGGTGGAATTTTTATGACCCGCTGGATAGAGGGTATCCAGTTCCAGATTTCATTCTTCCGTTTTAACGTCACAGTGCCGCGATCCTTGGCCGGTTCGGTGATCAAAATCAGGGCGTAATCCGGTTCCAGCGTCCAGGTTTTCATGGTCATCTCGCGTGACCAGTCCGGTTTCACAATAGTCATGGATACTTCTGAAATACTGCTTTTTCCATGCATCAGATCGTTGGCCCGGGAGACAATTTCTTTTGCAGTTTGCGAAATTCCCCGGTTGGGCAGAACGAGCCAGCCGCCAATGCAGATACCAAGTAATATTTTTCGAAGTAACTTTCCACGTATAATCCTATCGGCTTTAAAAAAGTAATTCATTTTCTGTCTCCAAATATTGATGATAATATCTCACTATTTTTTTATTCCATCCAGATAGGTGTTTACCAGAACCTCAGTTGCCTCCCGTGGATCGAATATATTACGATCCAGGATCCACTGTAACAACAAACCATCCAGTGCAGCAATGATGACCGAGGCCGTCAACTGAGTATTCATTTCCTTAAAAATACCGCTGGTTATCCCTTCCTGCAGAATATCGGATATAACAGTCCGGTAATTCTGATAGATTTTATTCAGATCAAAAATCTGCAAGATCCTTTCATCTTTATTCCGGATGCCTTCCGACCAGAAATCCATCATAATCCCGACAAAGTCTCCGCCCCCATGAAAAAAAGCATTGACGGTTGATTCCATAATCTGTCGCAATTTGGTTTCCGGGTCATCGGAACTCTGGTTAATATCGCTGATTAAATCTTCCGTTTGCGAATAGGTCATCATAAATGCATCGCCAAAAATTTCTTCCTTACTGCGATAATATTCGTAGATGGTCCCCTTACCGATGCCCGCCTTTTCTGCGATATCAATCATCTTGGTTTTGGTGACCCCTTTCCGGGCAAAGACCTCCATGGCCGCGTGCATAATATCTCTTTTCTTGGCTTCTTTATCAACGATCTTTGGCATACATTTACTTCCTGTTTATTCATGACCGACTGTTCGGTCGGAATAAATTTAAAAAATAAAACGGGAATGTCAAAGAAAAATTTCAATTTTTTTTCGACGGTGATTCCAACGGTTGGAATTACCACGTCAAGGTTAATAATTTACCTGTTTTGCTTATTAAATGAGTAAACGTTTTACCTGATTCAATTTATTACCTTTTTTTAACGTAATTTTGAACATTTATAAAACCATGGCTATCCACAAAATCCACCAACCCGAATTAGGGTTGAACAAAAACGTTGACCACCTAAGGTGTTCTCAAAACCTGTGGTAAATCTTTTTTCTATAAATGTTAAACACCTGCGGTGTTTGCTTATCGGCTTGAATGACCAGAAAATCCCGTAAGTGATGGAATATTTATAGCCGGAGAATAATATGTTTCATAAAAATCCCATCAGGGATGACATGTACTTTTTAATTCTAATTATATTAATAGCACAAGGGGCTAATTTACCTTTCCGGGATTGATTTTCAGTTTGTAATATGAGTATCCCTGTCTTAACTTCGTGAATTCTAACTGATGGTGAGGAATGTTCAAAGACCGGCTGAATCAAATAATCGAGAAAAAAAATTCCCTGCTCTGTGTAGGTCTGGATCCGGATATCGAGTTAATCCCCAAATTTCTGTTGCAGGACTCCGATCCCCTGTTTACTTTTTTAAAAGAAATAATTGAAGTTACCAGAGATGTGGCGGTTGCCTATAAACCAAATATTGCTTTTTATGAAACGCTTGGTATCTCCGGCTGGAGATTGCTGGAGAAAGTCCTGGAGATTATTCCTTCCGATGTCTTGCTGATTGCCGATGCCAAACGGGCGGATATCGGAAATTCCTCCCGAAAATATGCCGAACTCTTTTTTCATAACTATAAATTTGATGCTGTTACCGTCTCTCCTTATCTGGGTCAGGATTCCATCATCCCGTTCATGGATTTTGAGGACCGTGGCGTATTTGTTCTCTGCCTGACCAGCAACAAAGGATCGCTGGATTTTCAGTATCTGAATATCGATGCCGAACCGCTGTACCTCAAAATCGCCCGTAGAGTCACCGAGTGGAATCTGCGTTCCGGCAATTGCGGTCTGGTGGTGGGAGCGACTCATCCGGAAGATCTGGGCAGTATCCGGGATGCAGCCCCAGGTTTGCCGTTTCTCATTCCCGGTATCGGCGCCCAGGGTGGTAATCTGAAAATAGCCGTTCAATTTGGCACCAATCCGGATGGCGATTGCGCCCTGATCAATGCGGGCAGAAGTATTTTATATGCTTCCCAGGAAACGGATTTTGCCGAAGCCGCAGAAGAAGCAGCAAAAAATCTGAATGAACAAATAAATACCTATCGTCAACTAAAAGTATCCGGAAACCTGTAAAGGAATATAAATGGACAAAAAAGAAGCACTCCGAATTTTTGAAGATACCGGCGCCATGCAAAGCGGACATTTTTTACTCTCCTCCGGTCTCCATAGCCCCCAGTATTTCCAGTGTGCGCTGGTTTTGCAATTTCATAATTATCTGGAAATGTTCTGCCGGGAAATCGTCGAATTCTATTATGAAGAGGAAGACATCGATGTGGTTATCTCCCCTGCTATCGGTGGCATTGTGGTAGGTCAGGAGCTGGCCAGGCAACTGGAAGTCCGGTCCATTTTCGCCGAACGGGAGAACGGGAAAATGACTCTGCGCAGAGGTTTTATCCTGAAACCACACGAAAAGGTGCTCATCGCCGAAGACGTTATTACCACCGGCGGATCGGTTAAAGAAGTGATCCAGATCGTGGAGGATGCAAAAGCCTATCCGGTGGGAGTGGGTGCCATCGTGGATCGCAGCGACGGTGCGGCAAATTTTGACATGCCCCTCACCTCAGCCGTCCAGATGAAAGCAGTAACTTATGAAGCTAACCGCTGCCCTTTATGTATGCAGAAAATCCCTTTAATTAAACCGGGCAGCCGGAGTACAACCTGAATTTTTTACTTTTTGAGTGAAGATGCGAATCTGTTCATTAGCCAGTGGCAGCAAGGGTAATTCCCTGTTTATTGAATCCCAAAACACCCGTGTCCTGATCGATGTCGGTCTAAGCGGACGTCAGATATCAGATCGCCTTGAATCCATCAATGTGGAACCGGAAAGTATAAATGCCATTGTTTTAACCCATGCCCATAACGATCATATCCGGGGCAGCGGTGTATTTTCCCGGAAATTTAATACTCCGATTTACGCCCATCCCGATACCCTGGACAGCATCACTCATTTGTTGAGACAGAGGGAAAAAATAATCCCCTGGAAGGAACCTTTCCCGGTGGGTGACCTGAGGTTTACGCCATTCCCTCTTTCACATGATGCTTTTCCAACCGTGGGATACCTGATCACCGGTGGAGATAAAAAATTAGCCGTCTGCACCGATTTGGGTATTGTGACCGAGCAGGTAGTATCCCAGCTGTCCCAGGCACAATTTCTGATCATCGAGAGCAATCACGATCCGGACATGCTGATCAATGGCCCTTATCCCTGGGATTTGAAAGAACGGATCGCCAGCCGGGTGGGACATCTGTCCAACCGGGATACTGCAGAAAGTCTGAAAGATATTATCAACGGAAGAATTCAGAAAATTCTCCTTGCGCATCTCAGTGAAGAAAACAACACCACCGAACTTGCCTTAAACACCGTACTCAATCACACCGGCCGTCATCTGGAAGAAATCCTGGAAGTGATCGAACAAAAAAAAGTATCACCTGTTTACGAATTCTGATGGATCCGTTTTAAAATCAGGCACAAAAATTAAATAGATTAACTAATCCACATGCTCACTCAGTATCTGATTCTGATTATCGGTTTAAGCCTTTTATGGGGCGGCGCAGAACTGTTGATTCGCTACTCCTCCATACTCGCCCGTTCCCTCGGGGTAAGTCCCATGATCATCGGTCTGACCATAGTCTCTCTCGGCACGTCATTACCCGAATTTGTGGTCAGCCTGATGGCGGCTATTCAGAATACGATGGGGATTTCCTTAGGCAACATCATCGGTTCAAACATCGCCAATATCGGATTGATCCTGGGGATTGGTGCAGTTATTTCTACCCTTCCGGTAAAAAAGGAATGGGTATCAAAAGAAGTTCCCATCATGCTGCTGTTTACCATTATTTTTACTATTTTCGCCCGAACCGGATACGATTTAAACCGGATCGAAGGAGCGCTGCTGATAATCTTCCTCATCGGCTTTCTGGCTTTCCTTTCCCACACCTCACTCATCCAGATGCAGGAACATTCCCGCAGCGATGCCTATCAGAAACTGCAGACCAAACAGAAAATTGAATATATCCTGTTCGCCCTGGCCGGCATTGTCATTTTGATTTTCGGATCGAAGCTCACCGTGAATTCCGGAACACTGATCGCAGAAAATCTTGGGGTGAGCGATACGGTTATCGGATTAACTCTGATCGCAGTTGGTACCTCTCTTCCGGAACTGGCAACCACCATTGTTGGAATTATCAACAAGGAAACTGATATCGTGGTTGGCAATGTCATCGGCAGTAACATTTTTAATCTATTATTTATTGGCGGTGCGGTCTCAATTATCCGGCCAATTCAGGTTCCTCACGACATGTTTCATCTCGACTTCATTTTTTTATTAGGCATTTCAGTGCTGATCTGGCCAATTATGAGATATCGCTGGAGTATTGGTAAAACCGAAGGTTTTATCCTGCTTTTATCATATGCCCTGTTTATTATATTAACTTTTACATTATAAACAGCAAATCAAAATTAGGGGTCACCCATGGATCGAAACCAGGCGTATCAATTACTTACCGAATACACAACCAAGGATGGTCTCATTAAACATGCCCTGGCTGTTGAAGCTGCCATGCGTGCCTATGCCCGTAAATTCGGAGAGGATGAAGAGAGCTGGGGCATTGTGGGGTTACTGCACGATTTTGATTATGAAAAATATCCGGATCTTAAAGATCACCCGACGAAAGGTGCGGAAATCCTCCGTCAAAAAGGTTTGCCGGAAGACTGGATTACCGCCATCCTGGGGCATGCCTCACATACCGGTGTTCCCAGAGAAAGTTTGATGGCCAAATCACTCTTTGCGGTCGATGAACTTTGCGGCTTTATCACTGCCGTTGCCTATGTCCGGCCCAGCCGTCAACTGGCCGAAGTGCAGGTTAAATCGGTTAAAAAGAAAATGAAGGATAAGGCATTTGCCCGCCAGGTAAACCGGGAAGAAATTCGGCAGGGGGCGGAAGAGCTGGGAATACCTCTGGACGAACATATTGATTTCGTTATTAAAGCGATGCAGTCTGTGGCGGGCGAGCTGGGACTTTAATCCTTTGGCATTAAATCGTAACTTTTATCATAGAGCGGCAGGGTCAGGAAAAATGTGCTTCCTTTACCGTCACCTTCACTCTCTGCCCAAATCTTTCCCTGGTGTGCTTCAATAATACTTTTACAGAGAGACAAACCGAGACCGGTTCCTCCTCCCATAAATTCATAACGGCTGGTATGGTGATAATTTATGTTCTGCAACTGATAAAAGGTATCGAAGATCTTGGTTAACTCTACTCTGGGAATCCCGATACCGGAATCTTTTACTTCAATCTTTACCTGACTATCCTCAACATACCCCGCGCACTCAATACTTCCACCATCCGGTGTATATTTGATGGAATTGCTCAACAGATTCTCAAACACCATATACAGTTTTCGCTGGTCGGCCATCACCCGTAGTTTCTTATCCATGGTATTGCTAAATTTCAGTTTTCTTTCCATCATGTACGGTGTGAACCGGTCGACCACCAGATCGACCAATCGCTTTAAATCCACCACCGAAGGATGCAGTATGGTTTCTCCTGCTTTAATTCGAATTGTTTCGAAAAAGGTCTGGATAATTTCATTCAGTCGGAAAGTGCCGTTCAGGGCATTCTGCAATATTTTTTTCTGGGAGACATTTAAATTTTCGCTTTGTGACATCAGCAGTTCCAACGATCCGGTGATAATGGTTGCCGGTGTTCTTAACTCATGACTGGCTACCACCATAAAACGGTTTTTCAAATCACTGAATTGTCTTAACTCCTCATTTTGCTGTTCAAGAATTTCATTTTTCAGGGTCAGTTCATCGGTAAGACTTCGATTTTGAGTTACCAGAGAGCAATATCGTTTAGCCTGATAAAGGGTCGATCGCAATTCCTCCGGTTTCCAAGGTTTGGTGATATAACCATATACATGTCCCAGATTAATAGCATCCAGGATTTCCTTAGTCTCGGTATATGCGGTAACAATCATCCTTATGGCATCCGGCGCATATTCCATCGAACGGTTTAACAAGTCAATCCCGGTCATCCCCGGCATGCGTTGATCTGTGAGGATCATATGTACCGATTCGTTTTGGATGATTTTTAAAGCACTTTCCGGATCAACCGCTTTGATGATTTTAAATTCCGAATCCCGGGAGAGGACGCGTTCAATGGCATTCAGGTTTTCAATTTCATCATCCACTGCCAAAACAATACAAGGATTCATTACTCTATTTCCAAAAAATATTGATTCATCTGATTTCGAATGTATGTGAAAAATGAAATTGTTTCCGCAAAATACCAGTTAAAAATACGCTAATAATGGAAAAAATTTCAAGCAAATTATTTATTTGTCAAATAAAAGATCAATGGAAAACAAAGTAATATTTGATCTTATAGCAAGTTTAGTTATATTAAATCGGAAGTGGTCTTTTACATGAACTCCGAGCCGGATATTTCCCGAAGGGAGATCCCGGACATTCGGGTAGGCAGGCAACTGTTTACCCCATCCCGATGGAAAGATTTATAATACTTTCCTGAATTGGCCAAGGAGTTACTCAAGGGCGATGCCATTATCATCCATTTGTTTGTAACCCACCAATTCGGTGGGATTTTTTTTGGGTGATTTATGATTGAAAAAAATGATTTAACCGTATCTATTCTTGCCGGGGGCACCAGCTCACGCTTTGGTGAACCGAAGGAGCTGTTCATCTATCAGGGTCAACCACTGCTTTTGCATGCCCTGGATTTAGCAAAAAAAATCAGTAATAAAATCATGGTAATTACCAACAGAAATAATCAATCCATCCTACGCCCGGATATCCGCAAAGTCTCGGATGTTAAAAAAAATTGTGGCCCTTTAGGGGGTATCTATACCGCGCTTTTTCATTCGGATACAACTTTT
>CAZTXJ010000018.1:20305-24506 GCA_964617285.1 uncultured Calditrichaceae bacterium | reverse complement strand
AAAACACTTCTGAAAATTTTCGATCCGATTTGTTTATAAATATTAACAGCAAAAAGGATCTGGAACCGAGCGTCCTGAAAAGGATAAAAACAGATTATAATGCAGCATAAAATGACAGATACGAAACTGGAAGATAATGATTTCGGAAAGACCTGACTTATCAAAATCTACGGTACTCATCGGAGTGTTTGGTGCCCTGTGGGGTCTGATGGAAATTTCATTGGGGACTTTGGTCAAGGGACTGAGAATTCCCATGGGTGGTGCTATGCTCACTGCAGTGGCTTGCCTCATCTTTTTAACCGGCAGGTATTTTATTCGCAGAAAATTCTCAATCCTGATCATGGGTGGTATAGCGGCAACCATCAAAGTATTTTCGGTGGGGACGGTAATTGCCGGGCCGTTCATGGCCATCCTGATCGAGGCATGTATCGCTGAGATCCTGATCTCATTCCTCGGTATAAACCGATTGAGTTTTATTCTCACCTCCATGGTTCTGGTGATATACACCATTATTCATCCCTTCATTTCACAGGGGATTATATTTGGAGCAAATATCTACAAAGTTTATCTGGAGACTATTCAAAAAGTCGCTGACGTATTCCATGCCAGTTATCAATATTTAGCTGTTATTGTTCTTTTATATATATTAATGCATGCCCTGCTGGGAGGAATAAGCGGTTGGATAGCTTATTCTCTTGCAAAACGAGTTGAAAATGAATACGGCCAGTTAGCCGAACAACCGGAGAAATTATGATCAAATATTATTTTCTTCTCCTGGTAGGTTATCTGGCGGCAGCACTGTTGATTACCTACCAGAATCAAATGTACATTGTCCCGGTTGCCATATTATCAATGCTGATCATAGATCGTCGGGCTTTTCGGCCTATTCTGCGATGGAAATTCATTCTCCTGCTGGGATTTCTGGTGTTTGGGACACCCCTATTATTGGGGGAGAAGAACGCCCACTTTTTCAAAATTCCCTATTCCAGGGAAATGTTTCAAATCAGTTTAATCATGTTCTATCGGAGTATCATTATTCTGGGCGCCATAAAAATTTTCACCAACAAAATATCTCTGGAGCAGCTCTCCGCATCACTTCATAAAATAAAATTAAAGAAATTTGGCGAAGCACTTACCATTTCTCTGGAAACCTTGCCCGAAATCAAAATAATTACCCGGAGTAGTATTGGAGAATTTCGCAAAAAAGAAAAATCCAAAAACTTCATCAGAGAGATATTTGATTTTGTGGTGCTTTTACTTATAAAAATATTGAAATTCGCCGAAGATTATCACGGTAGATCGGTTGAAAAAAAAGTTGGGACGGAGTAAATACTTCTAAAACAAATAAAATTTATTTTAAATGGCCGGTAAAATTGTGCTGGTGGTTGGCTCCAAAAATTCAGGTAAGACCAGTTACCTGAAAAATATTGTGTCCAGAGCCAGATTTAAAGAATATCAGACAGGTGGTTTATTATGTCAGGGTCACCTGCAGAATGGGAATAAACAGGCATATTCATTACTGGATATTTCTTCGGAAAGTCTCAAACCTTTTGCCGCTAAAAAGAAAATGAGCAATAATTCATTCGAATACGGCGCCTACCACTTCAATCGCGAGACGATAAGCTGGGGTAACCAGGTCCTCCGAACGTGCCGGCAAAAAGAAATTATAATTTTCGATGAATATGGCCCTCTGGAAGAACTGGGTCTGGGATTTGAGGAAGAATTGGATTGGTTGATAAAAAATTTTGAGGGAATACTATTCATGAGCGTCCGGCCATCGCTGAAGGGCAATATCCAGAACCGTATTAAACACTGCTTATCCGGTCGGTGAGGAGTTATATCCATCAAATATAAATTTTAGATCTTCCCGGGTGAGCTGTTTCAGAAAACTCTCTTCTGCAGTTACCACATCTTCAAACAGCATTTTCTTTTCTTTCTGCAGGTTTAAAATTTTTTCCTCTACCGAATTACGGGTGATAAATTTATAAATGAACACATGGTTCTCCTGGCCGATTCGATGTGCCCGATCTGCCGCCTGCTGTTCTACGGCAGGATTCCACCAGGGATCGAGATGAATCACATAATCCGCAGCAGTTAGATTTAAGCCTAAACCGCCCGCTTTTAGCGACAGCAGGAATATTTTAATATTTTCATTATCCTGAAAATTCCTGACAACAGCCTCCCGGTTTCGGGTGCTGCCATCCAGATATTCATAGGGTAATCCCATGTTTTCCACCAGGAGTTTCACAATATTCAGAAACCGGACAAACTGGGAGTAGACCAGAACTTTGTGCCCCTCCTGAACAATTTCCTCCAGCATATCCTGCAATAATTGAATTTTCCCGGATTCCTCCAATCCCAAAGATTCATCGAATATTGCCGGATGGCAGGTAATTTGACGAAGATAGGTCAATGCCTCCAAAATCTTGATCCTGACTTTACCGAGACCACCTTCCTCAACTTTTTCCAGGATCTGATCACGATAAAGATTCAAACCCTCGATGTATTTTTGCTTTTGTAAATCAGTCATTTCTACATACTGGGTAATCTCAGTACGCTCGGGCAACTCCTTCAAAACATCCTCTTTTTTCCTTCTGAGTAAAAACGGTTTGATGATTTTTCTTAAAAGTTTTCTGTTTTCCTCCACTGCCCTTCCATTTTTACCAAAGCGAATTTCAAATTCGTGCAGACTACCGAGTATATCGGGATTTAAGAAATCGAGTTGGGACCAGAGATCTACAGTTGAATTTTCCACCGGGGTACCGGTCAAACAAAGTCGGTTATTTCCCGCAATTTGACGTATTGCTTTGTAAGTCTTGGTCAGGGGATTTTTGATTTTTTGAGATTCGTCCAGGATAATGTATTCCCAGTGATGTTTCTTCAAAATCTTATAATCCTGCAGAAGTATGCCATAGCTCAGCAGAACGACATCGAAATTTTTTATTTTCTGCTCAAATTTTTCCCGATCAGACTTCTGACCGTAGTATTTCAAAATTTTTAGTTCCGGTGCAAAATGCCGGATTTCATTTTCCCAGTTGAATAAAACCGTCAGAGGAACGATAATCAATGCCGGCCGATCCAGTTTGCATTCACTTTTTAAATTCTGCAAAAGTGCGATAACCTGAACGGTTTTACCTAACCCCATATCATCTGCCAGTATGCCACCGAAGTTAAACCGGTTCAGAAAATAAAGCCAATCCAGCCCGGCTTTCTGATAATCCCGGAGTTTTCCTTTAAAAACCGGGGACAATTTTACCGATCCAATGGCATCGAACTTTTGATAGTCAGATTCCCACTGCTTAAATTGCTCATCGGTCTTTACCACATCGGCAAGGTCAGCTAAATCAGCAACCAATGGATAAGCAGTCGGTCGAATTTTCAGGTGCCCGGTTTTAAGCGAATCTGCTGAGAGCTGATAAAATCGTGTTAACCGATTACGCAACCCATCTCCCAGAAAAACAGTGGAGCCGTTCGATAACTTAAAATATTTTTTGCCATTCAGAAGCTGGGCTTTTAAGTCAGGTATATTTAATTTTGTCCCATTAAGATAAAGAGCAAAACTTAAATCCAACCAATTTTCATGACTGCGAATTTTCAGGTGTAATTTAGGTATTCCTCTCTGAAGCCGGTATTTTTTCAGGTTCAACTCACCCAAAACCTCAATTCCCGCTTTTTCCAACTGTGGTGCCTCAATCCTTAACCAATCCAACACCGAATATTGCGGATCGATCTGCCAGTGATGTTGCACATAAAAAACACCATGCTCCTGCAAAATTTTGCGAACCTCAGTTTCTTTTTCGCAGTCTCTTTTGACCACGAAAAGATAATTTCCCTGGGAGGCCAGAGATTTTTCGGATATGGGCTGTGCCGGAAATTCTATTTTTTGATACTGAAATTTTAGATCGAGATAAAATTGTCCGGCTCTTTCTCCAAGATAAAGTTTTGAAGCGGTAAGCGGCAATTCGTACAATTTCAGATGTTCTTCCAGACTTTTCCAATCCAGTGCTGGCAAAATTTTACTTACTGCAGAATTGATAAAGTCCCGTAGTTCAGAAAGTGGTATTCTGATTTGCTGCTGGGTTCGAAAAAAATTAATCCAGAAAAACATAGACATATTCGAATCAACCCGGAACAATTTATTGTGATAATATAAATAGGCTGGATTGGAAGTAAGCACTTCAACCTTGTCTTCCAGCATTAA
>CAZTXJ010000018.1:0-20205 GCA_964617285.1 uncultured Calditrichaceae bacterium | reverse complement strand
TCCTGGGTAATATTTACCTTTTGTGACTCAACGATCTGCAAACTTAACTTAACCTCTTTACCGGAAAGTCCATCCAAACGGGTGTATTCTGCATAGGACAGAACCTCCCAATTCATCGGGCGCAGCTCGAGTATAAAATATGGCTGGTAAACACCCTTATCGGTATCAAAAGTCTGCGCGTGGGGCAGCTTTTCCAGCAGTGCGGTTAGTTGATCAATTTTATCTTTCCAGCCCATACTCATTAAAGTGTTTTGTGAATCCCAATGCTCTTAGACTAAATTTATTTATATAAAATAAATCAACAAAGATCACAAGGTGTTCAATTGTCACTATTGCCCAAAAAAATATTTAATAATCCATGCTCCAGTTTAAACGATCAATCCTGTATAATTACGAAATATACATTTTTAAGCTAAAATTTCCTATGGTAAAAATTAAGTGGGGATAAAATGATTAAGGTGAGAGATGTTAATGAAAACAATAATTCGCGAATTGAATTTGAATTTTTTAAATAATATTAATATCCGGAATCACTCTGTAAGCCGAATTCTGTAACCTTATAAAAGGTCGACGATCATTTATCTGATGCGGCCTACCCGGAAGTCTGTTTCCCTTTCGGGAATCACGAAGCGGGCAACTTCGCTCTCTAAAAGAGAATCCTTCCCTATTTGGCCTTGCTCCGAGTGGGGTTTGTCCGGCTCAGGCATCTCTACAGTCTTTATAAAGACCATCCCCCGCAGGATCTGACCGGTGGGCTCTTACCCCGCCATTTCACCCTTACCGAACACTCAATTTTAAGATTATGCTATGATTTGCGGAAATACCTCAGAATCATTTAAAATTGAGTGCTCGGCGGTTTGGTTTCTGTGACACTTTCCATATCATCGGGCTTACACCCGATAATTCCTGAATTTTCTTCAGGCACTCTGCCCGAGGAGTTCGGACTTTCCTCCCGCATCTTAGATACAGGCGATCATCCGAGTGATCCCGGATATTATTTACTCTTCATTTTCTGACAAATTATCTGTCCAGACCAAAATTCTTCCACAGTGCTCGCAAGTATAAAGTCGATTCATTTCCCTTATTTCTACAATTTTCTGAGGTGGTACGGCCGAGAAACATCCACCGCAGGAATTTTTCTTAATAGGTACCACAGCCAAGCCACCCTTTGCCTTCCGAATTTTCTCGTATTGTCTTTGGTACCGTTTATCCATATCTGCAAGAATTTTCTCGCGCTGTTTTTCCAGTTGAGCTTCCTCTGCTTTGGTATGCTGGATAATTTCTTCAAGTTCAGTTTTATATTCAGACAGCTGGTCTTCCAACTTTTTGATTTCCTCTCCCGATTCTTCTATGTTTTTTTTGTACTCTTCCTCTTCCTCCAGGGACTGCAAAATTTTATTCTCAAGTTCTTTTATTTCCATCTTTTTTGTATCTATTTCCAGGGAAATGGCATCGTATTCCTTATTCGTCTGCACTTTATATAGCTGGTCTTCATACTGTTTTAATTTAGCTTTGCTTGCTTCAATCTCAAGTTGAAACATCCGCCGATCTGCTTCACCCTTTTTTATTGATTCTTCATTATCTTTTTTATCTGTCAGCTTAGTTTCCAGGTCCTCCTCTGCTTCCTGGATAATCATAGGCAAATCACCTTTTTGCAATTGCAGTGCATCAAATCGGCTATCAATCTCCTGCAAATCGACCAACTGTTTAACGACCTTTTTCAATTTTTCCTCCTAATGATTTAAAAAAAAATGCACTCAACATTTAAATCGAGTGCATTTTTATTTGTTATTTCGAAAGTGTTCAAACACTTGGGTACTATTCTCTGTCTCCTCAATACCCTCAAAAAAATCTTCTCCTTTTTTTGTGGGCCCACCAGGACTTGAACCTGGGACCAGTCGATTATGAGTCGACTGCTCTAACCAACTGAGCTATGGGCCCAAACAGACACCAAATTTAGATTTTATCAAAAATAAAATCAAGCCATTTTTCATTGATACAATTCCGACCAGTTGCAAGTTTCCTATTTTAAAAAATAAAATTCTCCAAATCCTTATATACCAGCGATCGAAATATGATGGGGCATTGCATCATTGATAGTATAAAAAAGATCTCAGAATCCCTGAGCGTGAAATATTCTGAAATGAATTTAATAGTTCAGCTAATATAGCTGTTCAGAAATTCCCAAATTCTATTGCTTCCTTAATTTTAAAAAACTGTTTTAAGAAGAAAAATTACCTTTAATAAAATAAATTTCCTCTTGTATTATTTTTAATTTTCCTTAGCTTTCCTGTGCAATTAACCTATGGAGGAAAAAATGGCTTTATTGATCAATGATGAATGTATTGCTTGCGATGCTTGCCGTCCGGAGTGTCCGAACGATGCGATTGCAGAGGGTGATCCATTATACTTAATTAATCCCGATCTTTGTACCGAATGTGTCGGTTTCTACGATGATCCGCAGTGCGCTGCTGTATGTCCAACCGATGCCTGTTTACCCGATCCTGATCACCAGGAAACCCATGATCAACTAATGGAAAAGAAGAAAAGAATACATGGTGAATAATAAAAAAGCGCCCTCTGTGGCGCTTTTTTTATTTAGAAAGAACCGTAGTACTATCTTCTAAATTTCAGTTTGTATCTAATTTCTTTCAATACCCCTTTTTACTGCTTTATTCCAAATATTCGCTGGAAAATATTCTTAATAATATGCCCGGCCATGGCAGGATTCTCTTTGAGCCGCCTGGTGGAATAGCCGAACCAATCGGTTCCAAAGGGCACGTAAACTCTTAACTTATGCCCACTATTCACAATTATCCGCCGCAATTCATGATCCACGCCCAACAACATCTGAAACTCATATTGATTGCGTTTCAATTTCAATTGATCGATCAATTTCAACCCATGCCAGACTAGTTTCTCATCATGGGTAGCAATCCCGATATATGCGCCATTACTGAGCAGCTTTTCTATACCATAACTGAAATTATCATTTATAATCGCTTTTTCCTTATAGGCAATTTCCCTTTTTTCATTATAAATACCTTTACAAATTCTCAGATTTGGATTATGAGGCAAAACATAATTAATATCATCAATGAATCGGCGAAGATAAGATTGAAAGACCGTACCCACATTATCATATTTTTCTTTTAACTTCAGATACATTTCGATAGTATCATCCGTTGTGGTCGCATCCTCCATATCAATACGAACAAAATTCTTCCTTTTCTTAGCTTCCTCAATCAGTGTTTTCAGATTATTATAACAAAATTCCTTATCCATCTTTAAGCCCATATGAGTCGGTTTTACCGAAATGTTGGCATCAATTTTTTCTTTTTCAATCGCCTCGAGGACCTGTTTATATAATTCAACTGCGTGGAGTGAATCTTCCTTCTTTTTTACTTCCTCACCCAGCACATCAATGGTAGCGACCATCCCTTGTGAATTTAACTCTTTAACCAGGTTAACAGCATCTTCCAGTTTCTCTCCGGCAATATAATGTCGGGAAAAAAAACCAACGATTGGTTTAGGTACAAATGGCAAACACAAGGCTATCAATTTGTTAAACCAGTTCATCTAATCCTCCGGATAACTATTCAAATTCATCACGAGAAAAATATAATTTTTTTCACAAATTTAGTCAATGGAATAATAAAATTCAAAATTTGATGTTAACCATACAATAATGCATCTCGGTCCGGTTTAATTCCAAGAAAAGAACCAAATTCCTATTATTGCGAAATCCTCTTGAATAAGGAAATATTGATTATTAAAAACAGGAACAATCAACTCTTCAGAGTAATGAAATTTATTGGTGAAATTAAACCAAAATTTTTTTGTAATAGTTACCATATAAAGTAATATTTGTCTGCCTAAGTGATTCATAATTTTAAATATTTATCTTGAAATATTGAAAAAAACTTTAGACTTTATGGGCACTAATTTTGCTTAATGAACAAATTAACTTTCATTTTTTCAGGAGGTAACAATGGATAATGAGCGCAGATTAGAAAATTTATTTAAGATGCGCCATGAAGCGAAATTGGGTGGTGGTGAGGATAAAATTGAGAAAATGCACAAAAAGGGTAAGCTTACTGCCAGAGAGCGAGTTGAAATTCTGCTGGACAAAGACAGCTTTGAAGAATTCGACATGTTCAAAGAACACCGGTGCGTCGATTTTGGCATGGAGAAAAAAAAGATCCCAGGGGATGGTGTCATAACCGGATACGGAACAATAGAAGGTCGCCTGGTCTATATTTTCGCTCAGGATTTTACCGTTTTCGGCGGATCCTTGTCTGAGACATTTGCCGAAAAAATTTGTAAAATTATGGAAATGGCCTTCAAAAATGGAGCGCCAGTTATTGGGTTGAATGATTCCGGTGGCGCACGAATTCAGGAAGGCATTGAAAGTTTAGCCGGGTATGCTGACATATTTCTTTTGAATACAATTTATTCCGGTGTCGTCCCGCAACTCTCTGGCATTTTCGGTCCGTGTGCCGGTGGGGCCGTTTATTCACCAGCCTTAACCGACTTTACTGTTATGGTAAAAAATACCAGCTATATGTTTTTAACCGGACCTAAGGTCGTAAAGGCAGTAACCAAAGAAAATGTGTCTGTGGAGGAGCTTGGCGGTGCAGCTGTTCATAATAAAAAGAGTGGGGTGGCTCATTTTATGGCTGAAAATGATGAGGAAGCGCTGCTCCTCTTGCGCAAGCTTTTAAGTTATTTACCACAAAACAATATTGAATCCCCGCCAGTTGTGCCTTCCGATGACCCGGTTAATCGAATGGATGATGCACTAAATTTTATTGTTCCCGATGATCCAAACCGGCCCTATGAGATGAAGGAAGTGATCCTCCGGGTCGTTGATAACGAGGAATTCCTTGAGGTTCATCAACATTGGGCACAGAATATTGTGGTCGGGTTCGCCCGGATGAATGGCCGAACGGTGGGCATCGTGGCAAATCAGCCCAATTATCTGGCAGGTGGACTGGATATCAATGCTTCGGTTAAAGGAGCGAGATTTGTCCGTTTTTGTGATGCCTTCAATATCCCGCTGATAACATTTGAGGATGTTCCCGGATTTTGGCCAGGAACAGCGCAGGAGCATTCCGGCATCATTCGGCATGGGGCAAAATTACTTTATGCCTACGCAGAAGCAACCGTTCCCAAAATAACCATCATCACTCGCAAAGCCTATGGAGGTGCTTATTGCGTCATGAGCTCAAAACACATCAGGGGCGATATCAATTATGCCTGGCCAACCGCAGAAATTGCTGTGATGGGACCAAGCGGTGCAGTTGAGATCATTTTTAGCAAAGAGATCTCGGGAGCCAAAGATCCCGATCTGAAGGCAAAAGAATTGGAAGAGGATTACAAAGAAAAATTTGCTAATCCTTATGTTGCCGCAAAAAGAGGTTATGTGGATGATGTAATTGAACCGAAGAGAACCCGTTTTCGAATTATCAAAGCACTGGAAATGTTAAAAAACAAAAGGGATAGTTTACCTATGAAAAAGCATGGAAATATTCCTTTGTAAATTTGAGGGATTTGTAAGTGTCTATTTTAAAATCAATTCTACACATTAATTTTTTGAATTCTGCTAATACCATAGCAGATCGGATCAATAGTGGGCATGGAATACTGGTAACACTTATTGGTGTAATCGCCGTATTTATTGGTTTGATTATCCTCTGGGGGGTTACCTCAAATTTTCAAAAGATAGTGCGAAAAATTGAAAGAAAAACTCAGTCAAAAGGGACCGCTAATGATAATATTGAAATTAGGGAACAGGAATCTGAAATGGATAATTCTGTTGAAATCGCTCTGGCCATTGGGGTAGCCATCTCTTATGAATTGGAAGAGGATGAAGTTTCAGTTATCACCTTAAGACACATTGAACAGGAAATGTCACCCTGGGTGGTGGCTTCCCGGCCTGTTTCTATGCGGCGCCTGTGATTGTAAATTGTATTGAGGAAAATATGAAAGAGTATATCATCACCATAAACGATCATGAACATAGAATTATTATTAAAAAAATCCAGACAGATACAGCTATTGTTGAAGTGAATGGCAAAGAAATGGAAGTAGGTGTCGAACGCAAAATTAAAAACCCTATTGAACCACTGAATATCAAACCCGTCCGTAAAAGTACGCCGATGGATCAGGCAAAACCGGATCGTCCTGCAGCTATGCAATCCTTGAAAGGAAACGAAATCATTGCTCCATTACCGGGTTTAATCATCGCCGTTCAGGTCAAAGCAGGTGATAGAATCAAAGCTAACCAAACCCTTATTAAAATGGAAGCAATGAAAATGGAGAATGAAATCAAAGCAGATCGGGATGGTGTGGTAAAAGAGGTTCTGGTAAAGGTGGGTGATGCGGTTCTGGAAAATGCTCCTCTGATTGTGATTGGAGACTAGCATGGATCGGATTGTTGCTTTCATCCAGAGCACCGGCTTTTATAATATCACCTGGGGCAATGCGTTAATGCTTATTGCCGGTGCCATTCTTCTCTATCTGGGCATCAGGAAGCATTACGAGCCGCTGCTTCTAGTTCCAATCGGATTCGGTATTATTATTGGTAATATCCCCTATGGTGCCGGCATGCCACTTGGCGTCTACGATGATGGCAGCGTTCTTTATTATCTTTATTTTGGAGTGATGAAGGGAATATATCCGCCGCTTATTTTTCTGGGTATCGGTGCCATGACCGATTTCTCCGCCCTGCTCTCCAATCCAAAATTGATGTTATTGGGTGCAGCTGCTCAGATGGGAATTTTTCTTACTTTTATTGGCGCTCTTATTCTTGGCTTCAGTCCGGCTGAGTCCGGTTCAATTGGGATAATCGGCGGAGCGGATGGACCTACGGCTATTTTCCTGTCCTCCCAGTTAGCTCCACACCTGCTGGGCGCAATAGCGATTGCCGCTTATTCATACATGGCCCTGGTACCGGTCATTCAACCGCCAATTATGAAACTGCTTACCACACCTTCCGAAAGAAAAATACGCATGAAGCCATCCCGGCAGGTAGGTAAGCTGGAAAAAATACTATTCCCGATCGTCAGTTTTGTGATTACCGCTTTTATTGCCCCGGGAGCCATTGTATTGCTGGGAATGTTATTTTTTGGGAATTTACTAAAGGAAAGTGGCGTCACCGAAAGACTGGCTAATAGCGCCCGCAATGCTCTGATCGATATTGTGACTATCCTGTTGGGAATATGCGTTGGCGCCAGCACCCAGGCACAGACATTTTTGACAGCAAAATCTGTCGGAATTTTTATTCTCGGTGCCTTCAGCTTTGCTATTGCGACGGCCAGTGGTCTGTTGTTTGCCAAATTGATGAACGTTTTTCTGAAAGAAAAAATTAATCCTTTGGTAGGGGCCGCCGGTGTTTCGGCGGTACCGGATTCTGCCCGGGTCGTTCAGATTGTCGGTCAGAAGGAAGACCCGACAAATTTTCTGCTGATGCATGCCATGGCGCCAAATGTTGCCGGAGTTATTGGATCTGCTATTGCGGCGGGAATATTATGGACCATGTTAACACCATAAAGCATTTTCAAATGCTAATATAAAAAAAGACTCTATCGGAAATCCTGACAGAGTCTTTTTTATTTTTGAAATAACACACTTATCAGAATTTACCCTGTGTAGCAAACCAATTGGCCGGGTCGGCCATAAAACTGTTGATGTTTCGCAGTGCTTTATAATGCCCTTCTTCCTCCTGTGCCAGAGTTTCCAAAAATTCCCTCACTTTTTTATCTGTAGCTTTTTTAGCCGATTCTGCATAGAAGAATTTGGCGTGATTTTCCAGATTAATGGCGGTTTCGATTATTTCTTCATCATCCACACCATGGCTACCCAGCTCTTCAGTGGATTGTCGAATTTCATTTTTGATCCGGTCAAATATATTCTGGAAGGTCACCGACTCCTGATCTGCTTTTACTTTCACCTTGTCCCAATCTCGTTTTCCCTCAATCGCCTCATAGACTTCCTTAATCCTTTTCATATGATCCAGCTCATCATTCGCCAGCCTTTCCAGCATCCGCTTGCCAAGGGAATTCTTGATGGTCTTTGCGCCATCGATATAGGTCCGGTATCCCTCGTCTTCCATTTCAAGGGCCATTTCCAAAACCTCTCCCGTAGTTTCCGGTATTTTAATATCAAGACTCATTTGGGCCTCCAATTTTATTAAGTTCAATTAAGAGGAATTTATTAATTATAATAATTAAAACAAGTGGAAAAGAAATTGACAAAAACTTAAGTTATTCATACTCGAAAATCAGAATCACTATTTCTGGGTATAGATGACAAAAACGATTTTAAAAATTCAACACCTTCAGAAAACCTACCAACATCAAAATCACCCATCACTGGATGATATTTCATTTGAGCTCAGCAAAAATGAAAAAGTGGGTATTGTCGGGGCAAACGGTTCCGGAAAAACCACCTTGTTTAAATTAGTCCTCAATCTGCTCATTCCAGATAGCGGTATAATTAAATTTCCTGATGAGAACCAAAATGACCATCGAAAATATTCAGTAGGTTACGTCCCCGAACATCAACAGGGTCTGGAAAACTTTACGCCGAATGAACTTCTTTATTATGCCGGGAGAATGTCCGGTATGACCAAAGAGAGGATACGACAGAGAAGTTCAGAACTGTTAAGTTGGACAAAACTTGAGAATAACCAAAGTGAATTGTTGGGAAGTTTCAGCAAAGGAATGGTTCAACGCTTGCAACTGGCTATCGCACTTATGAATGAGCCCAAATTATTATTGCTGGACGAACCGATGTCCGGCTTGGATCCATCGGGCCAGGAGGACTTACGCTCGCTGCTTAAGGAACTGAAAGATTACACCCTTTTATATGCCTCTCATAATTTATCGGACATTGATCTGCTTTGCGATCGGGTTATTTTTTTACAGCAGGGCCGTCTCCTGCAGGATTTGAAACTATCTGAAGTCGAAGAGGAGATATACAGCGTTGAAGCGGATCCGGCCATTGAAGAAGTATTATCATCTATACCAAAACTGAAGATGAGGCAGATAAATCTACGGGATGGCAGATTGCACCTGGAATTTTCAAGCTCACTGCCAAGCTTTCAAGATTTATTAGATAGATGTAAAAAGAAGAAAATAAAAATTTATCGGTTCCGTTCCCGCAGTATTTTAGAAGACCTATACGAAAAATATGTTAAACCGGAAGAATGACCTACCAGGAGCTTTTGGGCCTTCGCTTCCCATACAAAACTGCACAGGGAGAATTTTTCGTGACATATTGCTGTAGCTCCTGACACCAGACAGCCAGATAAGTCTGACAGGAGCGCGATCCATCAATATCCTCGACTTTGGGAAATCTGGCGTGTTCACAATTCATATCACAAAATTTTATGCGGGAGGATGTTACCCCGGCATTTGATTTATCTTCACTACTCATTAATTACTCTCTTGCATTCTAATTCTCAGTTATGTTAATATTAAGTTGTAAGAATAAAATTAAAAAAGATTTTTGAAGAAAAATATTAAAATGCATTTTAAATCACAGAACCTACAAAATAAAAAGGTAGATTGGAACTGGTGGTCGTTAACTGGATACAATGGATGATAATATTTTGAGGAATTTTTTATAGTATGCGAGCTTTACTTTTTGACTTTGATGGGGTACTGGTTCAGAGCATGGAGGACCACTATGAAGGCTGGCGCCGTGCTCTTCTGAAATATGGGATCGATATGAGCCCGGAAGAACTCTATTTTTTGGAAGGACAGGGAGTAAAAGCAGTTGCCCATCAATTAACCCGTAAATATAATCTTCCGGTGGAGGAAACATCGGAAATCATTAAATCCAAACAAGCCTATTATGAACAGGTGAAGGATATCAAATTTTATCCAAACCTGCTCGATGTTTTAAATTGGGCGAGGGAAAGAGAACTAAAAATGGCGGTGGTTACCGGTGGTAACCGAAGTCGAATCATTGAAACACTGGATAGTTTTGGACTGGGCGATTATTTCCAGGCCATTATTACCAGTGATGATGTGACCGAAACCAAACCGAGTCCACAACCCTACCTGAAGGCCGCCGAAGCACTGGATATTGAGGGTAAAGACTGTATTGTTATCGAAAATGCTCCGCTGGGAATCCGAAGCGGTAAAGTGGCGGGAATGCTTGTAGTAGCCATCACAACGACCCTGAACTCGCAACATTTAAAAGAAGCTGATGTGGTGGTTAATAATTTTATAGAATTATTGAACGCATTGAAAAAATTGTATTAAACCGAACGAGGCCTATGTTTTATGGAAAATATGCGTAACGGCTCAAATAAAGAATTATATGATTATTTAAATTGGAATAAAGAAGCATCTGAAGAATTGGTTCTCTTTTATTTGGAAGACTATTACCGAACCATGGACGATTACTTTCTCCAGGAAGCACTCCAGATTGCCAAGGACGAAGGTATCGATATTCAAAAAATAATGGGACGCGCCAAAGCCCGGATGTCATAAATCCAACTTTTAATCAATAATAAAGAAAAAAGTAATCCGGATATTTCAAAACCAAAGTATACCTGCTTCGGTACTTCTTACTCACCCGTGATATTTATTTCAACATGTTAGACCGAAAAACACTCATTCGAAATTTTACCATTGGATTCCTTCCACTGCTTATTTTTATTGTTGCAGATGAGATTTTTGGTTTAACCGCCGGTCTGATCGTAGCGATTTCCTTTGGTATTCTCCAGGCGATTTTTACCTACTTTAAAGAAAAGCGGCTGGATAAATTTATTCTTTTTGATACCTCCCTGATTTTGATATTGGGCCTGGTTTCCCTGGTACTTCACAACGATGTATTCTTCAAAATAAAACCAGGTCTCATTGAATTAATTCTGGTCATTCTGCTGGGAATTACCGCCTTTTCCAGTAACCCGATACTGATCCGGATGACCGGCAGATACATGAAAGGGATTGAATTTTCCCCCGATCAAATGTCGGTAATGCAAAAGATGATGCGACGAATGTTCTATCTTTTTTCTGCCCACACCGCGCTCATTTTCTATGCCGCATTCTATCTGAGTAAAGAGAGTTGGGCATTTATCAGCGGTGGATTATTTTACATCCTGATGGGATTGATCTTTGCTGCGGAATATATAAAATCCCGCTGGATGAGGGTGAAAATTCAAAAGAAATATAAAGATGAAGAATGGTTCGATATTGTAAAACCGGATGGGCAAATCACCGGGCGGGCGCCGCGCAGTGCGGTCCACGGGAATCCGGAATTACTTCATCCGGTTGTCCATATGCATATTATAAATTCACAGGGTCAGATTTATCTGCAAAAAAGAGCCGGCAACAAGGATATTCAACCGGGTAAATGGGATACTGCCATTGGCGGGCATATTAAGAGCGGCGAATCCGTGGAACAGGCATTGAAACGGGAAGCCGAGGAAGAACTGGGTGTATCCATGGGGAATTTCCATCCCTTATTCCGTTATGTAATGAAAAATGAGATCGAGAGTGAACTGGTTCACGGGTTTCTGTTACAGGATGATGGTCCGTTCTATCCCAACTCAGCGGAAATGGATGAAGCAAGATTCTGGTCCAGGGAAGAAATCGACCTGAGTTTAAGCAAGGACTTGTTCACCCCTAACTTTGAGAAGGAATACCAGCTTTTGAAAAAAATAGTGTTCCGGGAAGATGAGATAAGAAATCAATAAGGATGATTAAGAAAATGAAGAATCAATACATCGACATCAGCCTCCCTTTAGATTCGGAACTTCCAGTGTGGCCGGGCGATCCGAATGCTATAATTGAACGAGTCAGCAGCATCGGCCAGGGTGACGGACATAACAGCAGCCGGATCAATTCCTCTTTGCACTGGGGTACCCATCTGGATGCGCCGTACCACATCGTGGAAACTGGCTGGACGATAGATCAAATTCCCCTGGCTGTGCTGATTGGTCCGGTTCAGGTAATAGAAATTCCTGAAGTCAGAGAAATAAAAGCAGACCATTTAAAAAATTTCAAAATCCAGGGGTGCAAGCGGCTGCTCGTCAAAACCCAAAATTCAGCTTTCTGGAATGAATCGCCGCTCAAATTTCATCAGGATTTTACTGCGTTCAGCAAGGATGCGGCAGAGTATTTACTGGATTGCGGAATAAAATTGATTGGAATTGATTACCTATCGCTGGATTTATATTCAGCAATCGATCTGCCGGTTCATCATTTGTTATATCAGCAAAATGTGGTTGGGGTGGAGGGACTTGACCTGCGGCAGGTATCACCCGGAAATTATCATCTGATCTGCCTGCCATTAAATATTAAATCGGGTGATGGTGCACCGGTCAGGGCAGTTCTGTTAAAGCAATAGTCAGAAAAAATTAAGCCTACTTAGCTGCTCAATTTTTCTTTAGCCGTACATATCCAGGTTTTAAAGTAGCAACCCGGTCCCGGAATTTCACCTCGACATTGCCTGAATCCGAAATCGCCATAACTTTTCCCAAACCAAGTGTGGGATGTTCCACGGCATTTCCAACAAAGCTTCTGCTGGCGTATTCTTCATCGGATAATATATGGAGAACCATATTGGTAGGCAGTTCTCCCGGCCTTTCAAACTTGGTTGATTCAAGTTTTTTGGGATTAATCGGATCCAACATTCCCTGTCGAAGAACTTTACGGATCGACTCCCGAAAATCTTTCAAAGAAATAGACCAGACATTTTTATGCGGCCGGCGAACCCTAATCTTATAATTCGTTTTTCCGGCAAATTCAATGGTTTCTTCATGATCTCCCTGAACCTTCAGACAGCGTTTCTCAATTAGAAGGTTTAAAAGCTTATTCTCAAGTTCATCGATATAATGTTCTTCAAGTTCCTGAAATGTTTCCTGGAATTCCGAAGATTTAAGTTTTTCTGGTTCTATCAATCCCTGTCACCCCCTTTCGGGATGGGGAGTGTTTCATTGAAAGGGTAAAATAATTTTCGATCTACCTTCACAATAAAAAATTTAGTACAAGAAAGCTTAAAAATCAATAAACAAACCAGCAAATTTCCGATTTTCTTAAAATAGAGTTTTTAAGATTTTAATTGGTTTAAATGCAGCTACCTCAGCTTAGATTAAATACAAATTTATCTGAACCAGAGCAGATAAATTTTCGAAAATTCTTGCAACAAATAAACCTTTTCACAAAATTTAGTGAGTGACGAGCCAAAATAGGAGTACACTTTGATGGAAACTTTAGCACTTACCAACCCACTTTGTAATATACTGGGAAAAGATAAAAAGGATTTTGACAGAAGTGATTTTCTGAAAATCATCGAAGAGAAAAAAATAGAGCGGATCACATTTCATTATCTCGGCATCGACGGAAAGTTAAAAGAATTAAAACTTCCCATGGGTACCCGCAAACAGGCAGAACGGATTCTGGCAGATGGCGAACGGGTAGATGGGTCGTCCTTGTTCAAAGGATTGGTCGATACCACGCTATCGGACCTTTATGTCGTTCCGGTGTACAAATCTGCTTTTTTAAATCCGTTTGATGAAGGCAGCCTGGATTTCGTCTGCCGTTACCTGACCAAAGACGGAGAATTAGCCCCGTTTGCCCCGGACAACATTCTGCATAAATCTCACCAACTTTTTAAGAAAAGCACTGGCCTGGAACTCTATGCCTTAGGTGAGCTGGAATTTTTTTTGTTGTCTTCTCCAACGGAAGAGATTTTCCCGGCCGAGAAGCAGCGGGGATACCAAAATTCAGCGCCATTTATAAAAAGTGGCGAGATTCTGAATGAAATGGTACGCTATATCACCCAGATTACCGGTTCGGTCAAATACGCACACAGCGAGGTAGGATTTGTCAATAGCGTGCGCAGTGATATGGATGAACTAAAAGGCAAGCGGGCTGAGCAAATGGAGATCGAATACCTGCCTACCCCGATTGAAGATACCGGTGATAATCTGATTTTGGGCAGATGGATTATCCGCAATGTGGCTTATCAGCACGGCTGTGTGGCCACCTTTACCCCAAAACTGGAAGAAGGTATCGCCGGCAATGGTTTGCATATTCATGTGGAGCTGATGAAAAATGGCAAAAATATGATGACCGGTGAAAATGGTAAACTTTCCGGCGAGGCAAAAAAACTGATCGGCGGTTTGTGCCATTATGCTGATACTTTAACCGCCTTTGGTAATACGGTCTCTTCTGCTTACCTGCGATTGGTGCCCAATCAGGAAGCACCAACCCGCATTTGCTGGAGTGATTTGAACCGGAGCGCCATGATCAGAGTACCGCTGGGCTGGTCCGGAAAATCCAACCTGGCAAAAAAATTAAATCCGCAGCAATCACCAGGATATAAAGATCCGGAGGGACGCCAGACAGTGGAATTACGAAGTCCGGATGGCAGCGCTGCGGTAGACTTGCTCCTGGCCGGAATGACCATGGCCGCAGAATGGGGCTTAACCCATAAGGAATCTCAGCAAATCGCGGAAAATCTATACATCACCGGAAATATATTCCAAGATAAAAAGTTAATGAAAAAATTACCAGCGCTTCCCGGCAGCTGTGTAGAGTCCGCCCGGAGGTTGTTGAAAAAAAGAGATCTGTACGAAAGAGAAGATATCTTTCCCCCGAGCATCATCGATTATATCGCACAATTGTTACTTAAAGAGAACGATCTGGAGATGAATGCGACGCTGATCGATCTTCCGGCAGATGACCGGCTGCATGAGACCAGGAAAATTATGCATAAAGCCATCCACCGGCATTAACTTCCCTTTCTTGCGAAGATTCATTTTAGAACTAAAATTAAAACGGTGGAACTTAACTCCCCGAATATCGGTACTTTATAAGCCTTTAGTTAGTATTGATCTAATGAGAATTATCTGGTTTTACAATTTAATAAGCTGTTGAATTAGAATATCCGGTGCTTTATATTTTGGTTCTGTTTTTAATATAGTTAAGGTTTTAAATGGTTAAACTGAAAATATTTTTGGTTCTCCTTCTCCTCACTGGATTCATTTTTTATCAATGCAGCGAAAATCCTATTGATCTTAATCCGGATCTGGTTGGTTCAAATGTGCTTGGCACCTTAAAAGATACCGTTTTATATGCTATCAACGATTCCTCCTATCAGACCGAATCCATAATAAGTACCCAGTTTTCATCCCGGTTAATTTTAGGGAGCGTTACAGGTTTTGAGGCCAGGCCTGCATTAAGGATCTCAAACTTTTTTCGGGTTCCCGATTCTGCAACAATCCTCAATGCACAGTTTCATCTGGTACGTGGTGGCGTTTCATCCAAAGGCATGGCCAGTCCGATGATGGTAGCTATTCGCCCGGTACTTAACGCCTGGACCACCAACATCGATGAAGTTTGGGATATTTATCAGCAAAATATCGACCCATCAGCCTCTTACGCCACTTTTGAGATCAATCCGGAAGATACCAGTGATATCCTGGTTGAACTCAATCCCGAAGGTTTGGACAAAGTGATAAACTGGTATAATCTATATTGGGCAGACCCGGATTCCATTTCACCAAATAACACCGGCATTCTTCTGGATTTTCAGAACTCTAATTTTCTGCAATATTTTTATGCCATCAATACGACACTAGATACTACTTCGGCAAAATTATTAAACCCGGGTTTAATTATCAGTTTCTCTCTCCCAAATGACACAACGATTATTACGGACACCTTAGAATTTAATTTCGATGCGACAATATATATCGGTGAAATTCCCAAAATTGCTGATCGTGATTACATTGCCACTCTGTTTCCTCACAGCACCCTGTTGCAGTTTGATCTCAAGGCATTTTTGGACAGGCTGCCACAGGATGTTTCACTCAATTCGGCAAACCTGCAATTATTTATTGATAAACAAAACAGCCTGATTGATAAAAATCTGGGTATCAGTCACACGGTGACCTTAGAGCTTGACAAAATAACAGCAACTACTGTAGAAGTAGATTCAGCCAAAGGCCGGTTTCTTGAGACCAGTGCTTGGGGTCCGGATAGTACATATATAGAAATTAAATCGGGTGATAGCCGGAGGAGACTGGCTACAATATATCTCCAGTCACAATTGATCAATATTGACTCTACCTCGGGTTTTGTTATAAGTATAATTGATGTTTTGAATCCACCACCAGATGTTATTACAAATGAAAGGAATTACTACTCGTATTTGGCCTTCTATACCGCTAAAGATCCCAATCCGGCATTACGACCGAGATTAACCATTAAATACTGGGTTCCACCCCCACCTCGACTGTGAGGGAAGATTTACCATGAAAAAATTCTTATTATCCATTTTATTAATTTTCAGTTTATCTGTTTCAGGTAAATCTCTTTCATTTTTTTCCAGTGCGAATGATGGAATCGGATACCATCAATATATCCCAAGCGTACGGGGTTTGGGAATGGGTTCTACCGGACTGGCATTACCGGACTCGGTATCGTTGAACGCCTATAATATTGCAAGCTGGCGCTATATGAACATTACCCGGGTGAATATGCTGATGCGGATCAATTACGTTCAGACTGATTTCCCGGGACAATCCTTTAACACCAGTACCGGAAAATTCAGCGGAGTACAATTTGGTATTCCCATTAAAAAAAATGTGGTTGGATTTGGTCTCTCAATTACGCCTTACACCGACGTCGATTACAGTTTTACCCAAAATTTGACTAATGAGCTAGGTTCATATCAGGAAAATGTGTTCTACGAAGGTTCCATTTCCCGGGCCCAGGTGAATTTAAGCTGGTCACCACATCCCAATTATGGTTTTGGGTTTAGTTTTAATTATTATTTTGGCAGAATCCGGGACAGGTATAAATTAACTTTTACCAGTTCGGAAAATTATAACACAAATTATGTGGTGGAATACCGGTTTAAGGGTCCGGGTTTTAGCACCAGTTTCGACTGGAACATCATCAATAAAATCAACTTGGGTGGTTTTATAGATTTCAAGCCGAAACTAAATTTCGACCGGGTCATTAATTCACCGCTAACTTTCACCCAGCAAAAGACTACCGAAAATGGCAAATTACCAATTTTCTGGGGCATCGGTACCAGTTATCAGTTGAGTCCCAGGATTATCGTAACCTCAGATTATGCGAATCAAAAGTGGTCTGAAGGACTAGATATATCAGGTCTGAACACACAAAACCTAACCGACTGGTACAAATGGGGATTAGGCATAGAACGCTCCCACGACAATAACAGACCAAAAGTATTTATTAATAAAATTGATCTTAGAGCTGGATTTTCTCTCGGACAAATCGGATATTTATTTAATAATGAACCGGTTCATGAGTATACCGGACATTTGGGATTCGGTTTTCCATTTTATCAGAATAGAGCCAGATTAGATTTTGCATTTATCGGAGGCGTCCGGGGAGATAAACAAAAAAATCTTGCAGAAGAAAAGTTCTTTCAAATATTCATATCTTTATCAGCGGGTGAACTTTGGTTTCAGAAATTACGTTAAATCTAGAGCTGTATAACTCATTCCTCATGTAGGAAAAGAGAGGAGGATGAAGATGAAAACGAAAAAGTGGCTATCTCCCGGTGTAGTTATTGTTTTAGCAGTGTTGATGAGTCTTTCAGCTTTTCAAATTGTTTTTGCCCAACTGGAAGAACTGGAACCGCTTGGCGAACAAGCTGAGGTTAAATGCATCCCGGACAGTTTAACCACGTACTACGACAGATTTAAATCGGATTCGATATCCGAGCAACAAATCAACATCTGGTACAGTCTTGCCAGAGAGGAATTTAAGTATAAGAATTACAAACGAGCCATCCCCTATTACTGGAAAGTACTGGTAAATGACACCACCGGAAAATTTAAGGTGACATATTCGAAACTGGCGGACTGTTACTACAACCTCAACCAACCGGATAGTGTTTTTATCGTCTGTTACCGGGGTTTGGAAAAATACCCGGATCAAACCCGTCTCCATTATTGGGCTGGTTACCTGCACGATTTATTGAATCAGACCAAATGTGCCATTCCCCAATATGAAGCCTTGGTAAAAGAAAATCCGGAGGAGAAATCCTACTGGGCCAAGTTAGCTTACCTTTACTACAAAGAAGACGATTGCAAAGCTGTGCAGGCTCAGCAAAAAGTTGTGGATCTGGATCCGAATGATGTCGAAGCTTCCCGATTGCTGGCAGAAATTATGGTCCACTGTGGTGAAGACCCAATCAAGGCGCTTGAGGATACTTATCACAAAGATCCAAAAAACGCCGAAAATGCCATGAGATATGGAAAGGCTGCTTTTGAAAGGGGACTTTATCAAAAAGCCATTGAGCCTTTTGAACAGGTGCTGAAACAGGATTCAAAAAACACCACGGCTATGGAATATATCGGCAGGTGTTATGAGGGTCTCAACCAGTTATCCAAGGCATTGAGCAATTACAAAAATATTTTGCAGATTGACCCCAAAAATGTCAACGTGCTTTGTCTGACTGCATCGGTGTATGGCAGATTAAACGATTTTGAGACTGCACGCCGATATGTATACAATGCCGAACGGGTCGATCCCGGAAGTGGCTTACCACACGTGATCATGGCCGAGGTTTATGAGAATGCCATCCAGTATTGTTCGGAAAAAAGGACGGATAAAAAATTAAGTTATGATGATAAACTGGTCTACAGTTATGTGCAGGACGAACTCAGGAAGGCAAACAAAGATCCGGTTTATGGCTCTGATGCCCAGAAACGTCTGGTCCAGTACGACAATTTAATTCCTTCCACAGAGGACTATTTTATGCATAAGAATCGGAAGACAACCACGGATAAGTGTTATAACTGGATTAACCAATAACCTGTGAAGGGATAGTGCCGGAAGAGATCTGATGATTCTCTATTATTAAATAAAAAATCGAATTGCCGTGGAAATCAATTCTGCGGCAATTTTTATTGCGGTAAAAATGATAAAAAATCAAGATAAGAAATGCAAACCTGAAGGAGATACCCATGCTGGAATTCGTAAAACAAGCTGATCCGGAAGTTTTCGATGCCATTAAAGGTGAGATCAATCGAGAGAATAACACCTTTGAACTCATCGCTTCAGAAAATTTTGTCAGCAAGGCGGTGTTGCAAACCGCTGGCTGCGTAATGACCAATAAATACGCCGAAGGTTATCCCGGCAAACGATATTATGGCGGGTGTGAATGGGTGGATGTTGCAGAAAATCTGGCCCGAGATAGGGCCAAAGAATTATTCGGCGCAGAATATGCCAATGTCCAGCCCCACTCCGGAACCCAGGCCAATATGGCAGTCTACTTTACTTTTTGTAAACCGGGAGACACTGTTATGGGAATGGACCTGGCGCATGGCGGGCATCTTTCCCACGGCAGCCCGGTGAACTTCTCCGGCAAAATGTACAATATAGTCTCCTATGGTGTAAAACGGGAAACCGGCTATATCGATCTGGATGATGTTGCCAAAAAAGCCCGTGAGCACAAACCACGTATGATCATTATCGGCGCGAGTGCCTACAGCCGTTTTTACCCGTTTGAGGATTTCCGGAAAATTGCCGATGAAATCGGGGCCATCCTTCTTGCTGACATCGCTCACCCGGCAGGTCTGGTGGCGGCAGGGATTCATCCCAGCCCGATTCCCTACTGCAATGTGGTAACCACTACCACACATAAAACTTTGCGCGGACCAAGAGGCGGGATGATACTGATCGGTAGGGATAAAGAGAATGATATGGGATTGGTCGCCCCCAAATCCGGACGGGTAAAAAATATCTCCGAGATCATGGACAGTAATGTAATGCCGGGAATTCAGGGTGGACCATTAATGCATGTGATAGCAGCCAAAGCGGTAGCATTCAAGGAAGCACTTCAGCCAACATTCAAAAATTACGCTCAGCAGATTGTCAAAAATGCCCAGGCGTTGGCCAATGAACTGATTGAACTGGGTTACTTTATTGTTTCCGGGGGTACGGATAATCATGTGATGCTGGTAGATCTGACCAAAACAGGTATTACCGGACGGGATGCGGAGGATGCCCTGCATGCCGCCGGAATTACGGTAAATAAAAACATGGTGCCATTTGATGAACGAAGTCCGTTTGTAACCAGTGGAATACGTCTGGGAACACCTGCGCTTACCACCCGCGGTTTTAAGGAAAAAGAAATGCAGCAGGTTGCCCGCCTGATTGACAAGACATTAAAAAATATTGGCAATGAGAAAACATA
>CAZTXJ010000017.1:28080-34456 GCA_964617285.1 uncultured Calditrichaceae bacterium | reverse complement strand
GTAAAGGTTGTGTTCGGATCGTTTCACAAAATAAGTATCATGGTAAATCCGAATCCCGGAATAAATTGCAATAATCAGCAGAATCGCAATTCTGGAATAAGCCATTATTTGCTTAAGATACTGTTTGTTTATTTTTTTGATAAACCGGGTTAGCAAAAGGATTATGTCAATTCCCACAAAATAAGGAATGGTTTCCACCAACAAAACCAGTCCCCACCAAAAGGGAAAAACGAACACATAGTCTGTCCACTGCAAACCGGGAGCGGACATAAAAATTCCGGGAGATTTACCGATTAAATTTAGAATGAGCACAATTATCGGATAACTATTCAGGAAGAGAACCACACTTCCGATGATAACCAGTGTCCGTTTTTTTGAAAATGAATGTATTTGCCTAAAAGAAGAATATAAGCGATAGCTGCTGTAGAGGTAACCCAGTAAAACCCAGGGGAAAAGCATTAACAGCATCCGAAAAGCCCAAGACATATAAGTGTTCTCCAAAATTTTAGCTGAAAATGTATTAACACTTTTAAATAAAACCAAGCATTGTTACTTTTGATCAAAGAAACGAAATGGAGTTATAACATGAAAAGAGTCGCAGCTATTATTTTTCTGGTGGTCTTTTGTCTGATCAGCAATCAGGTGTTTGCCCAATTCCTGGTCGAATCCAGTGCAGTAAATACCGCAAATCTACAATCATCCGATGTACTCTGGTATTATCATTCTCCAAACCAGGATTTCCTTTTGGTAAAAAATTTAAAATTTCTGGAGCAGAATAATATTAACTATAAGCTTCTATCTGATGATCTGGAAACCTGGGTCTATTACTGGGTAGAAAATCGTCAGCAAGGGGGAAATTATTTTCAGACTTTGACAAGGTTGCCAAATACCAACATTCTCTGGTCGGGAGATAGATTGGCGCTTGTTCAGACAAAACCGGACTTCTCCCGGAAAATAGCCGGATTGCCATTGGAAATTGTGAGAATAAATTTTCAAAAGCCAGTCCGGAAGATCTCTTTGCCTGAACCGAATTTTGTTCCCCAAAATGTCCGAGGTATTCAGGGAATTCAAACGATTCTTGATTCAGTGAATATTGATAAAATTTATCAGACGGAAAGACATCTTTCCGGGGAAGAACCATTTGCTTTTTCCGAGCCGGAAGATTCAATAATGACCCGCTATTCCCGCAGTGCGGAAATTTTTACTGCCCAGAGTTACATTGCCCATCGTCTGGAAGAACTCGGTTATACAGTGGAGTTGAAGCCATTTAATCTGAGCGAAAATCATGAAGTGAAATTTTCCCCGGTCAATCCCCAGCACGGCTGGATTACTACCATTGGCAAAATCTACTCAACCAGTGATGCCGGTCAAACCTGGCAACTCCAGTATGAGGGAGATGAGGGGACGATAATAAAGTCCATCTTCCCCGTCGATGATCAGGTTATTTATGCAGTGGGAGATTTTGGCACAATTTTAAAATCGGTAAATGGTGGTCAAACCTGGGCACAGCAGACCTCGCCAACTGATAATTTTTTATTCAAAACCTATTTTGTTAACAAATCTACCGGATGGATTACCGGAGATAAAGGAATTATTCTCAAAACAATCGACGGTGGAAAAAGCTGGTTCATCCAGGATACACCCGTACAATCACGTCTTTATGACATCTCCTTTCTGGATGAAAATACAGGCTGGGCAGTTGGCCGGAATGGGGTTATTCTGCATACCATAAATGGGGGCAGGACCTGGTACGCACAAACATCCGGCACAACCGATAAATTACGGGCGGCTTTCTTCATCGATCAAAAGGTCGGTTTTGTTGTGGGAAACAATGGAACATTGCTGAAAACTGCCGATGCCGGAGACATTTGGATCAAACATTCACTGAACAAGGACGCAGATCTATATGATATTGATTTTTATGACGGCGTGTATGGCGGAATCGTTGGCAGCAATGGAACTTACTTCATCACCGAAGATGAGGGATCAACCTGGACTGAGAACAAATTAAAGTCGTCCGAAAATATCCGGGCGTTGGATTTTGTCGATGCAGGAAATTTCTGGGCAACCAGTGCCTCCAATTTATCACGTTTTCAGGAGGCGGGTGGAATGTGGCAGAATTATTCCATAGAAGGCATCCAGATAGTTCTGAACAACCTGGAAGCGACCAAAACCGGCACACTTTATCCCGATCAATACTATATCATTTGCGCTCATTACGATGATACTTCACAAAATCCATTTGTCCGGGCGCCGGGTGCGGATGATAACGGGAGCGGCACGGCCACCGTGATTGAAGCAGCCAGAATTTTTAAGGACTACAATTTTGATTATTCTATTCGTTTTGTCCTGTTTGCCGGTGAAGAACAGGGACTGGTAGGAAGTCATGCCTATGCTCAATCGGCCTATCTGAATGGTGAGCAAATCCAGGGCGTATTAAATATGGATATGATCGGATATGATGGTAATAATGACGGTTTATTTGAAATCCATGCCGGCACACTGGCTGGTTCACAAAGTATCGGTACGTTTGTCCAAGGTAATGTGAGTGCCTGGGGCCTGAACCTGGTCCCGGAATATAAAACCTCCGGGAGCTCAACTGCCAGTGATCACAGTTCCTTCTGGACATACGGATATTCGGCGATCATGGTCATTGAGGATTTTCAGGACTTTACTCCATATTACCATACTACAAATGATCTGCTAAGTACCCTCCGGCCGTCTTATTTTCTGGATAATGCCCGGGTGACCATCGGTAGTCTGGCGCTTCTGGCCGGGGTAGATACCACAACTACCACGGGAATTGCCAATAGCAGTATTCCCGATAAATATATTTTGCGGGATCCGTACCCCAATCCATTCAATCCATCGGTAAATATTGAATATTCTCTCCCCGGTCAGCAGCGGGTGCTTATTGAAGTATTTGATGTGTTGGGCCGGAGTATCCGTAAACTGGTGGACGGAAATCAAAATGCGGGGGAACATAAAGTGATTTGGGATGGAAAAGATGGCAATGGTGCGACCCTTGCCTCTGGTATTTATCTGATCCGCTGGAGTACTCCGGATCAGATGCAGCTGAAGAAGGTTGTTTTTATGCGTTAAAAATCAAATAGATTGTTCATGTAATCGACTACTGAATAACAAAAGACCACCAAATCCGGTGGTCTTTTTCATAATCAATTTATTGTGCATGCGATTGAACAGTAGGATTTAATCTTTCCAGTTCCACCATTTCAATTTTTCCGGATCGTGTCCGGTATTCGATACATAGTAAACGGCGGTTCTGAAAACGTAGAGCATACACCGGTCAACTTTATATCCGGATTGAAAGCATAATTGTTCATATAATAACTCCGGATTTTTATTTTTCAAATCCGCTGGAGTTCGGATTCCCACTGCCCACAAGTCTTCGGCAATCTTCACCCCGACGCTGGGTATTTCCCTCAATTCCCTTATGGCGTTCTCCTTTTTCATATTTCCTTTTTATGATTTAGGGTCAATGGCAAATATTTTTCTTAATAAAAATGAATCGTTCAGAAAAAGCATCACACGGAGATACACGGAGATATAAAGAGGATAATAGATCTAATTCAGGTAAAATATTTTAGATTGAATTTCATAAAGAAGTACGCCTTTTTTTATTCCATTAATTAAGTTTATACTCTCCGTGTCCTCTGTGGCTTTGCGTGATACAGCATTCCGCTTAACATTATTTCTTATAAAGTAAATCAGCAATCTTCTTGTAACCATCTTTCGAGATAAAATTACTTTTGGTAATGAAGGAATTTTTTCTGAGATCGTTGGCATGTTGGTAGATCATTTCTCCCGTCTCAAGTTTACTGTACAGCCAAATCTTTAAATCATTGGGATATCTGGTTTGTAATTCCTTCAGCAAATTGTGGACATGCTCGATGTATTTTTCTGCAAGGGCTTCGATTTCAACCTCGTAATGGATCACTTTACCTGCTGAAGTCTGAAAGTGGACTTCATCGATTACAAAATCTGCCAGGGATTCCTGACGCCCTCCCATAACCACATCCCTCATATCGCGCTTAGTGATGCGATCCTGTACAATTTTAAAATCCATTTTTGCCAAAGTCTTAACCGGATTGTCAGATAAGAAGGAATTTTGAATGTCATTTGAATCATATTTGAAATCCGGAATGGTCTTTAAAACATTTTGAAGTGATGCCAGGGACCACCTCTCCTCAATTTCCAGACGTTTTATGCCGCCCCAGTCGGCAATAGCAGCTTTACCTTTCAAAGTAAGAAGTACCAGATTTCCTTCAAACCGAACACGCATAGCAAGCTGGTTTTTACGCAGATCAGCCGTCCCGGTGTCAAAATAAATATCCCGAATTTTAATTGTTCTTCTATTGTGCAAGCGATAATCACCCAAGCTGGTCAATTTTTTTAGCGAACCTGCAATTTTCCCGGGCTGCCGGGAGGCAACAATCAGTTTGACTTCAATTTCGCTGTTATGATTTTTATTCTCAGCCATTTGAATTGATTATGGTGTCACTTTGATCAGATCTGCCGGATCAACTTCAAAAAGTTCGGCCTGCTCGTTCCCGACAATTATTTTATTCCCATCAAAGCAAATGGATTCACACTGGTCCGCCTCAATGGGAAGCCAGTGAATTTCTCCCAGAAAAATGTTCTCGGAATCATCCTCCGGCTGAAACATCCAGATGCCATTGAGGGTTAGCATCAGAATCCTTTTCCCGTCTGCACTGGCATCCGCGTCGGTCACCCGGCCGTGACTGTCAAATTCCTGGATTAGCCTGGCGGTATTTTCCTTCAGAAGATCGGGAGAATCTAAAGCGTAAAGAGTGGTATAATCGTCACTCCTGTGTTTGGTTAAAATGTAGAGATTCCCATTTCGCCAGAACACTGCTTCGGCATCATAATTCAATTTGGCCGGTGGTATTTCCTGCAAATCCTGATATTTAAATTTGATGCTTTGGAAAACTGATGTTTTTACCGTCTCCCAGGGATAGGGTTCTTTCACGATGTACAGGGTCAGATCCCGACGGGTGTTGCTGTTATTGCCGGTATCTCCGATGATCAAATTTCCCTGGTTATCGGTGGTAATCGATTCCCAATCCACATTCACTGCATTGGGAATGAGAATTCCCTGATAATTCTCTGCCCAGTCCGGTTTTATGATCTTGCCATCCCGGGTGATGGGAAAAATTCGCGCTTTATCTCCGGAATCGTTATGAGTCCAGTAAACATTTTTCCACAACCGGCTTTTGACAATCCCGGAGGATTCATCAATTTCAGCAAAATTTAATTTGGCATAGGGTTTTAATTTCACAGTTTCAACTTCCGGCAGTGCAATTTTTAAGACTTCCTGTGCACCAGCTGTGCAGACGCTTGAAAAAGTGATCAAAAATATAATAATGATGATTTTCATTGCTTGCTAATCTCCAGGCTATAATTGCTTCTAGAATTGCTCTTTAGTTAGAGAAATTATTTGATGATGTTCAATATGTAAATTTGTTCAATCTCCCAAATCAATTGAGACCGATGATTTAATCCGCTTATACATTCTTCAAATATGATTTTTTAAAGATATTAAAATACGGCCATTGAAAAGTAAGAATCAATTTAAAATTTTGATGATCTGCTGATGAAGAACGGGAGATGCTGCAACAATACTACTCCCTTTTAACGGATCTTTTCCCTGATAATCGGTTATTTCACCACCCGCCCCCTTTATGATGGGAATCAGAGCCATGATGTCCCAGGCAGACATTACCGGATCTATCATAATATCGGCAAAGCCAGCCGCCAGAAGTGAATAGCCAAAACAATCTCCCCAGGTCCGGAATAGCTGAACCTGCTCCACCAGATTTTGGAATCTGGTAATATCCTGATATTTGGCAATGTTTTGAATATCCGTGGTTAGCAGGACAGCTTCATTCAGATGTCTGATTTTCCGCATCTGGACCACTTTATTATTCAGTAAGGTTTGCGAATTATCTCCCAGGAAAAACTGACCAAGAACCGGAAAGTTCATCGCTCCCAGAACAGGTTTGCCATTTTCCAGCAGGGCGATTAAGGTTCCGAACAGGGGTATGCCACAGATAAAACTTCTGGTTCCATCGATGGGGTCGAGAATCCACTGGTATTCAGCCTCCGGTTTGTGGGACCCAAATTCCTCTCCCAAGATGCCGTGATCCGGAAATTTTTCGATTATCAATTCCCGCATTTTCTCTTCTGCCATTTTATCGGCAATGGTAACCGGGGAGTCATCGGATTTGGTTGAAATGAAAATCTCTTTCCGGTAATATTGTAGTATAACCCCGGCACTCTCTTCTGCCAGGCGAAACACAAAATCCTTGAATTTCTGCTGAAGATGTAATTCCAT
>CAZTXJ010000017.1:2350-27980 GCA_964617285.1 uncultured Calditrichaceae bacterium | reverse complement strand
AGCAGATTGTCCCGACGAAAGTTTTTTATCTTTTTCCGTAACTAATCCCTCAATGCACTTATCACACAACGGATTGACCCATTTATATTTTTTTAAAAGTTTGATGGCAGTATCCTGATCGCTGCTTACAATACAATCTTTGGTTTTCATAAAATTATTTTTTACTGCATCCTCGATTTTTAGAAGGTCTTCTTCAAATTTTCCGCCTTTTAAAATATCCGGGTGGTAGATTGCTAACTCTACAATATTTTTGGCATAGTCTCCCAGACGTTCAATGTCTACTACGATGCTGACCAGTACCATACCTTCGGGAAGACCAAAGGGCGATTGTACAGACAAGTGGGTAAGCACTTTTTTTCTAACCTGACGCTCATATTTATTGATCAGTTTATCTTTTTTCCGGATGTCTTCATTGATTTTGTTGTCTTTTGTTTGCCTTAAAACACGTTGGGCTTCAAGGAACATCTCCTGTCCGATATTGAGCATCTCAAAGGATTCCGACCATGCTTCCTTTAATAGATTATCCGCTTTCCAAAAATTCTTTAATTTTTCCCACATGATACCCTCAAATGCTGTAATTTTTCTGGTTGGTTTTTTTTAATCATATTTTAACTAATTATATGGACTGCTGGTTAAATTGTTCATCCTTCTCAATCCTAAGTGAGCACCAAAAAGAGTGCCGGTATAAAATAGAGTGAGAAATAGATTGAGACTATCAGGATAAGATTTTTTTTAGATTTTGAAGCTTTTTCACTTACTATTTCTGCCAAACCTATTGGAATAAATTTTAAAGGATAAAATATGATAATTCCGTAGATGTTGAAAAATAAATGTGCAAATGCTACAGTTACCGCGATATCATTTTGGGTGGCAAGTGCTGCGAGTATCGCCGTACCGGTAGTGCCAATATTAGCCCCCAGTGTATAGGGAAAAATCTGTCTTAATGAGATGAGACCTGCACCGGCAAGCGGAATGATTAAGGATGTTGTCACTGAACTGCTTTGTACAGTAAAGGTCATCAAGCCGCCAAGTATAAAGCCAATTAAATCATTTCTGAATAAATACTTATCAATGACAATCTCGAGCTTATCCAGGACCAGAGAACGAATAGTTTTTATCAGATACATTAGAGCGGTAAATAAGAGAACCAGGGAGATTATTGTTAAAAAAATGCTTTTGTAAGGTAAAAACGAAATCAGGTTATCTATTAGGTCAATAACGGGATTTAGTATAAACTTAAGTGGATTGAACATTTTCATTCCACCAGCATGAGCAAATAATGATTCCGATGCTATCGCCGTTTTTTCTACGATATGAAATTTTAATTCTATTGGGAACAGAACAACTACTGCACTTATGTTGAAAAAATCATGAACCACACCTGCTGCAAATGCACGTTTAAATTCGATTCGGTTCGAAAGATGACCTAATGAGACTAAAGTATTAGTGATGGTTGTTCCTATATTCGCTCCCATGATGATCGGAACAGCATTATTCAGGGAAATTGCTCCTCCGGCGACAAGTCCAACAACAATTGAAGTGGTTGTCGATGAGCTTTGAATAATACTGGTGGATACAATGCCAATCAACAATCCAGCAAATGGATTGGACGTCATATTGAGCAGCGTCTCAGCAAATCCTTCCCCGAATAATTTAAATGAATGGCCAAGCAGTTTGATGCTTAAAAGAAAAGCATATATTGTTATGACGATGATTAAGAACTTATAAATCTTTGATTTCGTCTCTTGGGTCACTCGCTACTCGTTGATTTTTATGAGCAAAAAATGCCAGATTGATAACTATGAGAGAAGTTTAAAGTCCATTTTTAAATATTGTTTAGTGAGAAAATTATGTTCAATTTTTATTTGAGCATAAAATCAGTATGGATAATATTTTTGTAAATGTAATGAAAGTGTAATGAAATTGTAACTCTGATTTAATAATTTTTGGGACAATTTTTATGAAACCCAAATAAAAAGGAGGCAAAATGAAGTTTTTGGTTTGGAGATTATCAATTGTTACGGGATTTTTTCTTTTATCTTTCAACCTGGGAATTGGTCAGGAAGTGAAAAGCAGTAATGCCAAAACCTGGGATTTGTCTGGTCGGGTCCAGGTGCAGCATTTATGGGATAAGGATATTGAAAGTGATGCTTCGGTAACAAACAATGGATTCCGGATTCGACGGGGGCGGTTTCAGGTTAAATCCACACTAAGTGACCGAGTTTCCGCGACCTTTCAAATGGAGGTGAGAGATAATAGTCCCCGCATTCTGGATGCCGAAGGCAAGCTGAAAGTGTTTGGTCATCAGTTCTTTCGGTTAGGTCAATTTAAAGTTCCGGTTTGGCGGGAAGAACTGAGATCTTCCGGTAAACTCTTTTTGATTGAGCGAAGTGTGGTAGCAGAGTTCCTGGTAGAAAATTACCTTTCTGCCAGACAAATCGGAGTAGAATTTAACGGAGAACTTTTTAATAAGGTAGAATTCGCAGTTAATTATTCCAATGGTGCTGGTGAAGGTGGTCGGGAAGACGCCGGGAGAAAGAAATTCAGCAGTGACTATGACAGTTTGACCATCAATAATGGTAAGCTTTTCACGGCAAGAATAAATGTTCCTCTGGCTGAAGCGTTTCAGGTTGGTGTGTCTGGTGCTTTAAATCAGCGGGGAAATGATGTTTCTGCGATTGGTTTTGACAGAATGGGAAATGTAACCGCCATCGCTCCGGATTTTGGGATTTATTTGCCGGTGGGGCTTGATATGGAAGGTGGGGTTGTATTCGGAAGCATCAATAAAAAACTATCGGGATTAATGGACAATCAGGACTTTTTTCTGTTTGATGTAACCGGACGAATGAAAGGTAACCTCAAGAATCCAGTGGTTTCATTGGCAGGATTGGATGCCTGGGAGATTGCTGCAGGATTTTCCTATGTGGAGCCGGATAAGGATGTGAAAGATGACGAAATCCAGGTTTATCGGTTTGGTCCGGCAGTCTACTTCGGAAAACATGCCAGATTACAGGTTAACGGAGAAATTGAAGATAGTGTCATTTCAGATGCAACTTTCAAGGTCAGAAGTCAGCTTACTATTAATTTCTAACCCGAAATAATTTGGACAAAGTTTTAGATTGTAAGCAAATTGTAACATTGAAATTTTAAATTTGAAGTTCTTGATAAAGAAAGGAAATAAATATGTTGAAATTCAGAAATATCTCATTCATCATTTTAGCATTTTTGCTTGCCTTTAAATGGCAGATGGTAAATGCCCAGGTTGTCAAGGTAGATGAGCGACTCCCTAAGTACAAAAAAGTAATTGGCATTAGTGGAAATGCCAACAGCATCGGCTCCGATACCATGAATAATCTGATGGCCCTCTGGCTGGAAGAGTTTAAGAAATATTATCCCATGGTTAATATTCAGATAGAGGGTAAAGGGTCGTCAACCGCTCCTCCGGCTTTGATTGAAGGGACAGCTCAGTTCGGACCCATGTCCCGCAAAATGAAATCGAAGGAAATAGATGCCTTTGAATCAAAGTACGGATTTAAACCGACCACTATCCGGACTTCGCTCGACGCGCTGGCCGTATTTGTCCAAAAGGATAATCCGCTGGATTGCCTTAACCTGGAGCAGCTTGATGCCATCTTCTCCAAGACCCGGAAAAGGAATTATCCGGAAGATATTAAAACTTGGGGTCAGCTTGGCTTGACCGGTGAATGGGCCAATAAGCCAATCAGTATTTATGGCCGTAATTCGGCTTCCGGAACCTATGGATTCTTCAAAGACCATGTTCTGGATAAGGGAGATTACAAAGATACGGTGAAGGAACAACCAGGCTCCGCCTCCGTCGTGCAGGGAATAACCGAGGATAAATACGGGATTGGCTATAGCGGAATAGGATATAAAACCTCGGGAGTAAAGGTACTGAAATTGTCGGAAAAGAAGGGTGATACCTGTTATGATGGTGAATATCAGTATGTGATATCGGGTAAATATCCGCTTTCCCGCTATCTATTTATAAATATTGTCAAGTATCCGAATAGGCCGTTGGATCCTATGGTTAAAGAATTCCTCAAATTCGTACTTAGCTACGAAGGCCAGCAAGTTGTGATAAAAGATGGTTATCTACCTTTACCCTATGAAGTGGTTGAAGAAGAATTGAAGAAATTAGACTGATTTTAAAATATTTGATTTTAAATTTGGGAAATGCCAGAAAAAAAGAAACCCAAAACCTCGAAAAAAGAACTTAAGAATTTACCAGAGCAAACCAGGGTAGATTCTCATTTTCAGAAAAAAGTTGACCGCGCCAACAATCTGGCGCGGTATGTTATTACTTTTGGTGGTTATGGGATAATTATCAGTATCGTTGGTATTTTGCTCTTTCTGCTGTATCAGAGTCTTCCATTAACTTTTAAAGCCTCTCTAAAAAAAACTTTCAGTTTTGAGATACCAGGTCCGAAAGCAAGGATCCTGTTAACCGGGGTTGATCAATACCGGGAAATATCCTACACTTTAAATGACCGGGGAATAGTCACTTTTTATCAACTCGATTCAGCATCAGTCCTGCAACGGGACACTTTGACACTCAGACCGGGAGAGAGGATACTGAGCGCCGCTAAAGGGAGTCTTACCAAAGAAGTCTTTGCGGCCGGTACAGATCAGGGACGAATTTTGTCCGCCGAAATTAAAATGCAGCCGCAGTATCAGGGAAATACCCGGGTTATCCAACCCTCTTTTTCCTTTGCGGATAGTTTTACCGTGGCAAAGGAGCCGGATACTCAGTTTAATCATATCGAAAAAATAAGCTATTGTGAGAATGAAGATGGCATTCAATACTGGGCCTGGGCGAATCACGAGGGTCAGGTATACCTAAAGATTTATGATCCGGATGATGATGAAAACTACTTTTATTCGCTGTCCCCCAACATGGGTGAGGAGGTTTTCCAAACATTTACCATAAGCTTCGATGGCCGGATGCTTATTGTGGGAACCCAAAGCGGCGAACTTTTCTGGTTCAACTTGGGTGATATTGAACAGGTAAATTTGCAGGATAACTGGAAGGCTTCCCAGCATCCCGTAACCAGCCTGCAATTTTTAATCGGGGATAATTCCCTGGTAGTTGGCGACGATAATGGTACGGTTGAGGTCTGGTTTCCGGTGCGGGATGAAGAAAATCAGTTCAAGTTTCGCCCGGTTCACCAATTTAAACCACACCCGGAAGCCGTCACTCAGATTTACAGCTCTCCGCGCAACCGTTCCTTCCTTACCATTGATGAGCTTGGGGATATTCATTTGAATTATTCCACTACCGATGAAACTCAACTTGAGTTTAAAAAATCTGATTTTCCGGTTCAGACCGCGGCATTTGCGCCCAAATCGAATGGAATAGTAATAATTGATACCAAGGATCGTTATGGTCTGTATTTTCTTAAAGATGAACATCCTGAAGCAACACTGGAAACCCTCTTTGGAAAAGTATGGTACGAAGGTTATCCCAAACCGGAATTTGTTTGGCAGTCTACCGGAGGCTCGGATGAGTTTGAATCCAAATTAAGCCTGATCCCATTAATTTTTGGGACCTTTAAGGGAACCCTTTATGCGATGCTGTTTTCGGTACCGCTGGCAATTTTGGCTGCCATTTATGTGGCCCGGTTTGCGCCAAAGCGGATTTCCCGGATTATCAAACCAACCGTGGAAATTATGGCGGCACTTCCCAGTGTGGTCATCGGTTTTCTGGCTGGCTTATATTTTTCCCCACTTTTTGAAGATCATCTGATGATGATTTTTTTATTTGTTTTCTTTCTCCCTGTTGTTTTTTTGGGCGGGGTCGTTTTGTGGCGACTTGTTCCGGAGAAACGCCGGATGATGATGCCGCTTGGTTGGGAACTTATTTATGTAATTCCTTTAATTTTGATCACTTTTTTTCTGGCTTCGTCCCTTTCCCATTCCGTTGAATTTACCCTATTTGGAGGCAATCTAAAACAATGGCTGTTTGATGCTTTGGGACAAACCTATGATCAGAGAAATAGTATAGTGGTGGGATTTGCCCTGGGATTTGCGGTTATTCCGATTATTTTTACTATTTCGGAAGATGCGCTGAGCAATGTCCCGGAATCTCTCACCTCCGCTTCACTGGCACTTGGTGCCTCGCCCTGGCAAACCGTAAGACGGGTGGTTCTGCCCGCGGCGGCCGGAGGAATCTTTGCCGCAGTAATGCTTGGCTTTGGTCGCGCCATCGGAGAAACCATGATTGTCCTGATGGCTACAGGCAATACGCCGATCCTGGATTTGAGTCCCTTTAATGGTTTCCGGGCCATGAGTGCCTGTATTGCGGTGGAGATACCGGAGGCACCGGTAGGCGGTACGCTTTATCGGGTGCTCTTTCTGGTAGCATTTTTGTTGTTTATTTTTACCTTTATCATTAACAGTCTTTCGGCAATAATCAGCGACCATCTCCGGAAAAAATATGCAAGGTTTTAACCATGGCAGATAGAATCAGTTATTTTCGGCAAAAAGGCGTTCCCTATATTTTATTGACTGGCCTCACCCTGATTCTATCATTGGGAATGGTTGTTTTGATGGTCGCAATCATTCTGGTCCATGGATTGGGATTTTTTTGGCCACGGGATTTGGTAGAAGTAACTCTCAAGAATAATGAAATATATCTTGGTGAACCCTGGGCGGAAGGAACGATAACCTCAGAGGATGATGCCGGGAATAAAATTGAAGTTGAGGAATTTCAGATAAAGAAAGGTAACCGGGATATATATGGAAGCGATTTTGCCTGGTTGGTTAAAGCGGATGTGGGTAAAGAAACCTATCCGGAAAATGCCACCACTTTCGAGAGGTATGAGTACGGCAATTTTTATGGATTTATCGATGCACTGAATGTTCTGGATACCACGATTAATGCATCTTCCCCGGATTTCTATAAAAAAGTGAACCAGGTTCATGAGGAAGCGATCTCTAACAAAGACAAAATAGAAGATCTGGAATCCGAACTTAACGATTTGGTTGCACCTTTGACCAGACTTCAACGCGAGATTTCACTTCTGGAAATAAATATTTCTTCCCAATCTCACGAGGAAAAGAAACATCTGGAGGATCTTCGCAAGCAGGCTCAGGAACTTGAAGAGAAAATTACTCCGGAATACCAGAAACTTTCTGAAGCGATGCAAAAATTGAAAAGGGTTGATCAGGACCTGTTTGTAAAAGTCCGAACCGCAGAAGAGAGGGAAGTGAAGATTCAGCTGGCCAACGTGGTTCGCTTCTACCAGCCAAACCGGATGAGTGTTCCGGAAAAAATCGGGTTGTATGCCTCAAAGGTATGGGAGTTTATCTCCGCTGATCCACGAGAGTCAAATACCGAGGGAGGTGTGTTTCCGGCCATATTTGGCACGGTGATGATGGTATTGCTAATGTCCATTGCCGTTGTGCCATTCGGTGTTCTGGCTGCCCTTTACCTGAATGAATATGCCACCCAGGGAACGGTTATCCGGCTTATCCGTTTATCGGTAAATAATCTGGCTGGCGTACCCTCTATCGTCTTCGGAATATTCGGTTTAGGTTTTTTTATCTATGTCGTCGGCGGAACCATGGACCAGTTATTCTTCAGCAGCAAGCTCCCTGAACCGACCTTTGGTACCGGTGGAATTCTCTGGGCTTCTCTGACACTGGCATTGCTGACCTTACCGGTGGTAGTGGTGGCCACTGAAGAAGGTATTCTGGCAGTACCACGGGCAAATAAAGAGGGAGCCCTGGCTCTGGGTGCCACCCGCTGGCAAATGATCCGTAAAATTGTTCTGCCCAATGCCATGCCTGGTATATTGACCGGCCTTATTCTGGCGATCAGCCGGGGTGCCGGTGAGGTCGCTCCTCTGATGATTACCGGCGTGGTCAAATTGGCGCCTTCTCTGCCAATTGATGGTACTTTTCCATTCCTTCATCTGGACCGGAAATTTATGCATCTTGGGTTCCATATCTATGATGTGGGATTTCAGTCTCCCAATGTGGAAGCGGCGAAACCCATGGTTTACTCAACCGCCCTTTTATTAATTCTGATTGTAGTGATCCTGAACCTGCTGGCTATTTACCTGAGGAACAGGCTCAGAAAAAAATACAAAACTTCAGTATTTTAATGATGAAAAATTTTTGTTTTAAGTTCGAGGTCAAGAAATGGTCGTAGACATTCAGCAATCGATTGCGGAAAGAAAAACCGCTGAATTTGTTTCCGAAAAAATTGTTGTGGAAACCAAAGATCTAAACTTTTATTATACCGCAGACGAAGCAGCACTCAAAAATGTAACGATAAAAATTCCCAGTAAAAAGGTGACTGCTTTCATTGGTCCATCCGGTTGCGGAAAATCCACTTTGTTGAGATGCTTTAACCGAATGAACGATCTAATACCCGGTGTACGTCTGGAGGGTCAGGTCCTGGTCGAGGGAGAGGATATCTATAAAAATGGAATCAGACTGGAAAGATTGCGCAACAAAGTGGGCATGGTATTTCAGAAATCCAATCCTTTTCCCATGAGCATCTGGGAGAATGTTGCCTTTGGTCCGAAAGTTAATGGTTTAACCAACCGGACTGATCTGGATGAGCTTGTGCAATTTGCACTGAAACAAGCCGATCTCTGGCGGGAGGTGAAGGATCGTCTGGATCAGTCAGCGCTGGATTTATCCGGTGGTCAGCAACAACGTTTGTGTATTGCCCGGGCTCTGGCCAATAAACCCAGCATTATTCTGATGGATGAACCGGCTTCGGCCCTGGACCCGATTTCGACCGGAAAAATCGAGGAGACTATTGAAGAACTAAAAAAAGTCTACACTATTATCATAGTTACTCACAATATGCAGCAGGCAGCAAGAGTATCCGACTATACTGCATTTATGATGGTCGGTGAGATGGTCGAATTCAATGACACCAGGAAATTGTTTACCAATCCGTCCGAGAAGCTCACCGAAGAGTATATCACCGGCAGGTTTGGTTAAAACTTTTTTAGAGATAGTTACAAGGAAAAGCTGAACATTGATATTAACTTGTCCGTAATGTAAATTATTATTGTATAAACTGATGATTCACCAAATAGATATAATTGTTTTTTCAAGAACAGAAATATTGCGATCGGAAAAATGATATGAAAGAAAAATTCAGTCAGATGCTGGAGAATATAAAAAAGGATCTCATCTTTTTGGCCCACGAAGTAGAAGATGCCATTTTTAAATCCCTGAAAGCATTGGAAAAACAGGACAAAAAGCTGGCCAAAGATGTTTTTGAGCTGAACAAAAAAATTGATATCCAGGAAGTAAAGATTGAAGACCAGATTTTAGCCCTGCTGGTTCTGCAACAACCGGTAGCGGTTGATTTGCGGTTTATTGTCGGGGCCCTGAAAATGAACAATGATCTGGAGCGAATCGGGGATCATGCGGTAAATATTGCCAATATCGCCCTGAAATTGATGGGGGAATCGTACATTAAACCACTGAAGGATATTCCGCAAATGGGGAAAATCTCCCGGGCCATGTTACACGATGCGGTTCATTCTTTTATCAATCAGGATGCCGATCTGGCCAGGGAAGTATGTGCCCGGGACGATGAAGTGGATGAACTTTATGTGAAGGTTAGAAAAGATGTTCTGGAGATACTGGACAAGAAAAAAGACAAAGTTGAGCAGGGGATGGATCTGATTGGCGTAGCGCACGAACTGGAACGGGTAGCAGACCTGGCCACCAATTTAGGTGAAGAAGTGGTCTTTATGTTGGAAGCAAAAATTATTCGGCATGGTCTGGGTGCAGCGACCCCTTAAATATTAGGTGAGCAAATATGAAGCAAAATATATTTGTAGTGGAAGATGATGCGGATATCGCCGAGCTTCTCTATTTCAATCTGGAGAAAGAGGGTTTTAAGGTAAAAACCGAGAAGAACGGCGAAAAGGCTTTCGACCAAATCTTAAAAAAAACACCCGATCTGCTGATTCTCGATTTGAATTTGCCTGGCCTTTCCGGTATTGAAATATGCAAATATCTGCGGGAAAATGCCCGTACCAAAGACTTGCCGATTATCATGCTCACTGCCCGCACCCAGGAAATAGATAAAATCATCGGATTTGAAATCGGTGCCGATGATTATGTGACCAAACCTTTCAGCGTCAGGGAGTTGATTGCCCGGGTAAACGCCTTATTGAGAAGGTCGATGCCTGCAACGGCAGATATGTTTGAATATGGCGAGTTAAACGTGTTTCTGAATATGCATCGGGTTACCTGTCAGGGCGATGAAGTGAATCTGACACCTACCGAATATAAGCTTTTAGAGGCGTTGATAAATGTGAAAGGCCGGGTGCTTAGCCGGGATGATTTGCTTGATATTGTCTGGGGAATGGATTATTATGGGGAAACCCGGACAGTAGATGTACATATTAAGCGGCTAAGGGATAAGCTGGGGAAATGCGCCGGGATGATTGAAACGGTTAAAGGCACCGGTTACCGCTTAAAAATAAATTAAAATTACTTGTAATTTTCCATAGACAAATCCTGATGAAAAAATTCAGCAAACAAACCATACTTTATTCTGTTCTGGTCATCTTGTTGTCGTTAATTATCTTTGATATTTATATCTGGCGACATACCGAGTCCTTCCTGGTAGAGGGAATTCGCAAAGAGATGAAAAAGAAACTTTCTTTGGCCAAGGCGTTGGTCGGGGATTTTCAGTTTGATGAGATTGACAAAAATAAAATGCATCAGTTTGCTGTGGAAATAAAACAGATGACTTCTTTGAGAACTACCCTGATCGATAAAAGCGGCCGGGTGGTAGCGGATTCGGAAATTCTGCCAGGAGATCTGAAAGATGTGGAAAATCACCTGAATCGGCCGGAAGTCCAGGAAGCAATGAAATATGGGTCCGGTCTGGCCCGCCGAACCAGTGCAACTATCCATGAAAAATTGTTTTATTACTGCGAACCGGTTCACGAAAACGGCCGGATTACCGGTTTTATCCGGTTAGCCATGTTTTCCCCTGAATTTAATGAACGGATGAATTTTCTGATCGGTTTGATTGTCCGGTCCAATCTCTTTTTTATTTTGGTAGCCATCTTTGCCACCTATGCCTATATCAGATGGTTCTCCCTGCAACTGGACAAAATCAGAACTCCCCTTGAAACCCAGCGGGAAAAGCCAGGATTTAAAGAGCTTTCGCGTCACCGGTACGAAGAATTCGATCTCATTTCCAAAGAGATAAATGTTCTCGCCCAGAAATTAGAAAATTCCAGTCAGATTCTTGAATCCCAGAAAGAGCAGTTAATGACCATATTCAACTCGCTTAATGAAGGGGTTGCTGCTTTCAACAAAAATGGGGTTGCCATTTTGCACAATCTGGCCTTTCGGCAAATTTTGGAAGTGTCCGAGGATTATGAAGGTACAATCCGGTTCTACGATTGGATTCAGTTTCCACCGCTCATCGAGGATATTGAAGAGTTTTTGCAGAAGGGAAAACCGATCAAAAAACGGACAAAATTTTATGGGGATCGGTATATTGATTATCAGATTTCGCAACTAAAGATGAACGATATTCCACTTGCCGGATTTTTATTAACCCTGGTGGATGTGACTCATCTGCAACAACTGGAAACCATTCGGCAGGATTTCGTGGCCAATGTGAGCCATGAATTTAAAACACCATTGACATCCATCAGAGGCTATGCCGAAACCCTGTTATCCGGCACGATTGACAGCAAGAAACAGCGCGAAAAATTCCTGCAAAAAATTGAGAAACAAACCATTCATCTGGAAAATCTGGTTTCGGATTTACTCCAACTCTCCCGTATCGAAAAAAGGAAAACCGAGGATTTGGTTAAACTCAAACCGGTACCGCTGATCAAAAAAATTCTATCCGAATTTGAACCGCTGGTGCAGGAAAGCAAGCTTGTCTTTCATAAGGAGATCCCAAAGTTTGAAGAGAAGATAAGAATCAAAGCAAACGAACATCTGCTGCAGACTATCATCTGGAATCTGCTCACCAATGCCATGCAATACAATAAACCGGATGGTCAGATCTGGTTCCGGTTGATGATTAAAGATCACAATTTGCGTATGGAAGTAGAGGATACCGGTCTGGGGATTCCACCCTCCCAGCAGGAAAGAATATTTGAGCGATTTTACCGGGTGGAAGACGCCCGTTATCAATTTCCCGAGGGCAGTGGATTAGGGCTGTCTATCGTTAGACACTCGGTGGATCTGCTGTCGGGCACCATAGGCCTTACCAGTGAAGAAGATAAGGGAAGCCTGTTCTGGGTGGAAATTCCGCTGCTATAAATTTTGCCATATCCAATTCATAATTTCAAACATGCTCGTTTAATAAAACGTTTTGTCAGTTTTTATAAATCGCCTAAATTATATGCCAAAAAGGAGGACCCATGACATTACAGGCGATACCCCGTAACGAACGAAAAGGTCTGGTTATTGTTTATACCGGCAATGGGAAAGGAAAAACGACGGCTGCTCTGGGTATGGTCGTACGGGCAGTGGGTTATGACTGGAAAGTGCTGATGGTCCAATTTATAAAAGGGGATTGGATGTATGGCGAGCTGGAGGGCTACAAAAAACTGGCACCCAACTTTGAGCTCAAACGGATGGGAAAAGGATTTGTCCGGATCATGGGGGACAAACGGCCCATTGAAGATCATATAGAGGCAGCAAAAACTGCCTTAAAATATGCCAAAGATAATATGACTAAAGATTATGACATCCTGATTCTGGATGAAGTGAATGTGGCAATCAAAGAGGAATTGCTGACGGTTGAAGAAGTCATGGATCTGCTTAGTAACAGACCTCCCTATTTACATATCATCTTAACCGGACGGAATGCCCGAAAAGAAATTATCGAGATGGCTGACCTGGTAACCGAGATGACTGAAATCAAGCATCCCTTTCAAAAAGGTGTTCTGGCACAACCCGGGGTTGATTACTAACAGGAAAAGGAAAATTCGTTTTATCATTGTTTGACCTCTGAAATTATATTATTTTTGCAGCTCATTTTCAGGAATTAGATATGTTGACACCGAATCATGAATATTGGATGGAACAGGCTTTTCGCGAGGCGGAGATTGCCTATGAGAAAGGAGAAGTGCCCATTGGTTCGGTGGTGGTGCTGAATAATACGATCATTGGAAAAGGGCATAATCAGACGGAATCCCTGCAGGACCCGACTGCCCATGCGGAAATTCTGGCTATAACCGCAGCAGCCAATTATCTGGAGTCTCGCAGACTGCTGGATACAACACTCTATGTTACCCTGGAACCCTGTGCGATGTGTGCCGGTGCAATTGTCCTGGCCCGGATCCCACAATTAGTCTTTGGCGCGAAGGATGAAAAAGCAGGAGCCTGCGGTACTTTTTATAATATCGTGCAGGACAAACGGCTCAACCATCAGGTTGACCTGATATCCGGTATACTTGAAAACAAATGTGGTTTAATTCTCTCGGATTTTTTTCAGAAACTGAGGGAGACAAATTAATATATGCCAAAGGAGAGGTGCCGGAGCGGTCGAACGGGCGCGACTGGAAATCGCGTGTTCTCCTAACGGGGAACCGTGGGTTCGAATCCCACCCTCTCCGCAAGAAAACGGTGGAAGTAAAAACTTCTGCCGTTTTTTCATTTAATTCAACAGAAGAACTCAGTCCTCAATTTTAAGGAAATTAAGTGATGAAGCGATTCATTGGTGTTATTCTGGTCATGCTTTTTATTCTGCTTCTCGTTCTGCCCTATCTCAAATCACATTTTACCGAAAAATATCACTATGTCAGCTTCCGGACGGTAGAGGAATTACAGCAATATCTCAGCTACGATGACACAGAAGAACCGCTTATCGGAGCCCATCGGGGTGGTCCCATGCCCGGTTATCCGGAAAACGCCATCGAAACATTCCAGCATACTTTGCTTTACGCACCATGCCTTATAGAGTGTGACGTCCGGAAAACCAGCGATGACAGTCTGATCATGATGCACGATGAAACAGTGGATCGAACCACTACCGGAAAGGGCAGGGTATCCGATTTTAACTATTTCGAACTGGGAAAATTATCGCTGGTCGATAACGAGGGTAAGATAACCAGCTTTAAAATTCCTTCTTTTGATGAGGTGCTCAGATGGGGAAAGGATCGAGCAATAATAGAAGTTGACAGTAAAAACGATGTCTCTCCGGAGGAAATTGTAGCGGCACTGGTTAGAGAGAATGCAATAGCCTATTCCGTGGTTATTACCTACACCATTGACCAGTTAAAAACCTTTGCTGCTTTGCACCCGCAATTGGTTATTTCTGCTTCTGCTCATACGGTAGAAGGTGTGCAGCGTATTCTGGATACCGGAATTGATCCGAAACGATTAGTGGTTTTTGTAGGCGTAACCGAACCTGAACCCGAGGTGTATCAATTATTGCATGCTCATGGAATACGGGCAATCCTGGGAACGATGCATAACATCGATAATTCTGCCGAGAAAAAGGGCATCCGGGTTTATATAAAAGTTTTGGAAAACGGGGCTGATATTCTGGCGACGGACAATGTGCCACTTGCCGCAAAGGCAATCCGGGAATTCATGAAGAACAGAAAGATTGGTCAGTAAATAAAAAAGGCGTCCCGGATTGAGACGCCTGAAAATGCCATCTTTAGTCAATCATCTACTTGTCCTGTTGCAGGCAAACGTGGGCAAATACCTTTGCATCGTTCACCATATAATCAATAACGCAGTACTCATTTGGCTGATGGCAAACATCATCAATGGTGGACCATACCGCAGCGGGTAAACCAGCCCGGCGGAAAACAGCCGCAACCGTTCCACCGCCGATGCCCATTGGAGTTGCCTCTACCCCGTAAACTTCTTTTATTCCGTTCATCAATTTTTTAACCACCGGGGCATCCACCGGAGTAGCGGGAGCTGCATCTTCTCTCTGAGAGAGATCGAAGTCAATTTTTACCTTAAATTTCTTTTCCACCCCATCGCATATTTCCCGCACCTTTTTTAACACGTCATCAACTTTATATTGAGGTAAAATCCGGCAATCCAGATAAAAAACATCTTCGCCTGGTATGGTATTCACGTTCGGAACATTGGCTTCCTTTTTGGTAGGCTCAAATGTACTGGTTGGGGGATCGAACACCTTGCTGCTGGCATTGAAAATATCATAAAGTTTTCCCAGTTCCACCACCAAATGTGAAGCTGCTTTAAAGGCGTTTATCCCCATGTCCGGAAGACTGGCATGGCACTGCTTACCTTTGGTCACGAACCTGATCCAGGCGATACCTTTTTCCGCGACCTCAATCTGGCTGCTGTCCGGCAAACCGGCATCCGGTACCATGATGATATCATCCTTTTTGAACATTTCTTTATGATGCTTCAGCAGGTAGGTGAGACCAAATTCGGAGCCGGTCTCCTCGTCTGCGACTAAAATGATATTTAAATTGTATTCAGGTTGAATTTTGAGATCGTTTAAGGCAAGGGCGGTAAAGATACAGCTAGTCAGGCTCTGCTGGTTATCCTCAGTGCCCCGACCAAACAGTTTTCCATCTTTCTCAACCACTTCAAATGGTTCAGTGTCCCACTTTTTCCGATCGCCTTCCGGTACCACATCGGTATGTGCCATGATCCAGACTGAGCGCTTGGAATTTTTGCCGGGAATTTTAACGATTAGGTTTGGTCGTTTTCCCATTTTCGCTTTTGCATCCGGAGCGTCAATTTGCTGGACATCTTTAAGTCCCCGTTTTTCCAGAAAATTTTTAATAAAAACTGCTTTATCCCATTCTCCTTCACCGCCGCTGCCGGGACTCAATGCCGGTATCCTGGTTATTGACTTCTGAAACTCAATCATTTCCGGACGAAGCTCATCAATCCTGTGCGTTACTTTCTCAAATACTTTTGCGTCTATCATTTATTCTCCTTTCCAATTCATTTGTGGCGGCTTGAAATATAAAGGAAAATTGAATGGATGATTAGCAGAAAATCTTTTAATAGTTGAGATTAATTTGTGCAGAGAGATTAAATATGGCTTATGATCGGATTAGCTCATTCCTGAATGGGTACTCCCATCCGAATTAGTTTGTCTTTTAACCTTTTGATATGGCCACCTTCCCAGTATATCCTTTTGCAATTGGGACAATGCCAAAAATGATTATAGAATTTATAGATTTTATCCGGAATTTGAGATTTAACCGACTCTTTACCAATAGTCTCAATTTTTATATTACATTCGCTGCAGATGGTCAGTGGTTCCATTTGATCAAATATATTAAGCTGTTCGTTCAGTTCGGCAAGCTGATCTGATATGGCATCAGATTTTAAAAGCATAGATGTCAGATTTTTGGCTTGATATTTTTTTAGATTTTTTTCGCTTGCCGTAACAAGGATGAATTTTGCTTCTGAAGTAAGTTGCGAATTCATTTTTTCCCACTCGGCAAAGGTAAAGGCATGAAATCCCAGAAAACGCAACCAGCGGATCAAGCCCTTTAGCATTTCGTCCAGAATAAAATTGGGTGTGGTAGTAGAGAAAGTGGGAGGTGAGGTTCTCTTGGGCATCTTAAGGAAATGTGGTTTTAAAGATTTTTAAGCAAAATACTGATCGGAAATTATAGATCAAACATTGGTCATTAAAAATTGATGATCCGGGTGAACATGAATGTCTATTAGAAGTCCATACCGGCAGATTTGGCCCATTCCTCAAATTGCTTTTTCAATTTGCTGCTTAAGTTTTTCGGAGATTTAATCAATACTCGGACAAAGTGGCTTCCGCGGCCTTTGGAAGATTGTATCCCCAGATTCTTGAGCCGAAAGACTTTACCACTATCTGTACCCGCTGGTATTTTTAACTTTACTGTCTGATGGTTAATGGTCCGGACTTCAATTTCAGTTCCAAATAGCGCCTGGGCAAAGGTAATTTCTTCATCCGAATAAATATCATTGCCTTTTCGCTCAAATTTCGGATGGGGGCTTATTCGGATGGTGATATAAAGATCACCGGGTTCCCCGCCTCTGGGGGCAGGAGAACCCTGACCGGTAATCTTTATCTTTTTTCCCTCCTCGGTTCCTGCTGCTATCTTAATTTTTATGTGTTTTCCAATAGGTGTTTGAACCAGCTGTTCGCCACCCAGGGCCGCGAGTTCAAAAGGAATAGTGATACTGGATTCAAAGTCCGCTCCCTTACGAGGTGCCCGTTGGCTGAAGTCCCGAAAGTCGCTTTGATAGCCGGAGCGGGATGATCCCCGCCGACCGCCAAAACCGAAGAAACTGCCAAGCAGATCGTCCAATCCGCCAAAATTTCCGCCACTTCCGCCAAAGTTAACCCGAAACCCGCCGCTATTTCCAAAGTCACCATAGTCAAAACCGCCCTGCCCGGATGCAAACGGATTCTTCCGCATCATATCGTATTGTTTGCGTTTCTCCGGATCCTTTAAAATAGAATAGGCTTCGCTGATATCTTTAAAACGGTTTTCCGCATTTTTGTCGCCCGCCCGGACATCCGGGTGAAATTCCTTGGCGAGCTTTCGATAAGCCTTTTTGATTTCATCGTTGGAAGCATTTTCGTTTACGCCAAGTATTTTATAATAATCTTTTTTCGGATCCATCTCATCACTTCTTCTGCCTGTCGTTTAGTTCCAAATTTCTATGCCCGTGCTTCCGGTGTCATCATATTGCTTTTGGATTTCTGAATTTTTTTCCGAAAAGCATGTTTGACCAAATCGTCCATGCACTTGACATAGAAGAACTTCATTTCTTTTTTGACCATTTCCGGTATTTCACTAACATCCGACTTGTTTTTATCAGGTAGAATTACCGTAAAAATACCAGCCCGATGGGCTGCCAGTACTTTTTCCTTTATTCCGCCAACCGGCAATATCTTACCACGCATGGTTATTTCACCGGTCATGGCGATGTCATTTCTTACTTTTTCTTCGGTTAACAGAGACAGCAAGGCGGTGAACAGGGTAACCCCAGCCGATGGTCCATCTTTGGGAATACCCCCAGCCGGAACGTGAATGTGAATATCCAGTTTTTCCTGGAAATTTTCTTCCAGATTGAATTCTTTTCCATGAGCCCGGATGTAGCTCATCGCTGCCTTGGCAGATTCTTTCATCACATCTCCCAATTGCCCGGTAAGAGTAAGGTTTCCTTTTCCCGGCATCTTACTGGCTTCAATAAACAGGATGTCGCCGCCCATTGGTGTCCAGGCCAGACCCGTCACAATCCCTGGCTCGTCAATTCTTTCTGCCACATCACTGTAGAACTTGACTGGCCCCAGAAAATTTGGAACGAGTTCGCTGGTAATTTTCATCTTTTTCTTCTGGCCGGAAGCAACATCTTTCGCTACACCACGGCAGATTGTAGCAATCTGTCGTTCCAGATTTCGCACACCCGCTTCCTTAGTATAGGAATTAATAATGGTGTGAATTGACTCATCCTCAAAAACAATGGCAGTATTGGACAGGCCATGTTCTGCGATCTGCTTCGGGATGAGGAATTTTTTGGCGATCTCTACTTTTTCCTCTTCCACGTAGCTGGGAATTTCAATAATTTCCATCCGGTCTCTTAATGCCGGAATAATGGTATCCTGCATATTTGCCGTAGCGATAAACATGACCTTGGAGAGATCGAAAGGCACTTCCAAATAATGATCGCTGAAACTAAAGTTCTGCTCGGGATCCAGCACTTCTAACAGCGCCGCAGAAGGATCGCCCCGGAAGTCGGCACCAACCTTATCAATTTCATCCAGCATAAAAACAGGGTTGTTTGATCCGGCTTTCTTTATGCCCTGAATGATCCGTCCAGGAAGGGCTCCGATATAGGTACGCCGGTGGCCACGAATCTCGGCTTCATCCCGCACGCCACCCAGAGAGATGCGGACAAATTTTCTACCCATGGCATCTGCTATAGACCGACCCAATGAGGTCTTACCTACGCCGGGAGGGCCAACAAAGCACAGAATGGGACCACGCATGTCATTCTTAAGTTTACGAACGGCCAGATATTCCAGGATTCTTTTTTTAACCTTATCCAGACCATAGTGGTCGGCATCAAGTTTTTTATGTACCGAATCAATCCCTAAATTATCCTCGGTATTTTTTGTCCAGGGAATATCGATTATCCAATCCAGGTAACTGCGTGAAACGGTATACTCGGCGGAGGCGGGATGCATCCGGCTTAACCGATCGAGTTCTTTTTCAGCAACCTTGTAAACTTCCTCCGGAAGATGAGCATCATCCAGTTTTTTCTTTAATTCGCCGACATCACTGGTTTCGTCATATTCTCCTAATTCCTTCTGAATCGCTTTGAGCTGCTGACGAAGGTACATTTCTCTCTGGCCGCGACTGATCTCATCCTGGACTTCATTTTGTATTTTTTTACCCAGTTCAAGTGTTTGCAGATATTTATTAAATATGAAGGTGGATTTGTTCAATCGTTTCTCAATATCCACCATTTCCAGAACTTCCTGCTTTTCAGTCACAGAAATATTGGAAAAAGCGATAACAATATCTGCCACAATTCCCGGTTCCTGAATGTTGGAAATCATAGCCTGGTGTTCGGTAGTAATTTCCGGTGCCAGATCCGATGCATGCTGGAATTGAGTCTTCAAATTTGTGGTAAAAGCTTCTACTTTTATCGGATCTTTAGGGTGTACATCTTCCAGTACTTCCACTTCCGATATAAAAAACGGATCGGTCTGGATGAATTTCTCCGTCCTGAACCGGTTTATTCCCTGGATAAATGCGCTTTTACTCCCATCCGGGAGATCGATCACCTTCAGGATTCGCGCAATTGTTCCCACCTGAAATAAATCATCCGGTGCAGGATCGTCCACTGTGCCATCTCTTTGGGCAACAACACCGATAATGCTGTCTCCACGCAGAGCGCTTTCAATAAGTTTGATGGACTTGGGTCTGCCTATCGCCAAAGGAATAAATTGGTGTGGGAAAAATACCGTGTTACGCACCGGAATAATCGGTAAGCTTTCCGGTATGACGATAGCTTCCTTGTCCCTGTCTATTTTAATCATTGTTATTTCTCCAAAATTTATTCATTGATATTTATTTTAATTTCGTAATTATACTTTTGAATCTGATGAATCTTATATGCCAGATAAAAGAACAATATTCCTCCCATAAAAAATATAGATGCCACAAATGCAATTAAAATCTCAGGCAATATAATAATCGTCAAACCGATCAGAATCATCAGGATTCCTAAAATCAGCAGGTGAGACCAACTTCTGCTGCTAAAAGAATTAAAAATGTTTGAATAAAACCAGGACACTCTATTCTCCTTCCTATTTTAACATTTTTATTGGACAAATACAGTGCCATAAAAATAAATTACTGTTAATTGTAATAAAAATCTATGTTTAGGTAGTAATTGGTAAATTCAGAAGGTCAATCTTATTAATTGTCAGAATGTCCTATATCATCCTTATATGACAAGATGCATTCAATTTAAGGTTATTCTGTCAGATCATTCAAAGTAGTCCGAATTTTTGTTTGACTAAAATTGTACAGGATAAATCTTATTGGAAATTTAGACAATTTATTATCAGAATTAATGAAATATTCCCGGGATCCGGGTTTGGCATTTTGAGCAATGCCCATTCTGCAAATTCCTTATCTCTGTGGAATACCAGGATCTTTTTATTAGCAGGGAACGACATTTATGGCAATAAGTATTGGAAGCATCATCGTCCATAATATTACCCACGTATACATATTTTAAACCAATATCCATCGCTTGTTTTCTGATTCTAAAAAGTGTGCCAGGTGTAGTTGGTGAGATATTCTTCAATTTATAATCCGGATGAAAGGCGGTGAAATGAACCGGGACAAATTCGTCTAATTCTTTCAGGATCCATTCACACATCCTGGCAATAGTTTTCTGATCGTCATTATATGTGGGAATAACCAGGTTGGTAATTTCGATCCAAACATTCAACTTCTTAAGATATCTCAGACATTCCAGAACCGGCTCGAGGTGAGATAGGGTTAGCTTCTGATAGAATTTATCATCAAATGCCTTCAGGTCAACATTAGCTGCATCTATATCCTTGTAGACACTTTCTATGGCGGGTGGCGCTATGTAGCCATTGGTGACCATCACATTTTTCAGATTCGTCTCTTTCCCCATTCGGGCGGTGTCCATGGCGTATTCGGCGAAGATGGTCGGTTCATTGTAAGTATAAGCTATACTTTTGGATTCATAATGCACAGCCATTTGAATGATGCGGGAAGGGGGTAAATCCAGCGCCCGTTTTTGATCGAATTTTGCCTCGGAGATGTCCCAGTTCTGGCAGTATTTACAGGCCATATTGCAACCGGAGGTGCCGATAGAAAGAATCTTTGTTCCGGGTAGAAAATGATAAAGCGGTTTCTTTTCCACCGGATCGACATTGACCGCGTAAGGCCGACCATAGGCCAGGTTATACATTGTCCCATCTATATTTTGTCTGACATAACAAAATCCATGCTGACCGGATTTTAGTTTGCAGTTCCGGGGACATAATGTGCAGAGTAACCGGCCGTCATCCAGTTGCTCATAAAAAAGTGCCTTATGCATATTTTTGTCCTGTTTAAGATTTTATAAGATACTTTGTTAAACAAAAATTGTCAATATAAATTCAGCCTTTTCGAATTTCATTCGCGTGCTGTTTGAATTTAGAAAGTATTTTCAAAAATTTAAACGATGCGTTCCGAAATTAGTTGTGGCTTTTACAAATTAGAATTTTGCTCATGATCAAATTTGCTTTGTCTTGCATCGGTAAGGCTTAAAGATTTAAATTAATAAAAATTTTCAACTGATATGGCAAACTTTAAAATTCCTCTCCTGGCAAAAGTTCTTGATTTCCTGTACATTCTGGTCGCCCTTATTGCTATTATTTCCCTCATTTCAGAATATGGCTTTTATCTCTCCCAGCCGAAAATGACCATGTTACACAGATTGGATGTTGTTATTGTCTGGTATTTCGTTTTTTATGGACTTGCTAAGCTATTCTTGTCGAGCAACCGCTTGGCTTATTTAAAACTCCACTGGTTCAACTATTTTATTATTCTGGTCATATTGTTGGAAACCATCCTTTTTATTCGCGTGCTGGGATTCAGATTATTTACCGGATTTTTTAATGGTCGGGAGCTTATTCAGATCACCAAAATCTATATAATCGCTTTTCAGATCTCGATTATTTTATCGATTATTACCCATGCCACCAAGCTCAATCAAAAAATTGCCACCTATCAATTCCATCCCGCCCAGATACTGATGGGCAGTTTTTTAGCGATCATTATTGTTGGTACTGCTTTACTCATGTTACCAAAGGCCGTAGCACCCGGGAATTCACTCTCGTTTGTGGATGCGCTTTTTACTTCAACCAGCGCCACTTGTGTTACCGGACTTATTGTGGTTGATACCGGCACTCACTTTAGTTTACTAGGTCAGCTTATTATACTTTTACTTATTCAGGTTGGCGGGCTGGGCATCATGACCTATGCCTCGTTCTTTGCCCTCATTTTAAGAAGGAGCATCAGTTTACGAGAGAAATCAATGATCGGTGAGATGCTGAATTACGAAAATATCGGTATCATCTCCAAGTTATTGATCTCCACCATCATATTCACCCTCACCACCGAAGCAATCGGGGCGATATTCCTGTTCATCGGATTTGGAAGTTCAATTTCGAGTTTGGGGGAAAGAATATATACCTCCATTTTCCATGCCGTTTCGGCATTCTGTAATGCCGGCTTCTCCCTTTTTTCATTAAGTTTTATGAATTACTCCGGAAATTACGTACTGGTGATTACCCTTTCTATACTCATTATCATTGGTGGTCTGGGTTTTCCGGTGCTGGTGAATTTGTTTGGTCTTAAACTATCGTCCAAAATGTACAAGGGAAAATGGCTGACCGTTCAATCCCGATTGGTTTTGGGTATTTCAGCAATATTAATTCTGGTGGGTTCCCTCTGTTTTATCTTTCTGGAGAAAGATGCAACGCTGGGTGGGTTGAACTGGCCGGAAAAAATATTAAATGGATTTTTTCAGTCTGTTACCGCACGTACCGCGGGATTTAACACGGTAGATATCGGGCTGATTTCCACACCATCCGTATTATTACTGGTTTTGCTCATGTTTATTGGCGCGTCACCCGGGTCTACCGGGGGTGGAATAAAAACCACAACTTTTGGTATCCTCTTCGCCGGGGTTTGGTCGGTAATTAAAGGACGAAACCGGATCGAGCTTTTTAAGAAGAATATTCCCTTTACGGTGATTAACCGGGCACTGGTGATATTTATGTTTTCGCTCACTTTTATTGTGCTGGTTACCTTTATACTCAGTATTACCGAAGATCTTCCTTTCCTGGATATATTTTTTGAGTCCTTCTCAGCCTTTGGCACAGTGGGATTATCCCGGGGAATAACGCCCTATTTCAGCGAATTTGGCAAAGCGCTGATTACCATCGCCATGTTTTTTGGCCGGCTGGGTGCACTTACCATCTCATTGGCGATTACCACGCCGAAAGAGGTGTATCATTATAATTATCCCACCGAAAATGTAATGGTCGGATAAAATTATTTAAGGGTTTTAAGATTCAACCTGTCTCCGCCAGATTTTCCTGAGAATTCAGAAACTTTTCCTGCAACTTGCTTTCCAGCTCTCCCTTTTGTAATTCGATTAACCGGACTTTCTCTACCAGTAAATTTGCCTCACCCGGTAGACGGGATTGCACCGTGCCGGTGATCAGGTAAGGTCCGTAACCCTTTACCAGATGGCCGTATTGGCTGTAGACATTGGGGAACATTACCGCTTCGCACAGACCGTAAGTATCTTCCAGGGTGAGAAATTTCATATACTGTTGATTTTGGGTTTTTACCCGCCGGCTGGTAACCAGCCATCCCACAAAATCGATTCTCGCTCCTTTGCGATTTTCCAATTCCAATGATGATGTGATGCGTTTCCAGTCAATTTTCCCCTCAAACAACTCCAGGGGATGACCGGTTACTGTAAAATCCAGTATTTCCATTTCATTCAGTATCCGCTGGTATTTATTATAGGGAAGCAAATGAACCTTCTGTAACAGGGATTCAGTCAGATTTCTGTTTCTTTTGTGTTTGAAAAACAACTTGTTTTGCAAAAGCAGCCTGGGTTCATTTGGGTTCAGGGACCGCAATGCACCACACTTAATCAGGTTGCTGACCTCACCCTCACGCGGCTTTACCCGGTGGACAAAATCGTAATAATCCCGGAAGGCAGATAATTCCCGTTCCCGTAGAATATTCCCTTTGGTTTTATCGGTCAGTTCAAAAACCATGTCCAGGCCCACCCGAATGGACTTCTCCCGGAAGGTGAATTCTTTCTCTGAAAAATTTATATCCGGTGGCAGGAGTTCGATTCCCATGCGTCGGCACTCTTCGATATAGGCTGCCTTGGAGTAAAATCCGCCATGATTATTGAGTACGGCAGTCATGTAAGGAACCGGGAAATAATACTTCAGATAGGCAGTCTGGTAGGCAATTACCCCGTAGGTGGCGGAATGCGCTTTATTGAAGCCATAGCCCACAAAGTTTGCCAGAAACAACCAGACCTGTTTTGCCTGTTCTTCGGTGAGGCCTTTTTTGCAGGCGCCATCGACAAAATCCTGATGCATGCTCAGTAGCGTCTTTTTGTTGCGGGATTTTGTCATGGCTTTGCGGAGCACATCCGCCTGGGATAAGCTGAAGCCGGCCACTTCTGCAGCGACCTGCATCACCTGTTCCTGATAGACCACCCCGCCGTAAGTATCTTCCAGGACCGGTTTCAATGATGGGTGAACGTATTCCACCTCGGCCAAACCGGCCCGCCGCTGAATGTAAAGGTCTTTCATGCCGCTGTTTGCTGCCCCGGGCCGGATGAGCGCCACCGCGGTAATGACATCATCCACGTCATCAATTTGTATCTTTTTGAGCAAACCCCGCATACCCGGACTTTCCGTCTGAAAACAGCCCATGCTTAAACCGGATCGCAGGAGCCGGGTTACATGACTGTCGTTCTCCGGGATCATCCGTAAATCCAGCGGCGAGAGATGTTTTTTTCCGATATCCAGAAAGGGAAAGCGATCCGGCCTCAGGTAAGGAGCGATATCTTCTCTGACAATTTTGCTCCTTTCAATGGAATATCGGTAAATATTCTTTTCCGGAGGAGTTTCCTGAACCCGGAGGTGCTTATTGGTGGTGCGGCCAAAATTGAACTTTTCAGCGCGGTCATTCTGCGGTTCGGTCGCTTCAACGGGATCGGGTAATACCTTTTCTTCCCCGTTCCCATGAAGTTTCTGATAGATCCCTTTAACCTGGTTCAGGCAGTCGGTGACGATGCTCAGGGAGCGCACCCCCAGCAAATCCATTTTCACCAGCCCCAGTGGTTCGATGGAGTACATGTCATAATGGGAAACAATAATGCCTTTGCCGGCCACCTGCAGCGGGGTGTAATGGGTGATTCGGTCCGGCGCAATAATAACGCCGCCCGGGTGGATAGACTGATGGCGCGGGAAATCCGCGATTCGTTTCGCAATCTCCAATACCTGCTTAAATACATCGGCATTTTGCTGCAGATCCCGGCATTCCGGTAAATTTTCAATCGCCTGGGAAAGCTGTTGAAT
>CAZTXJ010000017.1:0-2250 GCA_964617285.1 uncultured Calditrichaceae bacterium | reverse complement strand
TCTTTTACGATGAGGAAGTAGTCGGAAAATCCCAGCTCGTTGATGGTGTTGAGTTCGTAATTCAGGCGGGAAATAAATTTTTTGGTCAGCGGCTGGTAGCGTTCCTTCGCACCATCGAAAGCTATTTTCCAGAGGTATGAAAAACTGGTTTCCCCTTTGGGCAGGTCAATTTTGGGGAAGATAGGCTTTCCCAGGGAAAATTCGAACTGGCATTGCCGGGCGATTTTTTCCGAATTGGCAAGGGCGCCGGGGAATTTATGGAACAGGGTTTTCATCTCGGCGACAGATTTCAGGTATTGCTCCCGGCTGCCGGCGCTGGCAATTTTGTCAACCAGCGTATTCTGATCGATGGCGTGTAATACCCGGCGCAGTGGCCAGTCTTCCGCCGAGAGAAAATGGACATCATTGCTTGCCACCAGCGGGATATGATGCTGGATAGCCAGATCCCGCAAACGAATATTGACCAGGAAATCATTGGGCCGGAAATACTGTAATTCCATGTAAAAAGCATCACCCCAGGCGGCTTTCATCCGGCGGCAATATGCTTCGGCTTCTTCAATTTTTCGCTCTTTGGCCAATTGCCAGATTTTACCCTGCTGCCCACCGGAGAGGGCGATCAATCCGTTTCGATAGCGAAAAACATCTTTCGGTTCAATATCAAATTTAAGATGACCTCCCCGCAGATGACCGACCGACAGCAGCATACAAAGATTCCGGTAGCCGGTTTCGTTTTTAACCAGAAGCACCAGTTTTGATCCGTCCCTCAGACTAATTTCCGAACCAATGATCGGATGGATTCCGGCTTCCTGCGCCTGCTTAAAAAACATGACTGCGCCGTACAGGGCGTTATGATCCGTCAGCGCCAGGTGCTTCATTTTCAGCTTCCGGGCTTGCTGAATCAACTGCTCAATGCCTGGGATACCATCCAGCAGGCTGTAGTAGCTGTGAACATGTAAATGGGTAAATGTACTCATTTCCTGAGATTGCTATGATATTAAAAAGTTTGAATTGGCATTTATTGTGAGATATAAATATATTTTTGCGGAAGATTTCGGGAATTCAATGTTTCCGGCCCATTTTAGAACGAAAGTATTGGCATGAGGAAACCTGCATTTTTTAAATCCACCACATTCTGGTTGGGAGCAATTTTACTGCTTGCGCTAACCGTCCGGCTGGCCTATCTGATACTGGTTGTCGGACCGGATTCTTTCCCGACCAACATCGATTCGGTTCAGCATCACCTCATTGCCCAAAGTGTGGTGGAGGGAAACGGATACAGCATGTATGGCCATCCCACTGCCTATCGTGCTCCCTTTTTGACCTATTTCATGTTTATCAGTTATGAAATCTTCGGACTGAAATTTACTCCGGTACGCCTGGGGATGATCCTGCTTTCGCTGGTATTGATCTGGGCCATATTCTATCTGGCGAAACAAATATTCAATGAGAAGGTTGGGTTGTGGGCGGCTCTGGTGGCGACAGTGTATCCTCACCTGATCTTTTATAATTCCCGGATCTTTACCGAAACGCCTTTTGCTCTGTTTATTTTGCTGGCAACCATATTTTTTATCCGCTTCGTCAGAAAACCCCAAACATCTTCTCTGGTTCTAACCGCTCTCTTTACTGCATTAGCTATATTAACCCGGCCGGTCGGATTTGTTCTGCTGGGATTTTTCGTAATCTATCTGCTGTTCAGGCAACCGGTCCGGCACAGGATAAGTCGTATTTCAGTGCTGATAGTTTTGATTATACTCTTTATCTCACCCTGGATTATCAGGAATTACCAGGTGTTTCACCGGTTTGTACCGGTCACCACCCAGGGCGCCCTAGTGCTGTGGGTTGGCAATAATCATTATGTGGCCCATCACCCGTATCTAAAGGGAATGAGTTGTCTTTACCAGCACCTGCCCGGCGCGCGGAAACTGATTACCCCGAATGAAATTGATCGTGCTCATTATTCCGCCCGATTCTTCGTCGAGTTCTTAAGAGAATACCCGCAGGATATTCCGCTTCTTCTCTGGAATAAAACGGTTCGTTTCTGGGAAATGTCGTTTTTAACCGGTTCTCCCCGACGCTGGATGTATGAATATTCCTATTTGGTGATCTTGATACTGGCCATTGCCGGGATAATTCTGACCTTCAAAACAAAACATCCCGATACCATTTTTCTCTGGATGATTCTGCTGACCAATTTCATTCCTGCTCTTATTTTCTGGGCCGGTGCCCGGATTCGTCTGCCGGCAGAACCGG
>CAZTXJ010000016.1:23789-35246 GCA_964617285.1 uncultured Calditrichaceae bacterium | reverse complement strand
ACAGATGAACTGTGGCAAACACGGAAGATGTATACCGATAGTCTGATATTTAATCTAAAATCCGAACTGACAGTACAGGACTCAATCACAGGATTACTTAAGGCCAATGCCGATACACTGGACCTGATGGTTAAGGATTACGGGCAAAAACTGGATGAGGTGAGCAATCTGTATCTGAAAGAATTACGCCGGCAGACAAAACCATGGTTTCTCCAATCAACCGGATTAAAAGGATTTTTCTATGGCGTACTCATTGGCGGGGCGGCAGGGCTGACATACAGTGTGGTTAAATAACGGGGAATCTCTCTAAAAATCAAGGCACCGGGCAGATACCCAGACTCATCTGAACATAAAAGCCATAGAGCAATAACGTTATTATTGCACCTTTTAACAGAATAAAAATTAATTTAGTCTTCATGATCTTCTTTTATCTCTGTGCTGTCTGTTGATTTGGGTACAAAATCCAGTGATACGGAATTGATGCAAAAACGTTTATAAGTTGGAGCCGGGCCGTCATCAAAGACGTGCCCCAGATGCCCGCCACACTTATCACACAATACTTCTGTCCGCCTCATGAAAAAACTATTGTCTTCAGCCAGGTCTACTTTATCCTGGGAAACAGGTGTGGTAAAACTTGGCCAACCACATCCGGCATTATATTTAGTTTCGGAACTGAACAAAACATTTCCACAGGCGGCACATTTATAAATTCCCTTTTCGGAAAAATCATCATATTTTCCGGTGTAAGGAGCTTCCGTCCCTTTTTTACGTAATACCCGGTATTCTTCCGGCGTCAAAATCTTCTTCCACTCTTCATCTGATTTCTTGATTTTATCTGACATAGCTTCACCTGTATTTGAGCTTAATTGTTTATTTTTTTCATCCGGTAAAGGATTATGATTCTGGCTGAATATCGAGTGAATCGTTTGGTTAAGAAAGATTCCGATAATAACGACACTGAGAAAAGATACGGCGAAACGCCTGGATTTTTCTATCATCAATAACCTCATACCTTTAAAAATTAGTCTGATTTACCTGACTGATTTTTTACCCTCAATTTTGTTTCTATTAACTGACTGTGTGGCAGATTGAGCAGGCGCGACAATTTATGGACCAAATAATCTTCGTGATCATTGAGTTTGGTATCGGTATAAATAATTTTCCAGATATATTCCATGATTTTGGTTTTCTTTTCGCTGGAATAATTTTCATTGATCAGATTGGTAAAGTGCCACAGATCGATGCTGCCATTTAGTTCTGTATTGGCAAGATCTTCGATCTCCTTTGATTCTTCCTGTGAAAGTCCAAATTCTTTTTGCAGAATATCAACAATAAGTTCTTTCTCGGATTGACTGAATTGCCCGTCTACTGTGGCAATTTCTGTCAAAATAGCGGCCAGGGCAACTGAGAGCTCTTTATTCCCATTTAGACCTGGAGTGTCAGGATCTTCACTGGAACCGAATAGTCTGTTTAAAATATTGAACATTGTTTACCTTCGAGAATTCTTTAAAAATTAGAGCTTATCAGCAACGAGTCAATACTCCAATGTTTAGATATAATTAATTGATAAAAAATCAAATTGTTCCTAAATTCGTCTCATCTAAAATGGATAACTTAAGTTTAAAAATTAACTGGAAGATGAAAAGCGCATGCCGGATGTTTATTTTTATGAAGCTTTTGCAGAAGAGGAGCAATTACTAAAAAAAGTTCTTCCTCCTGACTTAAATGCGGGATTTACCTGGAAAACAATTCAGGAGTCCGGTGATAAATTGCCTCCGGCCGGAATCATCAGCATCCGGACGCAATCCATGCTTCCGGAATCATGGTCAAACCAGCTATCTGCTATCCTGACCAGAAGTACTGGCTATGACCACCTGAATCGATATTTAGAAAGTATCGGGAGAAAAATTCCCTGCGGTTATTTACCATTATATTGTAACAGGGCTGTAGCAGAACAGGCAATGCTGCTGTGGATGGCCTTGTTAAGAAAATTGCCTCAACAAACCGGGCAATTTGCAGCATTCAACAGAGATGGTCTAACCGGCTATGAAACTTTGGGCAAAACTTTGATTGTAGTGGGTGTGGGAAATATCGGATCGGAGATTGTTAAGATTGGGCAGGGATTAGGGATGAAAGTACTTGGGGTGGACCTCATCGAAAGACACGATTTTGTTAAATATTCAGATATCAATAAAGTTTTACCCATAGCTGATATCATCGTTTGCAGCATGAATCTGACACCGGAAAACAGAAATTATTTTGATTATTCGCGATTAAGGCAGGTTAAAAAGGGAAGTATATTTATCAATATTGCCCGGGGAGAAATGTCGCCTGCGAAAGATTTATTGAAATTATTACAGGAGGGCCATATTGCCGGGGTAGGGATGGATGTTTTTAACCTGGAAAGCCAATTGGCTGTTTATTTAAGATCCGATAAGAATACAGTACCTGCCGATGAAGAAATAAATGCAATTCTGAAAATGAACCGTTTACCCAATGTTATTTTTACTCCGCATAACGCTTTCAACACCCATGAGGCTTTGCAACGCAAGGTGAAACAGAGTATGGAACAGATTGTAAGTTTTTATAAAGATAGAAAGTTTATCTGGGAAATTCCGGATTAATGTTCAGTTGAATTTTCGGAATATTACAAAACGTACCCATCTATATTATTCCCTGCCATAGTTCAAAATTGTATAACACACCTATATTCATCATGCAGTCTAAATTAAAAGTCAATTTTGCAGAATTAAGAAAATTCCCGGGATATTTTTTAGTTATGGGAATATGTTCACATTATTTGGCATCGGAAATGTGATATTTTTTAATTTCTAAAATGCACAATAATTGGCTGATCCCGATACTCTGCTTTCAAATTAAACAATAATTGGTTTCTTGCGCATACATTGAGAGATTTTAGCCTGGATCAAAAAAAAATTATATTATGTACAATTAATAACAAGTGGCATGGGATTTGAAGAGTATTACATCTGATTGAAAGGCTTTTTCAACATATGATAAAAATGACTTTAGAAAAACCGAAGGAGTTTTAAATGTCAGCAACAGTTAACCTGGTCAATGATGCAGTTAAGAAGTACGGGAAGAAAAGAGAAAATCTTCTTCCGGTATTACAGGCGGTTGTGCGCGAAGAAAAATATTTGACAGAGCAGGCCATGATTGAAATTGCCCGGGCTCTGGACATTTCTTCCGCAGAGGTTTATGGTACGGCTTCGTTTTATACCTTTTTGGATCTGAAACCCAGGGGAAAAAATGTTATACGCGTCTGTAAAAACATCACCTGCTATATGAAAGGTAAGGATGATATTATTAAAGCCATTGAAGACCGCCTAAAATTAAAGATTGGTGAAACGACCTCAGATGGGAAATTCAGTTTTTTAACCACCAATTGCATGGGCTGGTGCCACAAAGGCCCGGCAATGCTGATTAACGATAAAGTCTACACGGAATTAACCCCCAAAAAGGCAATTGCCGCCATCGAAGAGTGTTTTTAAGACGGGAGATAAAAATGCCACGAAAAAAAGAAGAAAAACGAAAAGAAGTTATTGAACGTCAGGATAAAGTGAATTTGATGTTCCGGGACATCGATGTCTGGAAGGTAATCGATAAAGCACTGACCATGAATCCGGAACAAATTATAGAGGATGTTAAGGAGTCCGGATTGCGGGGCAGGGGAGGTGCTGGATTTCCCACCGGTCTCAAATGGAAATTTGCCGCTGAACAGAAGGATGATACTAAATATGTCATATGTAACGCAGATGAGGGCGAACCCGGGACTTTTAAAGATCGCAAAATTCTGGAAGAACAGTCGGAAAAGGTTTTTGCTGGCATGACTATTTGTGCCAAAGCTATCGGGGCAAAACAGGGTTTTGTCTATCTGCGCGGTGAATACAACTATTTGCTGCCCGTACTAAATGAAAAGTTGGAAAAATTCAATAGCGGTCTGAAACAGCGAAAGTTTAATTTTAAAATATCCTTGTTTTCCGGCAGTGGTGCGTATGTCTGTGGTGAAGAGACCGCTCTGATAGAGTCGATGGAAGGTCACCGTGGTGAACCCAGAAATAAACCACCGTTCCCAGTGCAGAATGGATATCTGGGGAAGCCAACCGTGGTGAATAATGTAGAGACCCTGGTTTACTGCATGATGATTATCCGCCGTGGTCCGGAAGGATTCAGGATGCTGGGGACCAAGGATTCCCGGGGTGCCAAGGTATTTTCCGTCTCGGGCGATGCGCATGTGGAAGGTATCTACGAACTGGAATTGGGGATGACCATCCAGGAGTTTGTCGAACTTTTTGGTGATGGAGATACCAAGGCAGTCCAGGTGGGTGGATCATCCGGTTACTGTGTGCCCCGGAAAAAATTCCGGGATACCATTATTGGTTTTGAAGGAATTCCAACCGGCGGTTCAATGATGATTTTCAATACATCCCGGTCAATGTACAATGTGCTGCATAATTATCTGGATTTCTTCAATGAAGAGTCCTGCGGCCAATGTACCCCATGCCGGGTAGGATGTCAGCAATTACTAAAAGGTATAGAGGCGATCAAGAAGAAGGAAAAACCTGCTTCATACCTGGATAAACTGGTAAAATTAGCCGAAACCATGCGGATCTCTGCCAAATGTGGTTTAGGACAATCCGTTGCTAATCCTTTTATTTCAATTTCTGAAAATTTTAGAGAAGAAATTATTTTTTAAGAGAGAGTAGGAGTTCACGAATGATTAAAATTAAAATAAACAATATTCCTGTTTCGGTAAAAGAAGGGTCAACGATTCTTGAGGCTGCCGAAAGACTTGGTATCCGAATACCAACCCTTTGCTACCACAAAGATTTGTGTATTGCCGGTAACTGCCGGGTTTGTCTGGTAGAAGTAAAAAATTCCAGGACATTACAGGCTTCATGTGCAATGCCCGTCTCGGATGGTATGGAAATTTTAACTAATACCCTTTTGGTCAGAACTGCCCGAAAACATGTAATCGAACTTCTTCTCTCAGAACACCGCAGCGATTGTCTGAAGTGCTATCGGAATGGTAATTGTGAATTGCAAAACCTGGCCCAGGAATACCGCATCGAAGAAAAAGAATATCTGGATGTATCGGTCGATAAAAAAATCGATCGTTCTTCTCCCTCCATCGAAAAAGATGATAGCAAATGTATTCGATGTCAACGATGTGTAAGAACATGCGCCGAACTTCAAAAAGTCTCTGCCCTCACGGTGGCCCATAAGGGCGATGAGATGAAAATCGAAACCTTTCTGGATAAACCATTATACGATGTGGTCTGCACAAATTGTGGCCAGTGTGTATCCCATTGCCCCACCGGTGCTCTGGTTGAGCGCAACTATATTGAAGAAGTATGGCAAGCGATAGACAACCCGGCGAAACATGTGGTAGTACAAACCGCCCCGGCGGTCCGGGTGGCTTTGGGTGAAGAGTTGGGCTTTGATCCCGGAGCCAGAGTAACCGGAAAAATGGTTACCTCTCTTAAGCGAATTGGGTTTAACGCAGTTTTTGATACCGATTTTACCGCGGATTTAACCATCATTGAAGAAGGTACCGAATTACTCACCCGGCTTAAGTCGGCCATTGTGGAGAAAAAAGATGTAGCATTACCCATGTTTACCTCCTGTTCTCCCGGCTGGATAAAATATATTGAACATGAATTTTCCGGTTTTCTGGATCATCTCTCGACCTGCAAATCACCTCAGCAAATGTTTGGACCGCTGGCAAAAACCTACTATGCTCAGAAAGTTGGGATTGATCCCAAAGATATTATTGTTGTCTCGGTGATGCCCTGCACCGCTAAAAAGTTTGAAGCGCAGCGTCCGGAAATGAATGCCAGCGGATTTAAGGATGTGGATTATGTGATAACCACCCGGGAATTAGCCAGGATGATAAAACAATCCGGAAACGATTTCCGGAAACTGGAAGAAACACCTTACGACAGTATAATGGGTGTTTCAACTGGTGCGGCAGTTATCTTCGGTGCGACCGGAGGGGTAATGGAGGCCGCTCTGCGGACCGCCTATGAAATCGTAACTGGTCGGGAAGTTCCCTTTGAGAATTTAAATATCAAACCGGTCCGGGGACTGGAAGGTGTGCGGGAGGCCACAATTAAGATTACCGGTTGTAAGAAGGAATGGAATTTTCTGGAAGGCGTGGAGTTGAAAGTCGCCGTAGCCCATGGATTAAAGAATGCCCGGGAAATTATGCGTCAATTGGAAAATGGAAAATCCCCCTATCACTTTATAGAGATCATGGCCTGTCCCGGTGGCTGTCTTGGAGGCGGAGGTCAACCCATTCCAACAGATATGGAAATCCGGAAAAAACGAATGGCAGCTATCTATGCAGAGGATGAATCATTGCCATTTAGAAAGTCTCATGATAATCCGGAAATAAAACAAATTTATGAGGAATTTCTGAAAGAGCCGTTAGGGCATCGTTCTCATGAACTTTTGCATACTGGCTATCGAAAAAGGGAAAAGTATTAATTTCGGATAGCTTTGGAAGAAGGGGTGGAAAAAACGATTCTTCCCCTCTTTAGTTGCAATCTTCAAACAATTTTGTTAGTTCCCATTAGTAAAAGTTTATGATATAGAAACAAAGTAATATGGATGTAATGAAGAACTTAAAATATATTTTACTGCTGATAATCGGTTTTAATTTGGTCGCCTTTGGGCAAACCGGCAGTATTCGCGGGAGAGTTTCTGAGGCAAATGAAAATATTCCACTGGCCGGGGCAGATATCCGGATAGAAGGGACTTCCCTGGGGACAATGACTGATGATCAGGGAATATTTGTTCTGCAAAACGTCCCAATTGGAGAAATTAATCTGCTGGTTTCCTATTTAGGATATAAACCGCTGAAAAAAACCATAAAAATAGAAGCGGGTCACGAATCCTCTATCGACTTTTATCTTGAGCAAAAAATACTGAGCACCGATGAAGTCGTGGTGACCAGCACCCGATATGAGAAACACTTAAAGGATGTTTCTCTACCGCTCACGGTTGTGAAATCAAATCAAATTAACGAAATATCACCAATTACCGTATCTGAGGCGCTACAGACCGAGCCTGCCATATCTCTGTCGCGGGATGGGATTTGGGCCACACAGGTAAACATCCGTGGATTGAGTCGTCAGAATATCATTACCCTGGTTGATGGAAACCGGATCGAAACATCAACAAATTTAGCCGCTGGTCTATCCTTGATTGATGTCAACAACATTGAGCGGATTGAAGTGATCAAGGGTGCGGCTTCATCACTCTATGGCTCCGGAGCGATGGGTGGGGTAGTTAATATTATCACTAAATCCGGCTTTTATGAGGATGGTTTTAATTTTGGTGGATTTGTATCGAATAGTTATGCCTCGGTAAACTCGGGAGTTACCGGAAATCTGGCCTTAAATTTTAGCAACACTAATTGGTATGCCAGATTGAGCGGTACTGCCCGAAAGGCGGAGAATACTCAAACACCACAGGGGATATTACAAAATAGTCAGTTCCAGGATAACAATTTGGATGCTGAACTGGGGATCAGACCCCGCTTGAATCACGAACTCAAATTGAAGTATCAGCGCTTCTATGCCCGGGATGTTGGTTTACCGGGCGGCTCGGCTTTCCCGCAAAATGCTACGGTTCGGTATCCCGAAGAAGAGCGCTCTCTGTATGCAGCAGAATATAGAATCAGCAATATTAGTAAATCTTTTCTGGCACTTCGCCTGAAATATTTCCATCAATTTATTTTACGGGATGTTGAGAATATACCAAATTCTATACAGTTCAAGTATAATGAAAATCCGCCCAAGCGAGTACAACCGTTATTGATAGAACCAAGTGCCGAGCACCGGACGAATGGGGTACAACTGCAAACAGACTGGTATTTCGCTAAAAAACATTATTTGATCGGTGGTGTAGATGTCTGGCAAAGAACATACAACGGAAGAAGAATAAAAAACATCAAAACGGAGATACTCGATCCGGCAGATTCCACTTATGCAACAATTTTAAGCGTCAATAATACCACGATTAAAGAGATTCCAATACCGGATTCAAAATATTTGAGTCTCGGGCTCTATGGCCAGGATGAGTTGAATACCTTTAATGACAAATTAAATCTGACCCTCGGGGGCAGAGTCGATCTGATTAATGTGGACAATAAGGCGGTTAATAACCCGGTCTACATCATTAACAATGGAAATCGGAATGATTCGCCGCCTGTTAATTCTTTGGCATCATTCCCTGCCGATAACGCAAACGATCTCTCCTGGAGTTCAAATCTTGGCCTGTTGTATCGGTTCAGAAATGATCTCCAGTTTACTACCACGATTGCCCGCTCTTTCCGTTCCCCCAGCCTGGAGGAACGCTACCAGTATATTGAATTGGGGGCGAATACCTATCTCGGGGATCCCCATCTGAAACCTGAACAGGGAAATTTTATTGATGCTGGCCTCCGGATCTGGAAACCTGCTTTTTCCTTAAGTGGGAATCTGTTCCTGAACGAATTACAAAATCTGGTGATCGATCAGCAAAGGGAAGAAAATTTATATGTGAAAAGTAATGTTGGAAAAGCCCGGCTATTCGGATTTGACCTTAATACGGAAATCAATTTCTATGATGACCTTGTTCTCTATGGGGCTGCGGCTTATGTCCGTGGAAAAGATCTAACGGGTAAAACCAATTTGCCGGAAATTCCCCCGCTGAATTTCAGATTCGGGCTAAGATTTCCGCTAACCAGCTATGTGAACTGCAATTTACTTACTTTTATATACACCGATCAGAATAAAATAGCTCAGGGAGAGTTTGCCACTCCCGGCTACGCCTATTATAATATTTATTTGAGCACCAGAACTTTGAGGATGAATAATATATCCGGCAAATTTACTTTTGCTGTGGAAAATATATTCGATAAAGCCTATAGAAATCACCTTTCCACCATTCGGGGAATTTATAATTTAGAGCCGGGCAGAAACATAAAGCTGCAATGGATGATGAATTTAAATTAAATTCCCAAAATCTATTTCTCTGTCTTAATTTGACATATAAGTTTTAACCTGAGAATTCCTCATTGATATGAGAAATCTTGACTATATCGTATTTATCGGATATTTATTACTGACTGCTGGTATCGGTGTCTATTTTACCCGAAGCCAAAAAAAATCCAGTGATTTTTTCCTGGCCGGACGAACCATGAATTGGTTCCCGATCGGATTATCCATTATGGTTACCGCTTTCAGTGCGGTTAACTACACAGCCTTTTCGGGTGAGGTATTCGGACACGGACTTTATGTCTTCTTATGCCTGCCGGTTTTTGTTTTTGTGGCAATTCCGGTTATTAAAGTTATCATGCCTTTTTATCACTCCATGCAGCTCTACAGCGTCTATGATTATCTGGAAAAAAGATTTGATAAAAATGTGAGACTGCTGGGAAGCATCCTGTTTATTTTCTGGCAGTTATTCTGGGTGGCGACAGTCATTTATGTCCCCTGTAAAGTGCTGAGCGCACTCACCGGGTACAGCACCGCTTCATTTATTTTAATTGCCGGAATATTGGCTACTGCGTATACCATGGCTGGCGGAATTAAAGCGGTTATCTGGACGGATGTCCTGCAGTTTTTTGTACTGTTCGGAGGCATTGTATTGAGCGTTATCTTCACCTCTCTGGTTATACCGGGAGGTTTTTCCGGGATATTTAAAATCAGTCTTTCCGGCGGCTTGATGAAGCCTTTCTATCCCTTCGATCCGCAAATGTTTTCCTTCGATCCGCATGTCAGGATAACCCTGTGGAGCTGCTGGATTGGAACCTTCACCGCCTTTTTAGCCCGCTATGGCGTCGATCAGGTGGTCGTGCAACGATATTTTACTGCCAAATCTTTAAAAAATGCCCAGCGGGGATTTCATCTGAATTATATCACAGCCATCTTGGTTTTAGTGTCTCTGGGAATACTGGGATTTGCCATCTTTGCTTTTATAAAAACCCAGGGAATGCTGGAAAGTCATGGTGAATTACCGATAAACTATTTCAGTCAGTTTGTCCGTGCGCTTCCGGCCGGGATCACCGGGCTTATCGTGGCGGGTCTCTTTGCGGCAACCATGTCCAGTCTGGATTCGGGCATAAATTCTTTGACTACAGTACTGGTTGTGGATATCTATAAAAAAATAAAACTTCCCAAAATCAGTTCTGAAATGACCGTTAACCGGATTTTCACCATTTTTATTGGTTTCGTTGCAACCATCCTGGCTTTAAATGTTGGCAGTTTGGGGAGTATTTTTGAGATCGCAAACAAGGTTATCAATGGATTCGGAAGTCCATTACTGGCCATATTTATTCTGGGAATGTTCAGTAAAAGAGCAAACAGCAAGGGAATGATTATTGGCGGAATCGCTGGTGCTGCCTGGAGTGCCTATGTTAGTTTTACTATTCAGAACCTGGCTTTACATTATTATGCAGTTATCAATTTATTAGGGACATTGTTTCTCTGCTATTTTTTCAGTGTGTTATTTCATGGGCAGTCAAATCAATCAGACACTAAACAGTTGGGCTGGATGTATTTCCGGCGAAAAGGTCTGAATCAGTCAGGTTAAATACATTTTGAATTTGTGTATACTGCCTTGTAATAACTGATATTTGTTTTGTATTTTTGAATCTAGAAAGAACATTTTTTATGACAGTGCGGTTTCATTTTCACTCAATTTAAAGAAGCAAAACGAGGTAAACACGATGAGTAAAATTCTGTCACAGAAAAAATCATGGGAAGAGAACCTGTTAAATAAAACCCTAAATCGGTTTCCGGAGAGAAAAAAGGAATTTTCAACCAGCTCCGGGATAAAAATAGACCGGCTTTACCTGCCGGAGGAAAATTTTGACTATCTGGATAAACTGGGTTTTCCTGGTCAATATCCGTTTACCCGCGGGGTTCAACCCACCTCCTATCGCGGTCGGTTCTGGACCATGAGGCAGTATGCCGGTTTTGCCACCGCCGAAGAATCGAATAAGCGCTACCGGTATCTGCTGGAGAGTGGTGGCACTGGTCTCTCGGTGGCCTTCGATCTCCCGACCCAGATCGGCTACGATTCCGATGATCCTTTTTCAGAAGGTGAGGTGGGCAAAGTCGGCGTAGCCATTGATTCGCTCGAGGACATGGAAATTCTATTCGACCAGATCCCCCTGGAAAAAGTTTCCACATCGATGACCATTAACTCAACCGCTGCCATATTGTTAGCTATGTATATTGCTATCGCCAAAAAGCAGGGGGCGGATTTAAAGAAACTTTCCGGGACTATTCAAAATGATATCCTGAAAGAGTACATTGCCCGTGGAACCTACATCTTTCCGCCTGAACCTTCCATGCGGATCATTACCGACATTTTTAAATATTGCCAGGATAATTTACCGCGCTGGAATACCATTTCCATCAGCGGTTATCATATCCGGGAAGC
>CAZTXJ010000016.1:3584-23689 GCA_964617285.1 uncultured Calditrichaceae bacterium | reverse complement strand
TTTCATACCCAGACCGCAGGAAGCACACTTACTGCCCAGCAACCGGATAACAATATTATTCGCACTACCATTCAGGCACTGGCCGCAGTGCTGGGAGGAACCCAGTCATTGCATACTAATTCGAAGGACGAAGCCCTGAGTTTGCCCACAGAAGATTCGGCCCGGGTTGCCATCCGAACTCAGCAGATAATTGCCTATGAGAGCAGTTCCGCCGACTCAGTGGATCCATTGGCCGGCTCCTATTTTATTGAATATCTGACTGACCAGATTGAGGAAAAAGCCTTTAAATATATTGACATTATTGATAAGATGGGTGGAGCGGTGGCTGCGGTCAAAAGTAAATTTTTTCAGAACGAAATTGCCCGGAGTGCCTATGAATTCCAGCAGAAAGCTGAACGGGATGAGGAAATAATTGTTGGTGTAAACAAGTTTACCTTGGAAAAGGAAGTTCCGCAGAAACTCCTTAAAGTAGATGAAGCGGTGGTGGGAAAGCAGATTGAACGATTGCGAAGCTTAAGGAAAAAGAGAGATCAGCAGAATGTAAATAAAATGCTGGATTTGGTTGAGAAGGCCGCCCGTTCGGAGGAAAATCTGATGCCCCCGATTATCCAATGTGCGGAAGCCTATGCCACGGTTGGTGAAATTTCCAATCGCTTGCGAAAGGTTTTTGGTGAGTTTCGCGAATAGTGAATTACCCAAATTTTTAACTCATTTTTCTTTAAATTAAGAACAAAAAGAAATCCGGATCAATTATTACCTTGGGTATTTTCCGATCAATATCGACCTCACATAATGAATTTATGACTTAGACTATGCAGATAAATCAATTTAATCTGATTGAGTTTTCCGAAATCGGAAGCACGAATGAGAAAGCGGTGGAGCTGGCAGAAGATAGTGCACCCGCGTGGACAGTGGTTTTTGCTCGCAAGCAGACCAGAGGGAAAGGACGATATCAAAGAGTGTGGGAGAGTCCGGCCGATCTGGGTCTCTGGTTCTCGGTGATTCTCCGACCTGAAATCGAGGTAAACCAGCTTAATCTGATAAATTTGGTAACTGCTCTATCCATTCGTGACTTTGTTCTGGGTCAACTGCAAAACCAGATAAAAACCTATTGGCCTGCCAGGGTGAAATTAAAGTGGCCTAATGATGTCCTGGTTCAGGGTAAAAAGATCTGTGGAATTTTGCTGGAGAGCAGCATCCGAAAAAATAAAATATTTCATCTGGTAGTTGGAATCGGCTTAAATTTGAATCAAAAAAAAGATGATTTTTCAGCTGATATCAGACCAAGTGCAACGTCCCTGAAATTGCTGACCGGTCTATCCTATGATCTAAATAACAGTTTAGAGGAATTTTTATCCTTATATTATCGTCGCATAAATCAGGCTTTGGAAAGTGGATTTTCAAAAGTGGTAAATTCGTATCAAACAAATATGTTGTATCTGGGTGAACCGGTTCGTCTGGATCTGGGAGAGAAAAAAATTAAGGGTATTGTAGAAGGTTTGGATGAACGCGGGTATCTGATCCTGACGGTGAATGGTACCCAAAAAATTATTTCAGCAGGAGATTTATGGCAAATCAACGAGAAAAACAAAATTTGATTTTAACCGTGGATGTGGGAAATACCCAGATAGAAGTGGGTGTGTTTGCCCGGGATAAATTACGTAAGAGCTGGCGAATGGCTACGGGTATCGATCGAACCGAGGACGAATATATGGTGCTTATTCAGCATTTCCTTGCGCTGGATGGGATATCATTAAAGATGATCGGAGGAGTGGCTGTTTCTTCTGTGGTGCCAAATATTACCTTCATTTTTGATAAAATGTGTCATAAATATCTGGGCATCGTGCCGATAATAGTAGATCATAAATTGAAACTGGGGATAACCATTAAGTACTCAGATCCATCAACGGTAGGTGCGGATAGGATTTGCAATGCGGTGGCGGCTTATCAGAAATTTCATGATGCGGTGGTAATTATCGATTTCGGCACCGCTACCACATTTGATATCATCAATAAGAAGGCCGAGTACCTGGGTGGGATAATCGCTCCCGGGATTGAAACCACCGCCTGGGCGCTTTATCAGAGGGCGGCAAAACTACCCAAAATTCCCTTAGAATTTCCGGAAAAGGTGATTGGCAGAAGTACTATGGAAAGTATGCAATCCGGTATTATGCTCGGCTCGGTAAAAATAATCGACGGACTGGTGGAAGAAATAATTAATGAAATGGGTGTGAGGCCGAAAGTAATCGCCACAGGTGGTTTGGCAAAGTTGATTCAGCCTAAAACAAAATTTATCGAATCCTATCACCCGCATCTGGTACTGGAAGGATTGTACGAAATTTATAAACAGAATTTGAATTAATTACTGTATTATATTTGATAAATAGTTTTTTAGTTTTTAAGTTTGGATAAATTGTGTCCGGTAATGGCAGAGAACAAATACATTAAGATTGTTATTAATTATCCTGAGAGGGCGTTATTCTCTTTCCTTCAGCAGCACATTGTGCATGAAGATGTTGAAATGTTCTATTTCAGTGATCTGTTAGAAATTGAGGATTTTATAAAGAGAATCAAGCCCCATCTTTTAATTACTTACGTATCTCCGGAAACTCTGGTCAATGAGAAAGCGCTGCTCTTCTTTCGCTCGCCCTTCCTCAGGGAAACAGGTATCATTTTTATTACCTCAAAACAGGTTTCATTCGACCAATTACAAAATTTGGGGGAATTCGACCGTTCTTTTGTATTCCTGGAAGGGGTAAAGCCGGAAGTCATTGCCCATAATATCAAAGCGATTCTAAAACGGGAAAAGAAAAACCTGGATCATTTCAGCAGTCAGGAATATACTGAGAACCTGCTCTACTGTACCAAACTCATTCAACAAGAGTCTTCCGTTTCTGCACTGTTTGATAAGCTGATCAATTTTCTGCCCAAGATTATTACTTACGACTACATGGCCATATTTTCTTATGATCCTGAGAAAGAAAATACCCGGATCTTCAATCAGTTTATTCCACCCCATCGGCGGAGTGGAGTTATTATTACTCCTAATCTGGAAAAATTGGCCGAAATGTGGGTAAAGCAAAAAAAGATTTTTAGCCTCACTGATGAACAGGACTCCAGTTTGTTTAAGAAATTGGCAGATTGGGGCTGGAAGATAAAAAAACTTTATTTCTTCCCATTGGTTGCCCAAAACCTCCCTTTGGGTGGAATCATTCTGGGCAGTATAAATATTTCTGACCGGGGAAAACTCAATCTTGAATTTCTGCGTGAGATAAATGACCTTCTGGCTTTAAAACTGTATAGTACCCTTCTTCAGGAAAAAAATTACAGTGACGATCATGACGATTTTGCCGAGCAGTTGGTACACAATCGTTTTTCGGAAGATTCAATCCTGCAATTAGCCTGTAAAAAATTAAACATCTTTTCGAAATCGAATAGCACTATTTTCTGGCAAATCAACCGGGGATTTGGTTTTCTTTTTCCAAAATTCAGTTATGCCACCGAAAAACAGGCAGCCTGGAAATCTCTGGAAAAAACCATGCTGTTTTTTTCCAAGGATGCCCGGTTAAATCAATTGATATCATCTGAAAAAATTGTACTTCTGGAAAATGTTATTACCAACGGAAAATTTTCCGAAGCAACCCTCAATACCTTCAAAAAATTGGGATATTTCAATATCCTGGTTGCTCCGGTCCGGATGGGAAATGAAGAAGTGGGTATGTTTGTAGTTAACCGCGGTCCGGACAAGGATATTTTTAACGACTGGGAAGTGAATCAGATAACCGAGTTGCTGGATAAAATCCGAAAAGTGCTGGAAGACAATAATCTGGTTAAAGAGGCAAATCTGAAACTAAAGCAACTATCACGGATATTTGAGCTGGGAAACGAAATAAAGCTGGATTTAAATCTGGAGGATACTTTAGCCCATATCACCAAGAGTATTCGCAAGACATTGGGCTGGAATGATGTGGTCATCCTGCGTGGTAACGAATTCAAGAAAAAATATGGAACGATTAGTAAACTGGGTTTTGATTCTAAGAAAGATATGCCCCTGGATATTTTCAGTGAAGTAGATTATGATGAAGTTGAAAAATTTCTGCTCAATTGTAAAAAGATAGGTCATTCCTACTTTTATGATACCCATCCGGTTATGGTAAGCGGAAATGGGGCCGGATTTCTGGACGAAGTGGTAACCGAATGGCATAATGAGGACCTTCTGATTGTACCAATTGAGACAAGAAAAGATAAACTGGGATTTTTTGTGATTCGGGATCCGGTAGATCGTATGAAACCCACCAGTGATAAGGTGACTTCGCTCGAATATTATGCCAACCAGGCGGCAGTGGCGATCGAGAACGCAAATCTCTACGAAAATTTACAGACTTCAGAAGAACGATACCGCACCCTGGCAGAGACCATGACCCTTTGCTTGGTGACCTGTTCTCCCGATGGAAAAATCCTGTACGTCAATCCGGCGTTTGAGGCTATCTCCGGTTTAAAGCGGAATGTCTTGATCGATCAGAAGTTGTCCAATTTGTTTTCGGCAGACAGTCAATCAAAACTGCAGGAAATTGCCATTCTGGGAAAAAATGCGAAAGACCAATCCGGAAAAAATATCGAAAATGTTGAACTGGAACTGTTATCCGCCAGCGGCGAGACAATTCCGGTTTCAACTTTTGCGTTCTCCCTGTGGCAGGAAGGGGAAATCAGGGGCTTTTTCCTGGTGATGAACGATTTACGGGTGATGAAAAAACTGGAGCGATTGAAAGCAGATTTTAACTCGATGATCGTTCACGATTTGCGATCGCCCATGAATGTCATCCAGGGATTTATAGAGTTGATCCGTACCCGGGTGGTCGGTGAAATCAATACCGAACAGGAAGAGCTTCTGGATATCGCCAAGGAAAATGTTAAAAAAGTATTGACCCTGATTGATAATTTCCTGGTTGCATCCAAACTTGAAGTCGGAAAATTTGGGATTGAACCGAAAGTGGGTGAGATCAATGCCCTCATCGAGCGCATCATCGAAAATCATCAGGTCCTGTTAAAAAATAAGAATATAATCCTGAAGAGCGATCTGAATCAAAACCTTCCGCTGCTTTACTTTGACAGTTTACGTATTGAGCAGGTGTTCAACAACCTATTAAGCAATGCACTTAAATTTACCCCGGAACAGGGAAGAATATTGGTTAAAAGCGGATTCCACCAGAAAAATATTAAGGGCGAAGAAAAAATGTTTGCTAAAATTCTGGTCCAGGACACGGGACCCGGGATTCCGGAGGAGAAACAGAAATATGTTTTCGAAAAATATGAACAGGTCGATTCGGAATCTTCATTGAAATCCGCGGGAACCGGTTTGGGGTTGGCAATATGTAAAGAGATTATTGGTCTGCATGGGGGAGAGATCTGGATTGAAAGCAATGAAAAAAGAGGAAGCCAGTTTTATTTTACCCTGCCGATTGAGCCATCCATCGATAAGGTTTTGAAATAAACATTTTTGTAGCCAGCCGAGTCAGTTATTTTCTTATATTACTGGTATTGAGCTTAAAGCTCTCGCTTAATCCATTTGTAATGGGTTAGAATCCTTTTTATTTTTGGATTCTTAATTTATTAATGGTAAGGGAAATTAGTGGTTTCAAAATCTACCGAGAAGACACACTCAACACCTCTCATGGAGCAGTATTTAGCCATAAAAGGGAAACATAAAGATAAAATATTGCTTTATCGGATGGGAGATTTTTATGAGACCTTTTACGATGATGCCGTAAAGATCAGTAAAATTCTGGGTATTGCACTTACCAAGCGGTCCCATGGAAAAACGGCAAATGTTCCTCTGGCTGGTTTTCCCTACCATGCGCTGGATGCCTACTTGCCCAAATTGATTAATGCCGGTGAAAAGGTCGCGATCTGTGAACAGGTGGAAGATCCAAAGTTAGCAAAGACCGTGGTAAAAAGGGAAGTTATCGAGGTTGTTACCCCTGGGACTACTTTATCCGATAAACTGCTCGATCAGAAGTCAAATAATTATTTGGCCGGGATTTACGTACAGGAGGAAACTGCCGGCATCAGTTATTGCGATATCTCGACCGGGGAATTTTTTTTAAGTGAAGTATCCATCGAACAAATGCTGGATTATTTCCAGCAAATAACCCCCAAAGAAATCCTGGTGCCAGCCAGTGATTATGACAATTTTATCTCTCTTTTTAAATCCCGGTTGACTGGAATTATCACCAAGATGGAGGACTGGGTTTTTAATCGGGATTATGCTTACCGGGCTTTGATCGACCATTTTCGAACCCCCAACCTAAAGGGTTTTGGAATTGAAGACCAGTCCTTGGGGATCATCAGTGCCGGGGTTGTTCTCTCTTATATCAAAGAAAATTATCAGAGTAAAATTTCCCACGTTTCAAAAATATCCTTAATATCCCTGGACGATTTTATGATTCTGGATAATACCACCCGCCGGAATCTTGAAATTACTTCTACTTTGTTTGGGGGTGGAACGGAAGGAACCCTGATATCAATTCTCGATGATACCTGCACACCAATGGGTGGGCGACTTCTGAAAAGGTGGATCATGCATCCGCTGATTCGCCTGCCACTGATTCGCGAACGGCTGAATAAAGTAGATGCTTTTTATCAACAGAATGAATTACGGCAAAAAATACGGACAATTCTCAAGGATTTTTCCGATCTGGAAAGATTGTTAAGTCGGGTCTCTACCGGGCGTGCCACACCACGCGATCTGATCGCGCTGAAAAATTCACTGCTACTCATCCAACCCATCCGGGATCTCTTACTTACGCAATCTGAAGAGATTCTAAAGGAATACTCCACAAATTTACAAAACCTGGATGATCTAATCCGGTTATTGGAAAGCTCGATTGATGATTCTCCTCCAATTAATTTAAAAGATGGTGGCATCATCAAACAAGGCTTTCATCAGCAGCTCGATGAACTGCGTCATATCAGCCGGGATGGTAAAAACAGTCTGGCTGAAATCCAGAATAAGGAAAAAGAGAAATCACAGATTACGTCTCTGAAGCTTGGTTATAACAAGGTCTTCGGTTATTATTTTGAAGTTACCAAGACCCATCAGCATAAGATTCCGGAATATTTTATTCGGAAGCAGACATTGGTCAATGCAGAACGGTATATCACCCCGGAGCTGAAAGAATTCGAGGAAAAGATTCTTGGCGCCGAGGAAAAAATTATTGAACTGGAATATGAAATTTTTCAGGATATTCGCAGTCAGGTGGAAGAGTTTGGAAAAGCGATCAAACAAAATGCGGAACTTGTGGCAGAAATAGATTGTCTTGCAGACTTTGCAGAAATTGCCGGGAAAAATAAATATGCAAAACCGGAGATGGATGAATCGACAGTTATCCAAATTCGAGCTGGCAGGCATCCGGTGGTGGAGCAGCTTCTGGCCGCCGATGAGCCATTTATCGAGAATGATACGGAAATGGATAATAAAACAACCCAGATCATGGTTTTAACCGGTCCCAATATGGCCGGGAAATCAACTTATTTACGGCAGGTGGGATTAATCTGTCTGATGGCCCAGATCGGGAGTTTTGTTCCGGCAGAACAAGCCTCACTGGGCATCGTGGACCGAATATTTACCCGGGTCGGGGCATCTGATAATCTGGCATTTGGAGAGAGCACTTTTTTGGTTGAGATGCTGGAAACCGCCAATATTCTGAACAATGCCACTCCCAAAAGTTTGATTATTCTTGATGAAATTGGCAGGGGCACTTCGACCTATGATGGGCTTTCAATTGCCTGGGCAGTGACCGAATTTCTGCATAATAACAAAAATGTTGCCGCTAAAACACTATTTGCTACCCATTATCACGAATTAACGGAACTTGAGGTGCTTTATCCTCGAATAAAAAATTACCGGGTGACGGTACAGGAAATTGAAGATCAGGTCATATTCCTGAGAAAAATCGAATCCGGTGGTGTGGATAATAGTTACGGAATCCATGTGGCACAAATGGCCGGCATCCCACAGGAGGTGGTAGAACGGGCGAAAGAGGTTCTGCATAATCTGGAGGCGAATGAGATAAGCCCGAATAGGACGCCGAAAATTGCCGGGAGGAGACCAGGTAGCAGTGTCGACCGAAATCAACTGAATCTCCTGGATCTGGTGAGACAATCACCTATTGAAAAAGAGCTGGAAAAAGTGGAGATCGACCGGTTGACGCCACTTCAGGCGCTTATAAAACTGAATGAGTTGAAGGAGATGGTGAATAAAAATTCTTGAGTTTTATGAAAACTTTTTCAGATAAAATATACATTTTTGCGCTTACTGCTATATTAAGTATAAACTTCTTTTCCCTTCATGCTAACACCATTTCTTCACTGATCGATTCTGCCAAAGCAGATTATTTTAAGGGTAGATTTCAGACTTTATCTGAGCGAGTAAACCGGATCCTGAAGCTTCAGCCGGAGGATCCGGAGGGAAATATTCTGCAGGGTCTGCTCTGGATAAATGAAGGAAAACTTCAGGACAGAATCAAAGCCAAAGAGGTAATTGAAAAATATGCTTCCCAAAGCAATAATCAGGTATTTGCAGATTTTTCCCTGGGAGTACTCTACAAGGCGCAAGATAATGGGCATTCTGCCCGGAAGTATTTTCAGGAGGCGGTCGATGCCGATGATACCTTTGTCCCGGCGCTAATCGAACTGGCTGAAAGTTACTATCAGGATGTGCTGAAATATTATTATCGCTATACGGATACCTCAGTCCCCTTGTCCTATCGGGATTATGCCGTTGAAGATTATGACTTCGCGGTAAGTTATTTGAAGAAGGCACTACGCTATGAACCCAAAAACAGACCGGCGGCCTATTTGTTGGGCAGCCTTTATTACGAACTTGAAGATTATGAACTGATGAGAATGCTATTTGCTGAATTCTCGGAATACTATCCCCGGGACAAAGATGTCAATCAATTTTTGGGTCTGGCTTATCTTGCCTTGCATAATTATGAAATGGCATCTGAGTACTTTCAGTCTGCGCTTGAGGAAATGGGGGATGAAGAAAAAGAGGAGGTTCTGAATCCTGAATATTTGATGAAGGATAAATCAGAAAACATAGAGAATATGGATTATTGGGCCGGGAAGGATCCAATGTTTTTAACCAGTGAAAATGAAAGAATGCTGGAACATCTGGGACGTTTTGCGTATGCCAATTTGCGTTTTAGTGTTCCCCGACTAAATGTTGAGGGCTGGAAAACAGATCGGGGAAAAACTTATATCAGATATGGAAAGCCGAATTACATTGTGGAATACGGTAAAAATCTGGAATTCGATGCCATTTATTCGCCGATGCAGATTTGGGTCTATCCACAGTTTCAGTTAGCTTTTACGGATGAATTCTGGAATGGTTTATATCAGTACACCGAGCCACCCTTGAGTTCAAAATCAACCTTCAAGGAACGCACCAATGTAAATTATACTCTGGTTGCGGAAAATGTTTTTCAGGTGTTGCCGGAGACCTTCGACTTTGAACTTTCCGGGGGTACCTTCCAATCTTCCTATTTTATTAAGTTTTTTAAAGGGAAGACCAACACCGATGGTTTACTGGCCTTTCTAATTCCGGTGAAAGAGGAACTATATGAACCGAAACAGGAGCTGGAGTCCGGATTTTTCCTGCTGAATGATAAAAACCTTCCGGAAAAGGAGTATAAAAATAAATATGTTTTAAATTATGAAACGAGCCTGTCCGAACCTGAAAAAAGTTATGCTTTGCGGAATCTGACTTTTGAAACCGATCCAGGTAATTTTTCTTATTCGTTTGAACTCTTGAACAAGACTTTAGAGGAGAATTTTGTTGATCGGCGTGAAGTTGAAATCCCAGTTTTTGCTTCAGATTCTCTCTTACTTTCCGATCTTATACTTGCGGACAAAATCGGTCGGGAGCCGTCAGAAGAAGCCTTCTCCCGCAATGGACTTAATATTTTACCCAATGTTAGTCAAATATATCAGGCATCGGATACCATGAAAATTTATTTTGAGATCTATAATCTCAGCCTTGATTCGGACTCATTGGCCCGATATCAGGTTGAGAATTCAATTGCCGAAAATAAATCCCGTGGAATTTTCAATACTCTATTTGGCGGCGGGCCCAAAAAGGTTGGTTTTGTCAATGAGTACTCCGGCTCCGGAAAAAACGATTATGTTATCCAGGCCATTTCGTTGGCAAATTTAAATCCGGGTGAATACAATCTTGAAATTATTCTGAAAGATGAAATCAGTAAAACGGAGGTAACCGGAAAGACCAAATTTACCATTCTAGAATCCCTTACTGATTAATAATCTTAAATTTAACATTTTTTTTCTTGCAATGATATAATGCACCCATTAAATTTCAGAAAAATAAACATTTATTGGTAAAATGATCGAAAGAGGGTATCTATGATGAGAACCGTTACCAAGAAAGAGGTGGCTAAACGGGTTGCCAAAAAATTGGGTCAGAAGATATACATTACCGAAGATTTTGTGAATTCGGTTTTCGAATCTTTAAGAGAGATCTTGAGTGAAGCGAATCCTGAAATTCGAATCGAAATCCGGGATTTTGGTGTGTTTGAGGTAAAGGAAACCAAACCAAAACCCAAGGCTCGCAACCCCAGGACCGGTGAAATCATCTATGTACCCGCCCGACGAAAGACCCATTTTAAACCTGGTAAGTTATTAAAAGATATTTTGAAGAAGCCATTGGATAAAAAGAAATGAGAGCAGCAAATTAGAATCAATTTGACTCATCCGCTTTTATTAACCTAAATTACCGCTCTTTATGAATAAAGAGCGGTTTTTTTATTGATATGATGAGTAGATATTTAGCGATAGATTATGGAGACAAACGGGTTGGACTGGCCATTAGCGATCCGACCCGTATTATTGCCCAACCGCTGGAAACAATTCTATATCAATCGCAGAAAGGTCTAATTTCCGAATTATTGCAGATAATTGAAAAATACAATGTTGAAAGAGTTATTCTTGGTTTACCATTGACGCTGAAAGGCAGTGATTCTGAAAAAACCAAAACCGTTCGCAATTTCGGCGCAGTATTGGAAAGTAAATTAAAAATACCTTTAATTTTTTTTGATGAGAGATTGACCAGTCTTCAGGCTCAGCAAATTATCAGGCAGTTCGGTAAAAAACCAAGCGAACATCGTGCAAAAATAGACCAGTTTGCAGCCCGGACATTGTTGCAGACTTATCTGGACAGAGAAAAATTAGCAGGGAGATAACCTATGGAAGGTAGTTCAAGAAGCCACGATCTGAATATTGGTGTAGTTGGGGCTGGTAACATCGCCCAGGTGATGCATCTTCCCCTACTGGAAAAGCACCCGGATGTTAAAATAAAAGCATTATGTGATGGTGATATGTCCAAAGCATCTCTTTTAGCAGAGAAATTTGGAATTGAGAATATTTATGAAGATATGGACGAGATGATCCGGCATGAAAAGCTGGACGCGGTTTTTATCCTCACTCCAAACAGCCTGCATCTCCCGATGACCCTGTTGGCCCTGGATTATGGTCTTAATGTCTTTGTAGAAAAACCGGCGGGAAAAAATCTGGAAGAGGTTGAACGCATGCACAAACGAGCTTTGGAAGTTGGCAAGACGGTTATGGTTGGCATGCACAACCGGTTTCGATCGGATGTTGAGGCAATGTATAAACTGATCCATGGACAGGAACTGGGAAAGTTGTTTTTCCTGAAAACCGGTTGGCTTCATTCCCGGCAACATGCGGTTAAGCAGCCCTGGTTATCATTAAAGAATATTTCCGGTGGTGGGGTAGTTATGGATTTGGGTGTTCAGTTAATCGATCTGGTCTGGTGGATGCTGGATAAACCGGAACCGGTTGCGGTAAAATCTTTCTCCTATAAAATTAATCCGGAAATTAAAGTAGAAGATTTTTGTGTTGCCTGTATCACTTTTGCCAATGAGTTGTCTGTCTCTATAGAAGTTAGCTGGGATTTTCCGATTGCTGAAGACTATTTTTACCTGGAAATTGCCGGAGAAAAAGGAACCGGAACTTTAAACCCGCTCAAATTACAAAAAATTATGCATGGTCAGATTGTGAATATTTCTCCGGAAATGAAAGAAAGCAAAATTTCGACCTTTCGAAAAGCTTATCAGGCCGAAGTCAATCATTTCATCGATTTTTTACAGGGAAGGGTGGAAAGATTGGAATCGTCGATTGAAGATTCGGTAAAAGTCTTCAAAATTATCGATGCACTTTATCAAGCTATCCGAAACAAGAAGGAAGTAATTATCTGATCCCCAACCTAACTTTATTCATCCGGGCTCACCCTTTTCATGGATCGATCTGAATTAAAATATTTATTGCTGGTGGCTGTTCTCTTCACTTTAAGCTTCCCGCCGTTTCAATTTGGCTTTCTTACTCCCCTGGCGATCGCCATTTTTTTGATCTTCCTGCAATCAAAGAGACCGAGGGACGGATTCCGATTGGGATACTGGTTAGGTTTGTTCTGGGGTGCCATGACTCTTTTCTGGATTTCGGAAAGTACGGTTACCGGGGCGTTAATAACAGTATTACTAAATTCCTTCCAGTATGCCATTATCTGGTGGTTATATATCGTTTTTCGTGAAAAAAATCAGGCATTTGCTTTATTCAGCTTTCCGTTTCTCTGGGTTGGATTTGAATATATCCGGCAGTTTTCGGATATCCGCTTTAATTGGTTAGCCCTGGCCCACACCCAGACCTATTATTTACATTTTATTCAGTTCATCGAATACACCGGATATCTGGGCCTTTCTTTTTTGGTGATCTGTCTTGGCATCAGTTTTTATATGGTAGTTCAATACCGGGGTATCGGCAGATGGGTCCCGCTGGGTGTTGCCCTACTGCTTGTCGTTTCTGTGAATGTTTTCGGACAATTCCGCATCCATCAGTTGCACGAAAAGAAATACAATCTAATAAAAGCGGGATTGGTTCAGCCAAATGTTGATCCATATCTGAAATGGGATCCCGAATTTCAGAATGAAGCATTCAGGATGTTGATGCAGGCCACTCAGCAACTGGCTGATGAAAAACCCAACCTGATTGTTTGGCCGGAGACGGCAACTCCATTTTATTTGCGGGCAAATCCAACGAAATTGGCCGAAATTCAGGAATTTCTGGATTCAACCCACATTTTTCTTTTGACCGGCACACCAGATTACCAATATGTGAATTCATTTGAGGATTATCGCACTTATAACGCGGCATTCTTTATGGCTCCGGGTCATAAGGGTTTTGAGTATTACTACAAGACGGCATTAGTCCCCGGTTCTGAAACCATACCCTTTAAAACATATTTTCCTTTTCTCAGACACCTTGATGTTGGTGGCGGTGACTTTTTCCCGGGACATGAGTATACGGTTTTTAACTTTTCCCTGTCAAGTGCAACAGGGGAATGGTCTACCAGCCGGTACGTGTTTTCGAAACCGGTTAAAATGAAAATAAAAAAAATAGGTTTATCCGCGGTGATCTGTTATGAGTCTGTATTCCCTGATATCGTGCGGCATTTTGTACATGAAGGGGCTAACATTCTGGCCATTATTACCAATGATGGTTGGTTTGGTGTGACCAGCGGACCCTATCAGCATGCGCAGTTTGCTGTGCTCCGGGCGATTGAAAACCGGATCAGTATTTTAAGATGCGCCAATACCGGCATTTCCAGCCTGATTGATCCAACTGGCCGAATCATTAAAAAAGCGGGACTTAATACCAGAAAAGATCTGGTTGCCTACGTTCCCGTCAACGATGAAAAATCGTTTTTTACCCGTCATGGAGATCTGCTTGGGAAATTCACGTTGTTGATGTCTTTTGCTTTAATTTTGTTTAAATTAATCAGGTGGCACGTTTTTAAAAATTAATCCTAAAATTAATTTTAATGACTGAAAAATTAAGACTAATTATATATATCAACTGTTTGATTCTCTTTCCGTTAGTTTTGTTTGCACAGCCTGCCGGTATTCAAACTAATGAGGAGATTATTGCGGAACAGTTATGTCCGCCTGTTATGCATACCTTAGACTCACTATCGATGGACTCAACCAAGGTTAAAATAAAGCTGGAGAAAAAATCGGACCTGGGAAACTGGTTGATTAAGAAATTACAAGAACAATTTATTCAAAAACAAGTTATACTCTATGATACATCTGCGGAAGTATCAGGAAATTTGTTAGTGGTAAAAATTAATACTGTGGATTCGGAAATCTTTTATCGGGGTAAAAAGAGAAATCTGTTTTTAAGAACAACTAAATTTGAGCGAATAATTAGCAGTTATTTGTCTTATTCGGTTCAGAATCAATCAGGAAAGATATTATTTTCCGGTTCTATTAACCCGGAATTCCGGGATGTATTAAGTCGATCGAAATTGAAAACTGTCGAATCAAATCATTATTCATTTACCAAAGGTCAGAAAATAGATTCAAAATTTTTTGCCTATTTTTTCGAACCTTTGTTGGTAACTGTTACGACTGTAGGCGTCGTTTATTTATTCTTTTCATTAAGGAGTGGTTCATAATGTCGATTAAGTTTTTTAAAAGTTTTATCCTTTTGCTATTAACCGTGGTCATTTTTGCCGGTTGTGGTTCCAAGATTAAAAAAGAGATTCTTGATGCGAATGAGTATTTTGAATATGCCAAAGGTCTCTACGATAAAGGAAAATATTTGGATGCTATAACCGAGTTTACTGTTATTGTCCTGAAATTCAGTGCGGACCCGGTTGTCGATGATGCCCAATTCTATCTGGCTCAGTCCCACTTTAAAAATGAAGAGTATCTGATTGCGGTGTCGGAGTATCAAAAAGTGATTACCGATTATCCCGAAAGTCCCTATGTGGAGCAGGCATTCTATCAAATTGGATTAAGTTATTCCGAACTATCACAACGCTATCAACTGGATCAGGAATATACACTGAAGGCATTAAGACAATTTCAGAACCTGATTGAGGCCTACCCGGATGGTCAGTACCGGGAAGATGCGGAGAAGCAACTAACCGACCTTAGAAAAAAGCTGGCTAAAAAACAACTGCTTGGTGGCAATGTATACCGGAAGATGGGAATTTATGATTCGGCCATTATTTATTATGACATCCTTCTGGAAAAATATTATGATACCCCTTCTGCCGAAGAAGCTTTATATTGGAAATCAGTAAGCCTGTTTAAGATGAAAAATTTTAATGACGCGTTGACCAATTTTACCGCATTTTTAGAAAAGTATCCCAAGAGCAAGCATGCGGAAGAAGCCCGGACAAAAATATCGGAGATTCAGGATAAAAAGTTGAATGCATTTAATGAGGCTGAAGTAAACAACTGAGATGAAGAAGAAAATTGGTCTTCTCGGTGGGACATTCGATCCGATTCACAATGGCCATTTGATTATTGCTGAATATCTGCGGGATGAATTGAAACTGGCAGAAATATGGTTTGTTCCGGCTAAAATTCATCCGTTAAAAGATAACCGGGGGATCACGAAACCGGAGTATCGTTTGGAAATGCTTAGATTAGCGATCTCGGACAACAAAAACTTTAAGATTGATGATATCGAAATCCAGCGCCAGAATGTTTCGTACACCGTTGACACTTTAAAAGAATTATCAGAACGTTACCACTCCCAGAATCCAGAGTTCTATTTTTTTATCGGAATGGATAATGTGAATGAATTTTATCAATGGAAACAACCCGAGGAAATTTTAGAGCGAAGTCAGGTAGTCGCATTTGGTCGTCCCGGATTTACTCCGGATGAAAGCGCCAGGAAATATCTGCCATCTATAAAGTTTGTACATGTACCGCTGCTGGAGATTTCTTCCACTTATATCAGAAAAAGGATCAGGGAAAAATGTTCGGTTCGGTATTTGATTCCGGAAGCCGTAGAAAAATTCATAAAAGAGAAAAACCTCTATATTTAAGCAGGAAAATAAGCCTTGCAAAAATTATGTGCACCATTTAAATTCATCAACTTGAGGATAAAAATCCGGAGGATTAATGAAATTTGATGAAATAAAAAGACTTATTAAGGTGGTGGAAAAAAGCAACATTGGTGAAATTGAAATTGTGGAAGAGGGGAGCAAGATAAGGATTTCGAAAAACAGCAGTATGAAACAGGCTCAGGCAGTCAATTCACCAAGCCCGGTTATGGTGAGCTCAGAACCGGCTCCATCTGTACCGACTGAAGTAAAACCTGCTGCACCCGCACCAGAAAAACCGGCAGAAGAAATTACCACCAATGCAGAAAAAGTTATCTCCCCCATGGTCGGAACCTTTTATCGGTCTCCGGCTCCAGATGCGGATCCCTATGTTGAAGTGGGGGATACGGTAAAAGTCGGTCAAACCCTCTGCATCATTGAAGCAATGAAATTGATGAATGAAATCCAATCCGAGGTGAGTGGGCGCGTCTCCAAAATTCTGGTTGAGAATGCCCAGCCAGTCGAATACAATCAGGTCCTCTTTTTAATCGAAAAATAGTAGAATTCATCTATCCAGGGAGATATCTCTTTGTTCAAGAAGGTTTTAATCGCAAATCGGGGTGAGATCGCCATCAGGATAATTCGAGCCTGTAAAGAGCTGGGAATAAAGACTGTTGCGATATACTCCACCGTCGATGAAAATGCGCTGCACACCGTTTTTGCGGATGAGGCAGTCTGCATCGGTCCGTCCCCCAGTGCTCAAAGTTATCTGAATACCACCAGAATAATATCTGCGGCAGAAATTACCGGTGCGGATGCCATCCACCCGGGATATGGATTTTTAGCGGAAAATGCGGAATTCGCTGAAGTGTGTAATTCCTGCGAAATTACTTTTATCGGACCCTCAGCCGACAACATTAAAAGAATGGGCGATAAGGCCGAGGCAAAAAAGACCATGATTGAAGCCGGTGTACCGGTTATACCGGGCAGTGAGGGTGTGATTCAGAAGGAAGAGGAAGCAAAAAAATTAGCCAGTGAAATCGGTTATCCGGTTATGCTAAAAGCCGTCGCCGGGGGTGGTGGCAAGGGGATGAGAATTGTCCGGGATTCGACCACCATGGAAAATAGTTTTATGATGGCCCGGGCCGAGGCCGAAGCAGCCTTTGGAAACGCCGGCTTATATATGGAGAAGTATGTCGAAAATCCACGTCACATCGAAATTCAAATATTAGGGGATCAACATGGCAATGTAGTTCATCTGGGGGAACGCGAGTGCTCCATTCAACGACGGCACCAAAAACTCATAGAAGAATCTCCTTCACCAATCATTGATGAGAAAATGAGAAAGGAAATGGGTGCATCCGCGGTAAAAGGCGCATCCCATGTTGGGTATTACAGCACCGGAACCATGGAATTTCTGGTGGATAAGAATTTGAACTATTATTTTATGGAAATGAATACCCGAATCCAGGTAGAGCATCCGGTTACCGAAATGGTCTATAACGTGGATTTGATCAAAGAACAGATATTGGTTGCCACCGGAGAAAAACTGAGATTAAAGCAAACCGCTCTGAAGCCACTGGGACATTCCATCGAGTGCCGGATCAATGCTGAGGATCCAAGCAATAATTTTATTCCCTCTCCGGGAGAAATTACTTCCTTTTATCAACCGGGCGGGCCCGGAACCAGAGTCGATACCCATATTTATGCGACTTATAAGATTCCGCCCTACTACGATTCATTGATCGCCAAACTCATCGTTCATGGAAAGGATCGCAAAGAGGCTATCGATCGCCTGGCCAGAGCTTTGGACGAATTTGTAATTGAGGGGATTAAGACGACCATACCATTTCACAAATATGTGATAAGAACGAAGGAGTTTATCTCCGGAAAATTTGATACGAACTTTATTGAAAAAATTTATAAAAAAGAATTAATCGAAACTTGATTGGAGGAAGATATGCAGATTCCAGGGAACCTTAAGTACACAAAAGATCATGAATGGGCCAAAATTGATGGGAATATTGCCACAATCGGCATCACGGATTTTGCCCAGAGTGAACTGGGTGACATCGTTTATGTAGAACTCCCTGAAGTAGGTGCACAGACCAAACAGGGTGAAAGTTTTGGCACAATCGAAGCGGTAAAAGCGGTATCGGATATGTTTTCGCCTCTCACCGGAGAAGTTGCTGAAGTGAATACCGGTTTGTCCGATAAACCGGAAGTTATTAACAAAGATCCGTATGGTGACGGGTGGATCATCAAGATCAAATTCTCCAATAAGACGGAAGTAGATAATTTGTTGGATAAATCCAAATACGAAGAATTGATCTAAAGTTGGGTGTAATTTTAAGTTGTTGAAAATTTTAGGATCGGGATAGTTGAATGCAAAAAGCACTTATTGTTGATGATAATGATGATATGCTGGATACCCTGGAGCACCTCTTTCATTTTTATGAATTCGAGGTTGTCCGGGCCGTCAATGGTCAGGAAGGTATCACCAAAGCGGAAAGTGAAAATCCGGATATCATTATCCTGGATGCGCTAATGCCGGTAATGAATGGTTTCGACGCCTGTAAAGTGCTCAAGAACAGTCCCAAGACAAAAGATATCCCGGTGGTATTTCTTTCGGCAAATTATATTGAAGATGAGCACCGCATCATGGGTTTGGAGCTTGGTGCGGATGATTATATCCTGAAACCTTTCAATGCAAAAGAATTAATCGCCCGGGTGAAATCCATTTTACACAAAAAACACCTGCTGAAAAGTCTAAAGGAAGATAACCTTCAGCTGGTGGAAGAGAAATCCAGCGCACTGAAAGAGCTGGAGGAATTAAAGAAAAAAACCAGTGAACTGGAAGCCGGGCAGACCACCGATCCTTTGACTGGTTTATATAATCTGCCTTTTCTCAATAAGCGATTGACTGAAGAGCTATCCCGGGCAAGGCGGTATAAAAATGAATTATCCCTGGTGGTGATCGATGTGGATCTGTTTCACCATATCAATGATGTGTTTGGTGAGCAAACCGGCGATTATATTCTGATGCGAATTTCCAACGTTGTCCTGAACAACACCCGGCATACAGATGTGGTATTCCGTTCGGACAGCAATAAGTTTGTGATTATCCTTCCCCATACCGATGAGACCGGTGCCTACTACGAAGCAGAACGAATACGGTCCGCCATCAACCAGACCAGCTTTTTCGACCAGGATTTTTACGAGCTCAAGAAATTGTCACCCAAACGAAAACAGGAATATCAAAAAGTAACAGTGAGTGCGGGTATCGTTGAGTTAGATCTAAAGGCAGTAAAAAAAGTACAGGAAGCACTAAATCTGGCAGACAAGGCTCTGCAATTTGCCAAAAACAACGGCAGGAATCAGGCGGTTCGGTTTTCCAAGATGGGTACCAAATAATCAGCATTTTTAATAAGGAATTTCTGATATTAAAAAGTGTCTGGAATTTAAATAAATGAGCACAACGGAAAAAATACTGATTGTTGACGACAATCCTCACGTTCTTAAACTTTTACGGATCAGTCTGGAAAAAGCCGGATATGAAGTCCATACCGCCGAAAATGGGGATCAGGGATTGGAAATGACCCATAAGGTGAAACCGGATTTAATTGTCTCGGACGTGATGATGCCGGAAACCGATGGCATAGAGTTTTGCTGGATGGTGCGGGAAAATTCGGAAATCCCGATGGTGCCCTTCATTTTTCTGACCAGCCTGAGCGATAAAGAAATGGAGATAAGGGGTTTCCGGGCCGGTGCGGATGAATATCTGATAAAACCGGTGGACCGGAATGTTCTTCTGGAAAAGGTAAGAACACTGCTGAACCGGGCCAAACGGGTGAAAAGCATAGATGATGAGGAAGCGCCCCTGGTCAAAGGATTTGAAGGCAACTTGGCAGACCTTTCCCTGGCTGAAGTGGTTCAGTTGTTAAATTTGAATAAAAGAAGCGGCACGCTGGAAGTGATCGGTAAACAGGCCGGTAAAATTATTTTTGACAATGGCAATATGACTTTCGCAGAAATTGATGACATGGTAGCGGAGGAAGCTATCAATAAAATGGTGATGTACCGCAAAGGTAGGTTTAAGTTCGAACCGAAAATGGGCAAATATAAACCCAATATTCAGGGTTCTACCATGAATATTCTTTTGGAAGCCTGCCGG
>CAZTXJ010000016.1:1258-3484 GCA_964617285.1 uncultured Calditrichaceae bacterium | reverse complement strand
ATGGTATCATCATCCTTTTCTCATCCCGGAACGGTTGTGGACAGCTTCAAAACGCCATACCACTTTTCAACCGGATTGACATTTGATGGAAAGTATCTCTGGGTGGCAGATTATAAGGCAGACAAACTGGTCGCGGTTGATCCTGCCAAAGGTGATGTGATCCGGGAAATACCCTCGCCCGGCTTCTGGCCAATGGGACTTGCCTGGGATGGAAAATATTTATGGAATGCGGATTCCAAAGAGAAAAAGATTTTCAAAATTGATCCGGCTGACGGTACAATTCTGTTTGCCATCGATTCTCCCTCCGATAATCCGGAAGGCCTGGCCTGGGACGGAAAAACCTTATGGGTGAGCGATGCCAGAAGCGATGAAATCATGAAAATAGATCTGAGTGATGGTACAGCGGTAGAAAAGTTTGACTCCCCGGCAAAGTATCCTCAGGGTTTAACCTTCGACGGCATGTATTTATGGTGTTCCGACCGGATGCAGGATGAGATCTACATGATTGACCCCTCTTCGGGTGAAGTGATTCTGGTGATGGATTCTCCCGGACCCTATCCCAGAGGGATGGCCTGGGATGGTACCTATCTCTGGAATCTGGATTATCAAAACGACCGGATTTATAAACTGATCCGGAAAGATGATGAGATCTATACCTTGAAAAATCAGAGAAACGCCCGGATTACTTTTACCCATGAGGTGAAGGCAAACGGAACGGGACAGATAAAGGATCTAAATGTTTTTATTGCAATCCCCGAGGATATGCCCCAGCAAAAGATCAAAACCAAAAAATTCCTGCCGGCAGACTATAAAACTGTGAAGGATAAATGGAACCAGTCCTTTGCCCAGTTTAACTATAGGGATATTCCGGCCGAGCAAATCGTAAATTCCACCATGGTGGTTGAAGCCCGGATATCGGATATCCATTACTTTATCTTTCCGGATAAATGTGGAAAGTTATCGGACATCCCGCAGGATATCAAAAAATTGTATACCGCAAATGGCAGCAAATATATGATCCAGGATGATTATATAAAAAACCTGGCGAAGAAAATTGTGGGGGAGGAGCAGAATCCCTACTGGGTTGCCCACAAAATTTTCGATTACGTGAGAGAGAATCTGGAATACAAACTGGAAGGTGGCTGGAATGTGGCACCAGTGGTGTTAAAACGGGGAACCGGCTCGTGCTCGGAATATACTTTCAGCTTTATCGCTCTGTGTCGGGAAGCAGGATTACCCGCCCGGTATGTGGGCAGCATTGTGGTTCGCGGGGATGATGCCAGCCTGGATGATGTTTTTCACCGCTGGCCGGAGGTTTATCTGCCCAATTATGGCTGGATACCCATCGATCCCCAGGGTGGCGATAAACCTCTGCCGAGAGACCGGGTGATGAATATCGGACATTTGTCTAACCGGTTCCTGATCACCACCCAGGGCGGCGGCGATTCGGAATATATTGGCTGGTACTATAACTCTTATGAAACGTATACCTGTGATCCACAGGTAAAAGTCAACATTGAGACCTTTGGTGAATGGCAGCCCCTGGAAGATTAAGACCGGATAATTTTTTGCTAAACCGGAAATTGCATAGAACAAAACGATTTCAGAACGGAGGCATCGAGTGGAAAAAAAACATTATAAGGTTGTGATTGCCGGGGCAGGGGGAATTGGCCGGGCGGCTGGATTATTGTTAAGGGAGATTGGTGATTTTCAAGTCGATTTGTTCATTGGGGACCGTTATAAAACCGTTGCCCAGAATGCTGCCCAGTGGATCCAGCAAAATTCATCAAATACCGGAAAAGTGGAAAATTTTGACATGCCGGCCCGGGAATCGGATGAGAATTTCGAACGGATTCTGGCACAAGCCGATATCGTTCTGGATTGTCTGCCGGGAGACCAGGCACCCCGGATCGCCCGCCTCGCCTACAAACACAAAATACATTATGCTAACCTCACCGAGTATGTTAAAGAGACCAATGAGGTGATGAACATCGCCCGGGATGCCGGGACCGGATTCATCCTGCAAACCGGCCTGGCTCCGGGTTTTGTGGATGTGCTGGCCAATGGCTTATTTCAGTCATTCTGCAAACAGTTTAAGGTGGATAAAGTTGACTCTGTTTTTATGAAAGTCGGTGCCCTGACCCATACCGCTTACCCGCCCCATTATTACGGATTTACCTGGAGTCCGGTTGGCGTGGCCACCCTTTATGTAAAACCGGCGGAAAT
>CAZTXJ010000016.1:0-1158 GCA_964617285.1 uncultured Calditrichaceae bacterium | reverse complement strand
AGATAAAACCGCTGATAGTGGCAGGAAAAGCACTACGGGCCATTCAGGCGACCACTGCGGCCGGACTGGTAGAATCCGCCCGGTTGCTGTTAACCGGCAAGTATAAAGGATGCATTCTTCAGAGCCAGATCGATCCGGTTGCCTTTCTGGAAGGACCGTTTGTTTCTTATGTTTATAAATAGAATTCTTTTTCAATTCCCTCAGTTTTTAAACGGCGGTCAGATTTGTGAGAACCCGCTTTAACAGATTTCTGGTTAGGATCAGTTTATAACCGTTGTGTTATCAAAATAATTATAATTAAGGAATATATTACACCCCTGACGGGGTTTTTTTAATACAGGGGAATATCAGGGCTATAAATATTTCATCCCTAACGGGATTTTCTGGTCATGCAAACCCCCAATAAAACACCGTAGGTGTTTAATATTTATAGAAACATAAATCTCCACAGGAAAATAGAACACCTTAGGTGTTCAACGTAATTTTTGAACAAAATTTAGGTGATAAATTTTATCAGGTAATACCGGTGGGCAATAAATTAGCACAGCACGTTTATATGGTATTTTTTATCGTACTAGTAACATTCTCCTTGTTTTGAAATGATCTCCTCCCACTTTTAATTGATAATAATATACTCCACTGGACATTTGGCTGCCGTCAAAATTTACTGTATGTAGTCCAGCTGTTTGAAATTCTTGTACTATAGTCCGAACCCTTTTGCCCTGGAGATCATAAATGGTTAACGTTACAAAACCTGATCTTGGGAGTTTATAAGATATCTTTGTTGCTGAATTAAAAGGATTCGGATATGTGGGAAATAGGTTTGGCATAACGGGAAATTTTGATTCTTCCATCATAATAGATGTGGGGATATTAGATGAAAACATCTGTAATACAGTCGCAATATGAAGTCCATTAGAAAAAATATGCAGGCCTATTCGAAAAATTTCGTCCGTGATCACGAAAGAAGAATCAAAAGGAATCTGCTGATGATATGGCATGGAATCTGAACGCCAATAATGCACTTCATAATCAAATTGATTTGATGAATCCTCAACCAAATAATAACAAGTCTCGATTGGATGCCAAATACCAAGACTATCACGATACTCTAAGGAGGAGTTTAAACCGGGGGAAATGCTGATTGTATCCGGAAAG
>CAZTXJ010000015.1:30578-35482 GCA_964617285.1 uncultured Calditrichaceae bacterium | reverse complement strand
CCGCGATAATTTCGGAATCCTTTACCAAATGAAAATCCTGAACAAATTCGTGGGCCACATAACCGGTACTGATGATTCCCCATTTGATTTTATTCGGCATCATTTAATCCCATTTGTTACTTTTATTTCTGACAAAATTAGCCTGACCGATTCAATATTTGCAAATATTATTTTGATCGACTGGTAAAAATGAGAAGCCAAGAGTTTGTTTCTAAGTTCATAGAAAATATCGTGATGGTACAGAAAGGGGTCTAATTGTCTCCTTACCGATAGACAATTATAATAGAATTCAAGATTTCTTTTTTTTCTTTATAGTCTCTACTTTACAAAGAATGTCCGCAATCAAAAAGAAAATTATAATATCAACATTGATAGACATAATTTTATTCAACCCGGCCAACAAACTATCTGTACTATCACATAAATTATTTCTCTATAATATTTCCTCTTCAATAATCACCGCGAAATTTTTCAATTTCTGGTTAGCCATAAAAAAGTCCTGGACCTTGTTGTAACTGGAAGTCCGGAAGAAAGGATAGTTTAATATAAACCGTTTCTGAATAGAAATTTTATGACCTTCGTTCAGACTTTCCGCCCTGAACTGACAAAATCCGGCGCTGTTTCCAAAATTTTCCTCGGCCGGTAATGCGGCAATTTTCCAGCCTTCCGGTAATTCTATCTGAATTGATTCGGTTATCTCTTTGGCATAGGCGAACATGATTGGAAATTTCCGGTTATCGGCATGAAAAGCATTCTCGTGCTGGCTGAAAAAGTCAACCGGATGAATAATGATTTTATTCCCGCTTTTATCCCAGGGAGCAGAACACCTGACATTATATTTAATGGTCAGCGGCTTCTGAATATCTTCAATATTTTGAATCTGGAATGAATCGGGTTTGAATCCATCAAAATTTGATTCTACAAAATTCATCAGGTAATTATTTTGCTCACGGGGTTTCTCTTCCGACAGATTAAGTCGGAGATCTCTGGCAGAATGACCCCGGTGTGTTTCATAGGCTGAGCCAGTGAGCTGAAAATTTTTGTCCATGGTGAAGCTGATGTTACGTTTAACCATGTTTTGTTTGGATTCGGAAAAATTAGAATTGCAAAACTGCTGATTAATTTCCCCGGTCAGAAAAATTTCAACCCCTTCATTGTACCAGGGGAGCGATCCCATCTCCAGGAATTTTAAACTGGGATTATAAAATTGATAGGTGCCACCCATTTCATTTTGAATCGCGATAAATGATCTACTGAACTGCCAGTATTTGGCCTTTTTTTCGAAAAGGGCATCATCCCGGTCGGTTGCATAGGCCATCTTTGCGTCAATATTCAACTCCCGCAGCATATCGCAAAAGGTCATATTTATCTCTCTTCCGGTACCATAACCGTGTTTGATTACGTCATCGGCGCTCTCATTATCATCAAATTTTTCCTTATCATCTTCGTAATCGATATTTTTAAGATTTTTCTGAATCCATTCATAAGCGGCTTTAATTTTTTCTGATTTGTCCGATAGGTTCTGAAATACCTCAGCGGTCTTTTTGACCCGGTCATTCTTCTTGGTAAAACCTTCCAGATTGTCCAGCCGGCTTTTGCTCAAATCGCCCCAGTAGGCCCCGGGAGCACCGGAACCACCATAATAGGCATAAAGGTTGGCTTTCAAAACATTATCCGGTAAGGTATAGGGTTCGGGATCGAACGCATCGATGTCTTCGATGGAAAACACTACCTCTTCCGGATTTTTCAGGGAGGGTCGCTGTTCCACCTTGAGTGGTCTTTGGGTATTTACCCAGAGGTAGTTGGGGGTAACGTGTTCCGAAATCAGAGAAAAATGCAGATCGCTTAAACCCTCGCCCCGATAAAATTTCCAGACAAATTCTCCCTTCTTAAGATATATGTCCTTTTCAATAATCCAGTTATTTCTGGGGGATTTCAATCTGTATTTCACGTAGTATTCAATGATACAATTATCAGAGACTGCGGGCAGATAGAATGATTTCTGTTTTACTTTCAGTTCTTTGGATTTAAAAACCTCTTTTTCATATATCTGGGATTCATTCAGTGGAATAATTGTTCCGTCGGGAAGAATGGTGCGACCCATAATTTTTTCGATTTTCTGTGATTTTTTTAAATAAGGCAGGGTAACATCACCCCATTCCCGCCCCTCATTATTAAAAATCTTGATCCGGCGATAAATGGTATAATAGCACTTTTCGTCAAATAATTTTTGATCGTCGGCAATAATTTTCTCAAAAATCATTACTGCATCTTTGTTAATCTTTGATATATCCGGGGTAATATTCCAGTCACTTTCGGTAACCGGCTCCCATTGGAAATCATCCCCGGCATAAACCATGACTTGTCCAAATAAAATTAGTATCAGAATAAAAGTAATTACCCGTTTCATGATTACCCCTTTTTGTTAAAGCGTAAATAACACGGTCTGGCTTCGAACACCACTAAGCTTTCGACAAAAATCCATTGCTTTCTGATAATTTTCCTGTGGCATCAGTCTTCCGGTTTGCTGATAAATCGTGTGATAGTTTATCAGGTTATCTGAAAGCCTGATATTGGATTTTACTATTGCCCCGCGGCATTCCTCCTGGGTTGAATATTCTGTGGAAACCGCAATCCAATCAGCAGGATAATGCCAGGAGATTAATGTTTCCGTCTCCTTAGGTGGTCCAAACCAGATGGGCTGCCTCCGTGTTTTCTCGCATAATCTTGCCGGTTCAATGGACTGAAAAATATCGGGTTTCAGCAGAATATAATCTCCGGATTTTGAGAAAATGGAATTTCCGGTTAACTTAAATTCCAGGCAGGCAGAGTCGGAGTTTGAATTTACAGTGAAATTAGATATATGGCATCCCGGTAAGATCTCTGAGATATATTCCTTCCATTGGTCGGTCTTTTTATCAATCATGATGTGTTGGTTTTCATATTTCTCGTCGGAGGCCCAACCGCCAAAATGAGCTATTGAAACGCTGGCAGAAAAGCTTCCATCTGGGTTTATCTCACCGGTGAGACTAATTTTTCTTTTATAATCTTCCGGATCAGGATAGGGGAGCTTGTAAAGAATTGAATCCCCGGATTCGCCGAGCAGGACCGTTCCACCCTGGAGAGCCCAGGGGATTTCACCAATGTCTACTGTGGGGTCAGTAGGATCGAAAAATAACCAGTTACCGAGCACCGCATTGTGGAATTCAGAAATATCCGCCGGATTTTCAATTTTAATGGCGATGATACAATGATCGAACTGGAAGGGACTTGGCAATTTCCGATCCACCGGATATTTGCTGTTTGCCAGAACTGGTGCGGAGGAAATACCGACGGATTTAAGCATGGCCCGCATTAGTGTGGTTTTATCCTTGCAGTCCCCATACCTGTTATAGTAAGTGTAGTCGGCCATCCTGGGCTGCCAGCGCTCTTTACCGATTTCGATACCCACATAACGGATATTTTTCTGCATAAAATTAGCGATAGTCTGTATCTTATCCTCGAAAGTAGTCTTATCTGCAGTAATTTCCTGGGCAATCTTGGTAACTTCCGGACCGGGAGTGGCCGGTTCCTGGTAAACTGTAGAACACCAATTGGCCACTTCCTGCCATTCCTGGAATTGGCGGTCGTCTTTTTTCTCCGTATCGTAGCAGTTTATAACAATTCTTTTTGATAGGTAATACCAGGAAGGGCTCAGCGGTTCTTTTTCCACATAGGGTAAGTTTGTTCCGGTCCAGACATGCCACTCACCCTGTTTCTGGTAATCGATCCCATTCATTTTCCATTCCGATTGAACCAGATTCCAGTTGTCAGGTATTTTAAGCTCAAATTTGGTGAACAAAATCGGTTGTGACCGCTGGAAAGTAAAATTCTGAAAGGTGCTGGTCCACCCCTTCTCTTCAATTTCAGCTTCAAACCCAACTATGACGCCCGGCTCTACCGCAGGTAGGGTGGCCATGACCATCCGGTTGTCGTCATAATAAGCTGAGCTTTCCTGGGGACTGAACTCGATCACGTTTTCTTTAGGCAGGTCCTTGTATTCCTTATCATTGGTATAAACCCAGCCTTTTATCCCTTTTACTTTGATATGGGAAGATGTGGGCAGAGTTAGCGTGGCATACCCTTCACCGTCGCTGTTCAGAATTTTGTAAGCCGTTTGAATTTGAATATTTGCCGAGAGATTTGAAGAAATTTCGATCTTACCCACATCATGCAGTACAATCACATCCGCTTTTTGATGGGGAATATAGGTAATTTTCTTTTCGGTAAGGTTTTTGAACCAATCCGGTTGTGCTCCTGCCAGGGAAATCAGGGTGAACAGGAGCAGGAAACCGGTCAAAAAAACACTTTGAAAACGCATATGGCTTCTCCGGTATTTAATGATAGTCGATGTATTTATCCGGTTAACTGACGGAATATGGTGTCAAATAATCCGGTATTTAAAGCACCTTCAATTCACAAATTGTGATACAAAAGCAGAGCGGTCCGATAACAAATAGGATTATCGAATGCTCAGCTTGAAATGACTCCGATATTGTGACATACCAATTTATTTATATGAATTTTAAGTTCTGCTTTTTGGGAAGGGCGTGGCAAATAACCGAAAGAAACTAAGCAAAATTCCCGGTCTGTTTGACAATAAAAAAATAACATCAGGAAGATTCCTCTCCTCCTTAACACATAAGAATCTTATGATCCATTATACAATATGGGAATATTTTTGTCAATATTTTTTTTATATTATCGGGCAGGGAGCGATTTATGAGGATTTAAATAAAAATTTGAAATTAAAAAGTAAATTTAATCTAAAGACTCAGGGCAAAGCATTTTAACTAATGACTATGTTTTTTCAGGACACAGTATATGTTAGAATATTGGGACAATCCAGTGTGCTAGTTTTTCTT
>CAZTXJ010000015.1:11438-30478 GCA_964617285.1 uncultured Calditrichaceae bacterium | reverse complement strand
TCAGGACACAGTATATGTTAGAATATTGGGACAATCCAGTGTGCTAGTTTTTCTTTTATTAATTTAAAATCTAATTCACTGTTCGGGTATATATACCGATGGCATTTGCTCCAAAATAACCCAGAGCTCCATTATTAAGATTTGTGGTGGGATTGAATGTTGTTACCGGAACAAAATTCCCGACAATTTCATCATCCTCTTCTTTGTCATTAATCATTTCAATTGAATTATAAAATTCGTATCCGGCTCGATCGATTGTAATAAGTTCTATGGTAATCACACTTCCATAATAAAATTGCCCATTAATATCATCAAAAACTACTTCTTCCCCATCGGTGGATTTGTCCTGATATAAAAAATGATCATACTTATCCCCGTTATTATAAATATTAATCATACAGTAGTCCTCAATTCCGGGATGATCCTGGAAAGAGAATGATAATTCATAGACATCTATGCCCGGAGCTATCCTGGTAAAATCAATGGTTTTCATTATAAGTGGCAGTGGCAAGGTAGAGGAGGCGGAATATTTTTTCCCATCTGTCAGGACACTTAAGGTATATATTCTTTCCGGTTGACCGGCAAGATTCTGAGTCTGGTATAAACCGGCTGCTGTCTCCTGCAATACAACCGAATTTCCCAAATTGTCTGTAATAGATACATCGGCACCAATTACCGCGGGGAAATTGTTCTGTCCGTTATAGGGTAGGGTTTTTGTGATTCTTACCGAATGAGGCCCAGGTCGGTTAGAAATACTTCCTTCAATAACAATATTGGGACCATATTCAGATAAGTCTAAATTAACCGGATCGCGAAAACAGGAGAAGGTCAAAAATAATATTGAAAAAAGGAGCATTAGTACGCGGGTTTTTTTAACGAGAAAAAGTAACTTTATTTCGTGTGACATCATGATATCCCTCAAAACTTAAAATTATAACTGATGGAAGGAACAAAAGAAAATAAGGCCAACCGCAACGGATCGGGTTCATCATCTCTAAATAATATGGCGTAGGTATTTCTTCTTCCATATGCATTGTAGAGTGACAAATTCCAGGTATGTCCTTTCCTGGTCGTATAGGTGAAATTGATGTCCAGACGATGATAAGCCGGTAGTCTGTAAGCGTTACGGTCCGAATAGGCTTCGAGAATTTGTCCGGCAATTTGGTACTTACCATAAGGAATGGTAACTGCGTTACCGGTATAATAAACCCAGGTAGCCGCCAACGTCCATTTGGGATTAATTTTATACATGGCAACGATGGAAAAGTCATGTGTTCGGTCAAATTTTGGTGGGAAGGGTTTACCCTGGTTTATCTCCCTGAACTTTCTCTCGGATTTGGCCAGGGAATAACCCAACCAGCCGGTCAGTTTTCCCAGATTTTTTTTAAGAAGAAATTCAATACCATAGGATTTTCCACTACCAAAAACCAGATCCGATCCAAAAAAAGTACTAAAAAATATATTTGCACCATTTTTGAAATCTACCAGGTGCTGCATCTCCTTGTAAAAAGTCTCCACTGAGAGTTCATAATTATTATTTCTCATATTTCGAAAGTAACCCAGGGACGTCTGATTACTACTTTGTGGTTTTAGATTGCTGCTGCTGGGTTGCCAGACGTCCAGGGGAGTACCGGAGGTTGAATTGGATATTTGATGAATGTATTGATAATTCCTCGCATATCCAAGTTTTACAGAGCTCAGTTCATTCAGTTTATAATTAACGGTAATACGGGGCTCCACACCACGGTAAGTAATTTGCTCGTTTCCTTGAAATTCAATTAAAGGCGGATCATTAATCTGGGAAAAATCGTAGGTATCCTTTACCCGATCTGCGGGAAAATACGAATAGCGTAAACCGTAATTTATCTTCATCCGGGTCGAAGCCTCGAATTCATGGGCTGCATAAAACGAAATGTTGCGGGCTTTTCTTTTGCCGGCAGTCAAATTGAAAGGGGAGTCTCCGGTTACTGTCAGCTTTCCCGGTAGAAAGTTGTAGAAAACATATTGCAGACCGAAGTTTAAGGTGTTTTCCGCATTCAGAAAATATTGAAAATCCTCTACCAGTGTAAAGGCGTTAATATTATTTTCCAATTCCACAGTCTCATCATCCTGGGAATCTTCCTCTGGTTCAACCTTAACCCCATACTTGAAATTACTGTATATCGCTGAGGAGTTCAAAAAGAGCTTATCACTAAATATATGATTCCAGCGGATAGTGGCGGTCTTATTTCCCCAGGTATTTCTGAATATCCCTGAATATCCCAAAACATCCTGCCCCAAATACCCGGAGATAAAAAGCCGGTCGATTTCACTGAGACGATAATTGGTTTTTAAATTAAAATCATAAAAGTACAATGAGGAATTCTTTACTTCGTTATTTCCAAACAAGTGAGTAAATACATCCGCATAAGTTCTCCTGGCGGAAATTATATACGAGCTTATTCCTGTTTTAATAGGTCCTTCCAGGGTAAGCCGGGAAAAAATGGTACCGATCCCACCATTGCCCCGAAATTCTTTCAGATTCCCCTCATTCATTTGAATATCCAGTACGGATGATAATTTTCCTCCGTACTTCGCTGGCGCTGGTCCCTTTATTAACTTGACATTCTTAATGGCGTCCGAATTAAAGACAGAGAAAAATCCGAAAAAATGGAAGGCATTGTAAACCGGTGCCTCATCGAGCAGCACCAGGTTCTGATCGGAATTACCTCCCCGGACATTAAATCCGGAATCTCCTTCCCGGACCATGGTTACTCCTGGAAGAAGATGGAGAGTTTTTAGAATATCCTGCTCACCTAATAAAACCGGAATATCACTTAATTTTTTTGGGGTTAGTTTAATGGTACCTATTTCGGTGGATTTAACGATATTCTCTTCAGCATTGGCTGTTACAACGATAGTATCTCCCGAGAAGGTATTTGGTATTAATTCAATATTCTGCTTTGTATTCTGATTGAGGTGAATGTCAATCCTTTTTGTTTCATAACCGATATAACTGTAAATAAGCGGATACTGTCCGGCTGGTACGGTCAGAGAATAAAATCCATAAACATTTGAGGTACATCCGGCGTGCAGTGCTTCAATGTAAATATTCGTTCCAATCAGGGCTTCACCCGTTTCAGCATCACTGATAAAACCACTTATGGTACAATTTTTTGATCTGGTTCTCTTCTGAGAACCAACCAGGACAATTTGTCCGGATTTTGAAACAATAAAGTTGATATCGGTACCTTCCAGCAGTTTTTGTAGTACGATAATCGCCGGGACATCATTTAATTTGACTGAAATAAGGTGATTGGGAGGGATGATATTTTCGTTATAGTTTAGATAAAATTTTGTTTCGATAGCATAGTTGGTCAGTGCGTCATCCAATAAAATATTCTCAAAATCAACCGATATCTTTTTCAGTAAAAAATCCGGTACTTGTTTTCCCTCAAAATCAGTTATCAATGTATCCTGTGCCGGAAGAAAGGTAAAAATTAAAATAGTTATCATTAAACCGAATGTTATAATATCCCACCTACTATTCATCAGGCGCGGAGAAGTATAAGTTGTATTTTGTTTGGGATTAATAGGGAATCTCATTGATAAATTTTCCAGCTTTTAAATTTTCGCATTTAGATAAAATTTGAGATCTGATATAGGTTGTTATTTGCCTATTGGTATAATGATTCCGGTCATTATTTTAAGACCTTTATTTTTAAATTTATCATTATTCTCGAATGGTATTTGAATGAGTTCAGTATCTCCAAATCCAAATTCCATAACCCCTTCTTTCACCAGATTAGTTATTCCGAAATTATAACGGGCCTCCAGAAAAAAGGAGGCTGTTCCCAGAGGTATACTGACACCTCCGCCCCAGTCGATTCCAAAGTCAAATCTCTTAATAACATTCATCATATCTACATTAATATTTAACATATCATAGTCCAGTTCACTCTGGGCGGTAATATTATATCCCAGGGTTGGGCCGGTAATAAGATATGGTTGAATTCGATTTCCGAAACCAATTTTTAAAAGCAGAGGAATTTCCAGAGTAGAAAATCTGATATTCACATTTGAATTGATTTCATCAATTTTTAGCAAACCGCCTTTCTTCAGATAGCTTGGTTCAATTTGGAGTGAGATGTTTGGGTTTAAGTGAAGGCCGAGTATTCCACCGATCCCATGCTCCTGCCGGAATTCCATTCTCTGCTCAATTCCTCTGGTTATGACGTCCATGTTGGCAAAGTTAAGCCCGCCGAAAATTCCCGCATAGTATTTAGGACCAGAGCCAAAGGCATATCCATTTATGCATATTAATGCGAGAAGGATTGCGGATAAGACATATTTGTTCATGTTAAATTCCCCCTATACCTGATAAATTTTGTTCCTGAGGCTTAAAAATAACTTTTTTCCCATCTCGGATATATTGATAGTTATTCATTAAAGCGATGACATCCAATATTTCCGCAATGGGTTTATTCTCTATATAAATTGTAACCCGATTCGATCCGGCAGATTTATCCGGCAGCTGAAATTCGAGCCCGTACCATCTCTCCAGTTGATCCAGTACTTCCTGCAGGGGAACGCTTTTAAAATACATTTGCCTTTGTTGCCAGGAAATATAATCGCTGATGTTAATATTTTGAGGTGGAGTGGGAATTTCACCTTCCTTTATGATACTCATTTGATTTTTGGTTAAAGCAATTTCATTATTGGAATTTGTGTTGCTTGCAATGTTTAGCGCAACTTTACCTTCCGCGACGGCCACGGTGGTTTTTTGATATTGCTGCCATGCCCGAATGTTGAATGCGGTTCCAAGGACGGTAATAACAGCATTATTTGTGCGGACAATAAAAGGTTTATCCGGATCGGGAGAAATTTGGAAGAATCCCTCACCATTTAAATAAACCTCACGCTGATTACCCGTAAATTGTTTGGGAAATCTCAGTATACTGCCTGCATCAAGAGTAATCTTTGATCCGTCCGTCAGACTAATGGCTTGAATGTCCCCACTGGAAACGTGGAAATTATTCATCTCCGATTTTGTGGGGATTTTGAATAGTAGATACGAGGTAATTATGAAGAGAATCAGCACTGCTGCCACCCGTAAAAGTCTGGAACCTAATACTTTTTTAAACACAGTAAACTTTTTACCTATCTTTTGAGAAGGAATATTCTCTTCCGGGTATTCCTCCTCAATGCCTGCTCTTTGTTTGACTTTAAACCAGGCATCTTTCAAATTTGGAGGGGGCAGGGAGGTATCAGGGGTATTCCAGATTTGCTTAATCTTTTCAAAAGTATTTTCATTCTCTACACCTGCATTAAACCACCGGTTTAATAATTCTCGATCTGTTTGATTTGCCATTCCGGTCAAATCTTTCAGGATCAGCTCCCAATCAATATTCTTTTTCATAAAAATCCCTCAATATTAAAACTGCCTGGAATGCAGTCATTAAGTTTACAATTATAAGACAATTTATTTTTATTTTTGGGTGACAGGTCAGGTAAAAAAAATTGAAAGGAAAGGGAATAATCTTTTCTGAAAGTAATAATCAAAAAAGGAACAGGTAAATATTTTGTTTGTATTTTTTTAAAAATGGAAACTACGAAAGGTTATTCTGTTGCAAGAAAATATGGCCGGAAAGTTGGCCGGTATAAAATAAAACTAACCTCTTCTAAATGATATTCGTTTTCAGATATGCCAAATTCTTCAGGAGAGATTTGAGAGCGCGTTTCATCTGTGTTTTGACTGTATTAATTGAAATGTCTAGAATTTCGGCAATTTCATGGTATTTCAGATCATCATACCTTTTCATTAAATATATGGAGCGGCATTTATCGGGCAGTTTTTCTATGGCCTTATGTACCCCGTCTATCATTTCATTTTCAATGATCTGTTCTTCCGGGTTGGCAGTTGTATCCTGCCGGTCGCTCATTAAATCTTCAGTAGATAATTGTTTTTTTTCACGGCTGAGAAAATTCAAAGCCGTATTCCTGGTAGCCGCATATAGGTATGATTTTAAACTGGAAGTAATCAGACAATTTTCACGGTTCGTCCACAGTTTGACAAACACATCCTGAACAATGTTTTCTGCTGTTTGGGCATCCTTTACAAAGCGGCCGGCAAATTGATAGAGAGCTTGATAATATTTTTGAAAAATGTGAGAAAATGCTGTGTTGTCACCCTGGCGGATTCTTTCCCAGTACTCCAGACCGGTTTGGTCAGTCCCGTTGTTCCGATTGTCTCGGTTCATAGGATCTGTTTAATCACCTATGTTTTCTGACCCAATTTAAGGTTTATAGATTTTCTACTCAAACTAAATTATGTTTTGCAGCAGAAGTCTATACGTTTTAGGCGTAATTAATGTTGCTAATCGATTGGAATCGGGTGATAATTTTGGTCAAATTTAAACTTTGCTCAATAGGTCATATTACACTTTACTATTGCCATCCATCCTTAATCATTCTTATCAGATAACACAGATTCTTTTATCCCGGTCTGATAATCTGTAGCTTTGAAAAACTGCTTCTCAAAATCGCTGCTGTCGAATAGGTAATCATCTTCATACTGGTATAGCATTTCCACTGATTCTTTGGCCAGCGGGTTAAACAATCCGGCCATCTGCACCATCCATTTGCTCAGGACGGAATAACCCGGTTTTGTATTATAGGCCTTTGCTGCAGCTTCAATAAATTCTTTCCCAGTGAGCACATTTTTATCGCTGGGCAGATGCCAGACCCGGTTATATGCCTCCGGGGTGTTTCCCAGTAGGGCGGTTGCCCTGGCGGCATCCGGGGTATAGGTAAAGGAATGTTTAACTTCGGCATTAACCATCCATTGGGCCTTTTTGCCTTTTTTCAGCCGGTCGAATACCATCCCCCAGACAAAGGAGGCCTGGGTATTCGGGCCGTAGAAATCGGCAGCCCGGGCGATGAGTGCAGTCAGATTGCCTTTTTTATATTCATTGGTCAACTGTTCGGCAATCCTGGCGCGTACTTCTCCCTTTTTGCTGCAGGGATTGACCGGGGTGTTTTCGGTCATCCAGCCATCCACTTTACCATACATATAAACATTATCGAAGAACACTAGTTTACTGCCGTGTTTCTGGCAGGCATTGATCACATTGGTCATGATTTTGGGCCAGCTTTCCTGCCAGACAGATATCTTATAGGGCAATCCTACGGTGAGATAGACCACTTCCGAATTTGCCACGGCCTTTTCAGTCTGGTCGTAATTGGTTACATCGGCAGATACAAGTTCATCTGTGGGATTAACCGCTTTTGGATTGCGGCTGACCAGTCTGATCTGGTCAGTATACTGGGGAAGGAATTTTGCCAGACCGTTGGCGATCACGCCTCCAGCGCCGATAATGGTTTGCATATTTGTGACCTCCGTTATTCATTTTTTTTGACATCGATATTTTCCGGTTTTATATTCCGGTCGAACAGTTTCCATAAAAACGATTGAAATTAAAAATCGTTTCATAAAGTCATGCCAGGTATAACTGTCTTTATTTATTGAAGACTTTTAATGCTTGTGATTTGGTTCTAAAGAAGTGGCTTTTAACTAAAATTGAGATTGAGCTTGGGTCAAGTGTAACTTCCACATACTCTCTATCTCTTTAACGGCTTTGTCCAATCTTTTACGTGCTCTTCGTAAACCGATGAGTTTACCAACTGTAAGCAGAACTAAAGCTGCCAGGATACCCTGCCAGATATGGTTCAGATTTAGGTCTATCAGTTTTGTCGGACCGGCAAAAATCCAGATCACATAACTGAAAGCACCAAAGGTAAATCCCATCCCGGCCAGTTCGCATCCGCAATCCTCCATCCGCTTTTTCAGGCGTTTCTCCCATGTCGTTTTTTGTTCTTCCGGAATAGCTTCAGATTCTATTTTCAGATTTATTTCCGGACGGAAAAATGGGAATGGCCAGATTTTCAGGTCAGTTAATTGTTCCGGATTTTGGATGATATACTCAATCTTTTTCATGGAAAATTCTCCAACGATACAGAGAGTAAACACTCGCCTGACAATTCAATTTAAATAAAATTGGGAAAAAGTCAACTAAAAAGTGTTGAAATATCAAAAATAGGTCATTATTGATGAAGAATGTGGAATTGTCCGGAAACCGGAGAAAGACACCTCCCGAAGGTTTAGAACCAAGCAACAAACCACCCCAAGAGAAAACCTCCCGAAGGTTTTAAACCTTCGGGAGGTTATAGTGTTTATTTCATCAGGATCATCTTTCGGGTGAGGGTTCGATTTTCCTCACCGGAAGCAGACAGCTGGCAGAAATAAATTCCGCTGGCAACCATCCGACCGAAATTATCCCGACCATCCCATTGCAGCGTGTACTGCCCGGCATCCTTACGGCCAGTGAGCAGGGTGCGAACTTCCTGTCCCAGGGCATTATAAATCTTTAAAGAGACCACAGCGCTCCAGGCTAAAGTAAATGGGATAGTCGTACTCGGGTTAAACGGATTAGGATAGTTCTGGCCCAGAATAAAAGTCCCGGGAATTTCCGGATTTCCCCGATTCGCAATAGATACCGGCATCGCTTCATAAGTCACGGTAAAGTGCCCACCCACATTGGGATCCAGGTATAATTCCCGGGCAATGGGGTCGAAATTATTAAAGGGCATACTATCCAGGGTCACCGCACTGATGGTCAACTGATTATCCCGGATTGCCAGGGGTGTGAGATGAATAGTTCGGGTGGAATCGAGCGGGGAAAACAGATAGTGCAACGTAGCCGGCTGATTCTGCACAAAAAGGTTTCCATAGAGATAGGTGTAATACCCCAGTTCAATGGAATGATAAGCCGCTTTACCGCCGCCGCCTTTATTTTCATTCCAGGCCAGGCCGCCATAACGGGTCCGGTTTTCGTAAACCTCGCCATACTCGTGATCAACAAAATATTTCATGAAGAAATCCAGGGTCTCGTCGGCCATGTTGAAATATTGGGCATCGCCGGTGATTCGGTACATTTCCAGACCGGCGGTCACCGCCTGTTCCATTTGCCACCAGGCTTTGGCGGTATCGGGATTTCCCCACATCATCATTTGTCCGGTCAGGCGGTTGTAATCCTTGTACGGCCCTCCGAATTCATGATCATATCCTTTGCTCAAAACATCTTCAATCAGGTAGGCCGCGTCCTGGGTATAATTGGGATCCTGTTCCAGCTGGTAGACCCGACCCAGACACCAGGCGGATTTCAACACGTGCCCCATGATGGTCATGGTTTCATTGTTGTCAATATCCCAGTCCGAATCGTATTCTTCGGCAAAGCCAATCACCTGGCCGGGCATACTGGCCACCAGATGGTTCCGGATATTATCCGCTATCTCCAGCAAGCGGTTTTTATAGCTCTGATCCTCGGTGAGCAAATAGAGGTATAACAGGTGAGTGGTAATGGCATCGACCGTCGCATTGAAACTCTTACCCGAGAGATATGTCCAGTTAAAATTGCCGTAATCGTAGTAGCCGAAGTAAGTCGGCCGGTCGTCCCACAGGTTATTTTCCATGTGCTGATATCCCCGCATCAGCCAGTTCCAGTCCAAAGTGTCACCGGTGGCTTCATAGTAAGCGGCGATTCCAAGCAAGGCATAATGCTGGTTGAAGGCGCTTTTGTTGGCTGAGGGATTTAATACATTTCCACTGGGACCCAGTTCATCATACCAGCCACCATTGGTCGGATCCCAGGCATGCTGATACATAAAATCCAGTCCCGCCCGGGCAAACTGCAGATAAGTTTCATTTCCGGTGAGCATAAAAGCACGGACATAACCGTAAGCATCCCGGGATTGGGTCAAGATGTTCTTGTTGGTGCCAATCACATTTCCGTATTTATCGATATTGGTATAGAACCCACCCAGGGTGCTGTCGAATGCCCCTTTCCAGAAGGTAGCGCAACTATCCACATAGTCAATTGCCTTGGAGGGATCCGATAAATAGGGAGAGTTAATTACGATTAATTGGGCAAAGGTGAGCTGGGCACATAAAATAATTAGGATGGAAATAAAATTTTTCATGATGGATGCATCACTTTTTTGATTTTTCTGTTTACATTTATGAGTCTGTTCTAATTAGTCCCGATAAAGTCATTTCGTCCCGCCCTTGCGGGATCGGAATCTCAAAAGGTAATATAGAATATAGATTCTGAAACTGACTGACCACCATGCAGGCAGGTTCAGAATGAGAAATTGATGAAAATAGACTTTTTAGAACAGACTCATTCATTTTTTCAAAGATACAGGAGGACAGGAAGGATTACAAAGATAAAAATTCAAGTATCAGGAAATGATTTTAAGATAATCCCGGATAAAATTTCCGGCCTGAATGGTATTTACCGAAATCCAGAAGAGTCTGTTATCCAGATAAAAGACAAAATGGGTTTGTCCCATACCAAAGCAGCGATAGAGCCTTCGTGCCTCAATTTCCAGATATTCACCATTGATAAAAACCGAATTTCCGGGAGAAATTTTTCTGGTCATTCTTTCAAAATCCTTTTTAGCTTCACCCGCCGAGTTGTATTCGGTAATGTAGATGGTGAGCGGCATATTCTCCTTCTGGTAAAATCCGATGGTATTATTTTCCGGGGTCACTTCCCGCAAATGGATTTTATCGACGAATGCCCTGGCTTCAGGACCTTTCAATTTACGGGTGAGCTGATAATCCAGCAGATGCTCTGGTAAGAGATCCGGTTGATTTTGGTGGGTACATACCACCAATAGCATGGAGATGATAATTAGCTGAAGGCGTTTACTAAATAAATACATTTCGTTCCTAATTTAGATAGTGATCACCTTTTCTGCCTGTTGTTGGGACACGATAATGTCGGTCATACCTGCGATATTTCCCACGGCTACTTTATCGGCTATTTTATAGTAGTCCAGGCAGGTTTTACAAATCATCAGTTTCACCCCCTCCTGTTCAATCTTTTGCAATACATCGATCAGGGGAGATCCGGTAATGGTCAGCTTGACCCCATCCGCATAGAAACAAATATTCTCCGGCAATTGAACATTTTCATATAGTAGTTTGAAATAATTTTGGGCAAGTTTTATCTGCAGGGGATTTTCAGCACTGCCCATCCCATTATTGTTAACCAGAATGGTGTATGATTTTAAATGCGAGCTCATGCCGTCTCCATTTTCTGACAGTTAAGTCAATAATTAAAATCGTTGAGAATCTGATAAGATTTTTGAGTTTCAGTCAGGTTGTTATATAAGGTTTTCTCCGGACAGAACCAAGTTGGTCTGCCCGGAGACGATTTTTTCATTTTAGTTAAAAATTCTTTTTGATGCTGCTGCCGGTACCCACTTTCTATTCGGAATAGAACATGATCATATTGTACACGGCCTGCTCACAGACTTTGCAAAATGGCTTTTTTCCCTTAGTGAACATAATGCAATCGAGCATAGAGCGATACAAACCCTCCGAAGAATAACCGGCGCCTTCAAAAGCCCCGACTTTTCCCCAGTATTTGCTGTTCCTTAAATATTTATCCACCGCTTCAGCGTTCTCCCGGGAAAGCTGCTCCGATTTTGCCTCGGCCTTTTCGATTTCAGTCTTGGGTGCCCGCTCCCGTTTCAAGCGCGCCACCTCGTCGTTCATTTCCGTGCGGGTTTTCTGGTAGGCGTTGTCCATTTTGTCAAATTCGGCTTTTTCCCAGGGAGTGGGAATCTCGATACGCGGCGTAAGTAATGCTTCCCATTTTACATGAGGTGGATTAAGCAAAGCAGTAATATTGGGTTCGGTAGGTTCGATACCCCGGGGATAAAAATCGTTATAGGCTGTGGAGGAAGTGTAATACTCGTCAGCCAGCCCGGTAAAAGAATGGCCAAACTCGTGCAGGAAAACATACTCGTACCACTGATTATCGGTGGTGAAGGTGAGGTAAAAATTGTATATTCCGCCGCCACCGTAGCGTTTGGAATTCACCATAATCATGATGGCATCGTATGGGGCGTGAGCGGCGATATTGTGAACCGCCCGGTTATCCTCGGTGAGCAGATATCTTTCCGATCCCATTGAGTTAAAAGTGGTGCTCATGGCGGTATTTTTGAAAATATTCGCCCGGGGTTCGTCGGTACCACTTTGCTCGGAATATTTCAGGACGCCATAAATGTTAAAATTTGTTGGATACGATTTATAAGGCTCCTGTGTAAAAAATATTTTGGTGAATCTGGCCAGATCGTCTTCAAATTTTTTCTCCTCCCGGACGGTATAGCCTTCACCCAAAATAGCAATATCAACTTTCACGTGAGGATCGCCATTTTTGACAATCGGATAAACCTTGACATCTGTGCTGAGATCGTCCTTGACAATATCCACACTGTTGGGATCAATTTCCTGGGAAAAGAATTGCTGTAACTGATTTTCACGGTTTCGGTTTTCCATGGTGAACAAAATTTTGTTCTTCGGATAGGGAATGATGGCAGACTCCTGAAAGGTTCGCTGAATGCCGTCCAGAGCCGGCTGGGAGGTCTGATACTCACCAAAATAACTGTCGAATCCCTTCGAATAAATCAGGGTATTGCTGGCGGCATCATAAATTTTTACATAGTAGCGGCCATTATTGAAATTGTCAATCAGGTTTTTTTCGCTGCCTGCCCAGATGCCCTGCTGATATACCCGGTCCAGGGTAATGATATCGGTTGTGGCATCCCCGATATGGTAGTAATCGATTCGCATGGTCTTGTCAATAAAATACTTATCAAAACGGATGGTTTGGGAATAGGCAAGGGTACATACCAGTCCGGTGAGCAGAATAACAAAGCTAATTTTTCTCATTAGGTCTCCTTTCGTTTTCACCTTATATAAGGAATGAAAATATAAATGTTTCGCATCATTAAAGAAATATAATAGAAACTTCTGAAAAAATTAAACAGGTAGAGGACTTACTTCAAACCTTTTAAAATTTCCTGTACCTGTCATTCCCTGTCTGCCGGCCAGGCAGGCGTCCGGGATGATGCATTTACTCTTAATTTTTCACAGAGAATGAATTTTCAGAAGTTTCTTTAATACAAAAAATTCCAACCTGCCTTTTTGAAACTTTTCTCGGGACATTCAGTTAACCGTTTTATGAGTTTAGACATTTAATGTAGATACATTAAATTAAAAGGAATGAGAACAGAGTCCTATGCAGATTGAAAAAGAAATTAAACAGGATAAGTTTAAGAATGAATATCACAAGCTATCGGTCAATATTCTTTATACCGGAAGCTGGCTTTCAATCAAGAACCAGGTGCATCTGAAGCCGTTTAGTCTCACCTATCAGCAGTACAATATTCTGCGAATCCTGCGCGGGCAGTATCCGAATCCTGCCACGGTATCGCTGTTAATTGACCGGATGCTGGATAAAATGTCCAATGCTTCCCGGTTGGTGGAAAAGCTGCGCCAGAAAAAACTGGTGGAACGGAGAACCTGCAAAAATGACCGGCGGGCGGTGGATGTTATTATCACCGAAAAGGGCTTACATCTGCTCACCGAGATTGAAAAGCAGGATCCGGAATGGGAAAAGGTTTTTACCGCTTTGACCGTAGCCGAGGCAAAAGAATTAAACGACTTATTAGATAAGTTGAGAGGGTAGATAGAATTCATGAGTAGTTTCAATTGTAAATGTATGATGCTAAACTGACAATTAACCAGGAGAATAGATATGAAGATCAGCATTTTAGGTCCGGGAAAAATTGGTGGTGGTTTAGGACGAAAATGGATGGCAGCAGGCCATGAGATTATTTTTGGGGTTCGTCATCCGGATGATCCGAAATATGCAGCCTTAAAATCGGAGGGGTTTTCTCTTGTTTCCTTAACTGAAGCGATGGAAGCATCTGAAATTATTACCGTCGCGGTGCCATTTAATGCTGCGCGGGAAGTCCTGGGCTCTGCCCGGGATTTGAGCAAAAAAATAATCATCGACTGTACCAATGCGCTCTCCGGTTTGCCATCCGGATTTTTAACGGCTGCAGAGGCGATCCGGCGATGGTCGGGTTCGGAAAAGGTAATAAAAGCATTTAATGCTACCGGGTCGGCCAATCTGGAGAATCCGGATTATAACGGCACCCGGATCGATACTTACATCTGTGGGGATGATAAAGACGCGAAAGAAACAGTAAAGAAGCTGGCGGAGCAGGTGGGATTTTCAGTGGTCGATGCCGGAGGGATTAAGAGTGCCTATTTGCTGGAAGCTTTCGCCAAGCTGTGGATTAATCTGGCTTACCAGCAGGAAATGGGACCGGGGATTGCTTTTAAGTTGCTTCGCCGAAAGTCATAAGCAAAAAATGTGAAGGATTTAGATATGTTAAAATTTTTGGAAAACCAGGATGATGATTTTTCCGGGAACTCCCCGGTTAAATTTAAATCATACAGTGATGACGAGTTGCTGGATGCTTACTCCCAGGCAGTGGTCGCTGCTTCGGAAAAGGTGAGTCCGGCAGTAGTGCACGTTAAAGTGCAGAAAAAGAGGCAAACCAGAAGGGGTTCAGGGCCGGGTGGACCTGTACAACCGGGTGCGGGATCGGGTTTTATTTTCTCCCCGGAAGGCTTTATCCTGACCAACAACCATGTGGTTTCCGATACCACCCGGATTGATGTGGACTTGCCGGATGGCCGGAGTTTTCAGGCCGAGCTGATCGGCAACGACGCTTCCACCGATCTGGCGGTGATCCGCATTTATACCGATCACCTCAATTACGTCACCTTTGGGGATTCCGAGAAATTAAAGGTTGGCCAGCTGGTAATTGCTATTGGAAATCCCTACGGTTTTGAATACTCGGTGACCACCGGTGTGGTGAGCGCGGTCGGACGCAGCCTCCGCTCTTACAGTGGAAGATTGATTGACAATGTGATTCAGACCGATGCGGCATTAAATCCGGGGAATTCCGGCGGCCCGCTGATAAATAGTCAGGGTGAAGTGGTGGGGATTAATACTGCCATCATCCTGCCAGCCCAGGGAATCTGTTTTGCCATCGCTTCCAGCACGGCCAGATATGTGGTCAGTAAACTGATTACCGAAGGGCGGGTGCGACGCGGTTATCTTGGAATTGGCGGGCAGGTGATTAATCTTCCCCTGCGCATGATCAATTATTTTAAACTGGAAGTGAAATCGGGGATCCTGGTGCAGCAGATCGAACAGAACAGTCCGGCCCACAGGTCGGACTTGCAGAATGGAGATGTGATTGTCGGCTTAAACGGGCAGCCCATCGCCAATATTAACGATCTGCATCGGATGCTGGATGAAAACTCCATCGGCAAAAAGAATTTTCTGGAAGTTTTGCATCGGGGACTGATTCAAACCGTGGAAGTGATTCCGGCAGAATTGAAATAGAAATGTACTGTTTTTATTGGATTCGGAAATATGGAAAGGAATGAATGATGAAATACAAATTATTAGGGAAAAGTGGATTGAGGGTTTCGGAATTGGCTCTGGGAACCATGACCTTTGGTGAAGAATGGGGATGGGGTGCCTCGAAAGAAGAAAGTAAAAAGATATTTGATGCTTTCAGTAATGCCGGCGGAAATTTTATTGACACTGCTAACCGTTACACCAATGGAACCAGTGAAAAATTTGTGGGTGATTTTATTGCCTCCGACCGGGAACATTTTGTAGTGGCGACTAAATATACGCTCTGGACCAGACGGGATGATCCCAATTTTTGCGGCAACCATCGCAAAAACATGGTGCAGGCGCTGGAAGCAAGTCTGAAAAGATTAAAGACCGATTACATCGATTTATACTGGGTGCATGCCTGGGATTATACCACTCCGGTGGAAGAGGTAATGCGGGCGCTGGATGATCTGGTGCGAGCCGGAAAAATTCTCTATGTCGGAATATCGGATACTCCGGCCTGGATTGTCTCGCAGGCGAATACCCTGGCAGATCTGCGCGGCTGGTCCCGCTTTGTGGGATTGCAGATTCAATACAGCCTGGTTCAGCGAACAGTGGAGCGCGAGCTGCTGCCCATGGCCCGTCACCTGGATATTGGTGTGACCCCCTGGGGAATACTGGGATCCGGGGTATTATCCGGGAAATATAATCATCCGGATAATAAAGTTAAGGGAAGGGCAAACCTGAGACATGAGATCGATCCGGATAAATTAAAAATTGCCCGGGAAGTTGCCAAAGTTGCGGATAAAATTGGCCGGACGCCGTCGCAGGTTGCCATCAACTGGGTACGGCAACAGCCCGGCGTTATCGTTCCGCTATTAGGGGCAAAGACGCTCGATCAATTAAAGGATAATCTGGGCGTGCTGGATTTCAGTCTTACCAATAAACAGATGGAGCAACTGAATAAAATCAGCCAGATTGAAATGGGATTTCCTCACGAATTTCTGACCTCGGATGCGATCAAGGACATTGTCTATGGCGGAACCTTTGATAAAATAGAAAATCATCACTTATTTTAATAGGCTTTTTATGAAATATTTATTGTGTCATTCCGAATTTAATTCGGAATCTCTTTTTTCAGTTTAGTAATCATTTTGATTCAAAAGATATTTTTATGTGGCTGATTTGACCTTGGAGTGACATAATAAATAAAAAATATAATTTAATCTGGAGAACATCATGAACCAATATAGATCGGGTATTCATCATATCACCGCCATTGCCGGCGATCCCCAGAAGAATGTCGATTTTTATACCGGAATCCTGGGATTACGCATGGTAAAACGCACGGTAAATTTTGACGCACCTGACACCTATCACTTGTATTATGGTAACGGAACGGGTGATCCGGGAACCATTCTCACTTTTTTCCCCTGGGGAAAAGGTGCCTGGCAGGGGCGTACCGGTACGGGGCAGGTTTCGCTGATTTCTTTTGCCATTCCGCAAAACGCAATGGGTTTCTGGGTGGACCGGCTGAAGCGTCTAAATATTTCCGTTCAGGGACCATTCAGTCGGTTTGAAGAAGAGGTCCTCACTTTCCGTGATCCGGACGGAATTCAGCTGGAGCTGGTTGAAACTTCCATTGATCACTTTACCCCCTGGGAGGACGGGCCAATAAATCCGGAGAATGCGATCCGGGGATTTTATGGGATAACCCTGGCAGTGGAAGCCTACGAACGCACCGCCGGTTTGCTCACCGAGACTTTCGGATTCCGCCATATTGGGGAATCAGGAAACCGCTTCCGCTATCGGAGTGACACCTCAACCGTGGATCTGCTATGTTTGCCCAATGAGGGCAATGGCCGAATGGGTGTGGGTGCGGTTCATCATATTGCCTGGCGCACTCCGGATGAGTCAACCCAACTGAAGAAGCGGGAGAAACTGGTTGAGCTGGGCTACAATGTCACCCCGGTCATCGACCGGAATTATTTCCATTCCATTTATTTCCGGGAACCGGGCGGTGTTCTTTTTGAAATAGCCACCGATCCGCCGGGATTCCTGATCGATGAAACTCTTGAGACACTGGGGACGCATCTCAAACTTCCGGAATGGTATGAACCGCGCCGGAGTGAAATCGAATCGATCCTGCCGGAAATAACGGTCTCCGGGATAAAAGCCGGAGTGAAAGTAGAATGAGCCGAACAGATCGAATTAACGGGCCACACCAGGATCAACCGGTTTTGCATTCCGGGGTCGGATTGGATAAGGCCCAGGCTGCCATGATCCTGATCCACGGACGGGGAGCCACCGCCCAGGATATACTGACTCTCACCAGTGAATTGGAGGCGCCGGATTTTGCTTTTCTGGCTCCACAGGCGGATGGTTACACCTGGTATCCCTATCGCTTTCTGGAACCGGTGGAAAGGAACGAACCGGGAATTTCGTCCGGGCTGCAAGTCATTGGAGACTTGATAGAGCAGCTGAATGACCATGATATTCCTGCCGAACATATTTTTTTGCTGGGATTTTCCCAGGGCGCCTGTCTGGCCCTGGAATATGCCGCCCGGCACCCCCAGCGATATGGCGGCATCATCGGACTCAGTGGTGGTTTGATTGGTCCGCAAATCAGTCCCGAGGATTACAGTGGATCCCTGAAACAAACGCCTGTTTTTCTGGGATGCAGCGATGTCGATCCGCATATCCCCCGCGAACGAGTAGAGGAGTCAGCCACTATTTTTCGGAAACTGGATGGGCAAGTTACCCTGCGATTATATCCGGGTATGGGGCATACCGTCAATCAGGACGAAATTGATATTATTCAGCAGATGATCCGCTGATAAATTACCGGGCATTTTCCAGAACATAAGTGAAGATCAGGGGTACTACGATGCTGGCGTCGGATTCGATAATATACCTGGGAGTATCGGGAGACAACTTGCCCCAGGTAATTTTCTCGTTGGGCACTGCCCCGGAATAAGAACCGTAGCTGGTGGTCGAGTCGCTGATCTGGCAGAAATAGCTCCAGAAATTGATATCCTTGATTTGCAAATCCTGATGCAGCATGGGAACAACGCAGATGGGGAAATCCCCGGCAATACCGCCGCCAATCTGGAAGAATCCGATGGCATGCTCCTTCGAAACCTCCTGATACCACTTGGCCAGACGGATCATATATTCGATCCCGTTCCGGATGGTATTCACGTTTTTGATGTCTTCCCGGATGCAGTGGGAGGCATAGATGTTGCCCAGAGTGGAATCTTCCCAGCCCGGGACAAAAATAGGCAGATTCTTTTCCGCTGCCGCCAGCAGCCAACTGTCCCGGGGATCGATCTGATAAAATTTTTCCAGTTTTTTATTTCTTAAAACTTTATAGAAAAATTCGTGGGGAAGCCAGCTTTCGCCTTTTTTATCTGCTGCCACCCATTCTTCGATAATCGCTCCTTCAATACGACGGATGGCTTCTTCTTCCGGAATGCAGGTGTCGGTTACCCGGTTCAGATGCCGTTCCAGCAGGTTTTGCTCATCGGCTGTGGTTAATTCCCGGTATTTGGGGATACGCAGATAATGATCGTGCGCTACCAGATTAAACACATCCTCTTCCAGATTGGCCCCGGTGCAACTGATAGCGTGGATTTTATCCTGTCGGATCATCTCGGCCAGGGAAAGACCGATTTCGGCGGTGCTCATGGCGCCGGCCATGGCCAGTAACATTTTACCGCCATT
>CAZTXJ010000015.1:0-11338 GCA_964617285.1 uncultured Calditrichaceae bacterium | reverse complement strand
TTGATGTTTTTTTGGGATAGGCAACCCAGAAATATCCGTCTCCCTGTAAAGCGGAAAGGGAGGTGGGAAGAAATTGATTGATATCTGCCTGATTCTTGACAAATACCAGAATAAAGCCGTATTGCTGACTGGTTTGCCGATGAACATCAGACCTGATATGCTTTTGAGTCTCCTGAAATTCTTCCGGTGCATTGATAATCAAAACCGGGTTCTGGTCTGTTAATCGCAGTTTTTTTAAAATTTGATTTTCGATCATAACGTAATAATCAATTTTGGTAATCCGGAATCTGTTTTAGATCGTCCTCACTGGCCGGGTAGATTCGTACCGCCTGTCCGCCGCCGGGAGCCAGTTTTAACTGTAGGATCGTTTTCTCATCAACAAGAACCTTATGAATATCAATGGCCAGGGGCTTTTCCTTCCAGTTGGCATCGGCTGCGTCGGCATAGATCTCGGCCACATAAGTTTTACCGGGGTCAAGAAAACTGAGTGGCGCTTCCAGCGTCCTGCCGTTCTCATCGGTAATGCTGCCAACATACCAGTCGTCGCTCTTGCGGTCTTTCCGGACCACGGTGATGTAATCTCCGATTTTCCCATCCAGCACACTGGTCTCGGCCCAGTCTGTTGGCACATCCACGATAAACTTGAAAGCGGGTTGATCCTGGTAATTTTCGATCAGATCGGCCGCCATCACCAGCGGACTGTAAACAACCACATAAATGGCCAGTTCTTTGGCCAGGGTACCCCGGACCCGGTTATTGGGTTTGTTGGCACTTTTCAAAGTTAAATCAAATATTCCGGGGGTATAATCAAACGGACCGGCCAGGCAACGAGTAAACGGGATGATGGTCAGGTAGTCCAGTGGATTTCCGCCATCCGGCGACCAGGCATTGTATTCCTGACCCCGTGCGCCCTCCCGGGTCATCATATTGGGATAAGTACGCCGGATTCCGGTATCCTTGATCGGCTCATGGACGTCCAGCATAATTTTGTATTTGGCCGCCAGCTCCACCACCTTCCGGTAATGTTCCACCATATATTGTCCGTGATGCCATTCAGTGGTTCCCATGGTGCTGTGAACCCGGGTGCCCACATACCCGGTTTTGATCATATCGATTCCCAGGCTTTTATAATATTTGAAAGCATCTTCCATCTGCCGCTCATAATTGGCGATATCTGCTCCGGTTTCATGATGCCCGATAATTTTTACTCCCTTTGAGGCGGCATAACTGGTCACTTCCTTGATATCAAAATCCGGGTGGGGGGTAGTAAAATTAAACAGACTGCCGTTCTGGGTCCAGTTACCGTCCCAACCGATATTCCACCCTTCAATCAGCACCCCTATAAAACCGTACTTTGCGGCGAAGTCGATGTATCGCTTGGCATTCTCGGTAGTGGCGCCATGTTTTTCACCGGATCCCCAGGTGTACTTATCGATGTGCATGCCCCACCAGATGCCCACATATTTACCCGGAGTAATCCAGGAAAAATCACCCAATTTATTGGGATCATTCAGGTTTAAAATGAGATAGGAAGTGATCAGATCCCCTGGTTTTTCGGTGATCTGTACAGTCCGCCAGGGTGTTTTGAAAGGCGTACTGGCTTTTACTTTAATGCCATCTGACCAGGGAATGAGCACACAGCGGAGCTTGTAATCAGCCGAGCCACTCAGGGTCATACTGGCGTAATCGGTGAGGTTTGCCTCATGAAAACTTAAATAGAGTCCGTTTTTAGTCTCCATGGTGAGTGGAGTATGCACGGTATCGATTTGGCTGATGGGAGATTTGGTAAAAAGATATTCATACCGGTTACCCCGGAAGGCCGGGATCCACCAGACATTTTCATCCGCGGGCATGGCAAACTCGGTCAGTTCATGCATGATATTGAAATCGGCCAGGTTTTTTTGCTTCGGGAATTCGTAGCGGAAACCAATACCATCATTATAGGCCCGGAAAATAATGGTCAGATACCTGGAGGCTTTACTTTTTTCCTTCAGCTGGATGCGAAGTTCATTATAGTGATTGTTAATAAATCTGACTTCACCCCAGGGCTGCTCCCAGTTTTCATTAAATGAATTCTGTTCGGTTTTTTCTATGGAAAAATTTCTGTCCAATGCCGGAGCATCTTTCAGCACAAATCCCATTTTGGAAGCCAGGATCAGTGGTTCGCCATCCCTGTCTACGCTATAGTAGGGCGCACCATCCTTCAGCTGAAAGAAAATTTCAATCCGGCCGTCAGGGGAAGACACCCGGTTCCCGGCCATCTCTTTCTGGGCAAATCCCGAATGTGCAGCATACAAAATCAATACAATAGAAAGATATCGGATAAAACGATTCGAAATCATTTGCGCTCCGAATTTATATTGTTGTCAAAATTTCTCGTCGTATTTAGTCCAGAGCAAATCGCCCAGCTTCCAGGCCTGTTCCACATTTTTATTACCCCACTGCAGGGTGTAGTTGGTCAGGAATTCCCTGGCTTTTTTCGGATTCTTTTTCAGCAAGGCCAGCGCCTCATGTTCAATTTTCTGCTGGTTGGCAAAAAGCTCGGCCTGCATAGGTCCCCATACCGCGCTCACATCATGGCGCATATCTCCCCAGCGCTGGGCAGTGAGTGTACCCAGCCGGTTAAATGCCCACCAGGCAGATTCCCGGGTAAAGCCGTTCACCCGACCCGGTGTTTTAAAAGGTTTTGGCAGATCGGTTACACTGCAGTAGACCGGGGTGTAAATAGAAGTAGCCACATTGTCGAATGCCAGCCAGACTACACCGCCGACCTCATCCGGTAACCAGTCCCGGGACTGGGTGATGGTGGCATACATGGTATACCAGCGGGCAATCGTGCGCTCGCCGCGCCAGCCCCATCCGCCATTGATTTTAAACAGCGGATTCATATCATAAGGCATAAAGGGATTGGCCAGGGGTGAAATTTCCACCTTGCCATCCTTGTTTGCCCAGGTAATGTCTTTGATAAAATTGTAGTCTGTCCCTTCGTAATAATCCTGGAAGATTTTTACCAGTTTGGCCACGGTGACCAGTGTGTCCGGTTTTACGGAGAAGGGATAGTTCTCCGAATTTGGCTGTAAGTGCAGCGACGGGGCTAACAGATCCAGCACCCGCCATTCCCGGCGCCGTGCGGCAAAGGATTGCCGGCTTTCCGGATCGTAGGCATAGCAGAACTGGAATGGTCCCTGGGATGGATTCCACCAGCCGCTGTCCTGGGCAACCTGAAAAACATTTTCCGAAGCCATGAAATAATCCGGCCGGCTGAGATCGATCTCCCGTATCCGGCTGCCATTGGCATTCACGGTCACATGATCGTCCGGGACACGCTGGGCCACCCAGATAGCTCCCAGATTACCACGGCCCGGCCCAACGATCTCCAGCACCCAGGCTTCATTCTTATCGGCAATGGTCAGACACTCGCCTTCATCATTCCAGCCATAATTTTTGGTGAGCTCTCCGGTCAATTTGAGGGCTTCCCGGGCAGTGGTGCATCTTTCCAGCATCAATTCCACCAATTGCTGGCAATCGATGAGACCTTTTTCGGAATGGAGGCTTTCCCGGCCGCCAAAGGTCGATTCCCCCACCGCCAGCTGGTGATCGTTCATACAGGGATAGGCAGTATTGATATATCCGTAGGTAGCAGAAACCTGTGGGATATCCCCGGTTGGAATATATTTGTAGGAGGGCATAGCCAATGAATCGTCATTTACCCGCTGGACCAGGGTTTTCATCGCTCCGGGTTTAAAATTTTTTGGGGAAACGATATCCACCCAGGAACGGGTACGATGACTGTCGCAGGTGTGGGAAGTGACAACCGAGCTGTCTGCACTGGCATCTCTCCCCACCATGATCGTGGTACAGCCATCCGGTCGACCACCTTCCCAGTCGGGTTTATCTGCCGTCTGAGCAATGGTATTCGATAAAACAAAAAATAACATTAAGATGTATCCAGGGATAATCTTAAAACCTGGTTTTACCAGGAGGTTTTTCAAAATAATCATTATGTCTCCTTCCGGAAATTAAATAAAACCTGTTTTCGTTAGAAATGTGGATGAGAAAGTAAAACAACCTTTGAAAAACTGCAACTGTTTTATGTTAAAATTTGGATACAATTGGCCGGGTCTCAATGATTATTGCAGTGCGCTATTCAGTTCCAGACTGAGGATGAAGTTCCGGCCCGGTCCATTGATGCCCGAGCCATGCTCCCGGTAATTATGATCCAGAATGTTTTCGATAGCGCCCCGCAGCCGGATATATTTCTGAATCCGGATGTTCGCTCGCAGGTTCAGGGTGTACCAGGAGGGCGTGCCTCCAGGAGGGATGCGAGGATCATCCAGGTCATCGGCAGACAGGCGGTCCTGTTTCCCGGCGAACCGGACGAAGAATTCCATCCCATATTCCGGTTTTTGCCATTTAACATTCACCAACCCGAAAAGGGGAGGGATACCGCCCACCGGTTCAGCCAGAGTAGTGTTTTGGCCGTAAGTGTATGCCAGATTCGCTCCGGTTTCCAGGTGTGAAGAAAGCCGGTAGTGAAATTCGGCCTCGGTTCCGCGAATGTATGCATTGCCAATATTTTTCTTTGATTTCAGCTGGTACTGGATGCCGTTTATTTCAATTGTAGATGATCCATTGTAGGTGGTCTCTGCACTGGCCAGTAAATCGGTTATCCGGGAATAATAAACCGAAAAGGTGGCAAAGATTCTGGGAGTGTTTATTTTAAACCCGGCATCGATGCTCAGCATCTTTTCCGGTCCCAGATCGGGATTGGGAATTTCGTAAATGTTGCCTTTGGATTCCCCCAGTTTTGAAATATCGCTTAGATTTGGTGCCCGGAATGCCTGTCCCAGATTGCAGTTCAGATATAATCCCGGAATAATCTGATGGACCAATCCAAGACTGCCGGTCAGGGATTTAAAATTCTGGGAAAAATTTCCATCGGATGAACTAAAAAAACTTCCCTCCGGTACGGCAAAATCAGTGGTGAAATAACTGTAACGAAGCCCCAGGGAAAGTAAGGTGCTCGGTCTTAACTTTACTTCATCCTGGAGAAAAAGTCCGTAACTGTTGTACCTGGCACCATCCGGATATCTTCCCTGAATATCCTCCTCGGAGGAATTGGTTTGCGGATCGAGGAAATACCGGTTGCTGGAGACTTTATCAAAATAGAATTCACTGCCGTAGGTCAGAAGATGGTTACCCAGAACAGAATTCAGATCGATGGTTAACCCCAGGGTACGAACCCTGTCCGCTTCATTGGTAAATTCGCTGTCGCTGGTTTTTTGCATCTGGCGGCCCTCTTCCTGGAGATGATAGGACGCGGTGGTTCGCACCGAATTCAGATAGTGTTTCCGGAGGTGGTTTTCATACCTCAGGTAGGTCAGTTGCCGCTGCTGGGGTTCGTAATTCCAGAGAAAGTAACCGTCATTTTCGTATTTGTCATAACGGGGAACGTCATATTGCCGGGTTTGCTGAAAAACCGCGGAAACGTACTGATCAGGTGTAAGGGCCAGGAGGATTTTTCCGTCCATATCGTAAGCTTTATAACCGCTGGGCCGCTGGAACACACCGTCTGTCGATTGCTCCAGTTCAATCCGGCTGTTACTACTGCCCCGTTTCAGGTCACCATAATTTTTGTAACTGAGCCCACCCATAAAAGCAATCCGGTGATTTTTTAGTTGAACTTCTGCCCGGCTGGTTTTTTCCTCATCGGCTGTGGCATAGCGATTGAACAGCCGGGATTGAAACTGCAGCCCGCCGGATACAAAATCGGGATTCCGGGTAAGGATATTGATGGTACCACCCAGCGCATCGCTGCCGTACATCAGGGAAGAAGGCCCGCGCACCACTTCAATCCTGTCCACCATCTGATTGTCCACCGTGGTCAGATATTGATGATTTCCCAGGCGATAGGTGGAGTTGTTCAGGCGGACGCCATCCACCAGCAATAAAATTTGATTTGAGCTTAATCCGCGGATAATGGCCGAACCACCGCCATGATTTGTTTTTTGCACAAACAGACCCGCCTCCTCACGCAGGGCTTCGGCAGAGGTTTTGGCTTCCCGGTTCTCAATCTGTCTGCTGTTCACCAGGTTCAGGGGTTTGGATACCTCGAAGAGATTGCGCTCGGTTCGGGTAGCTGTTACGGAGACTTCTTCCGAGGGAAAAATTCTCTCCTGAAGCTGTACGGTGTCCACTTCAGTAATCTGACCGGTATCAACCGAAATATCTTTTATGGATTTATCCTGATAGCTGATATGCCGGAAGGAGAGTGAGTAGGTTCCTGCCGGTATCCCGCTGAATTCGAAACAGCCGTTCTGACCAGTAAGAGCCGTGCGATTGATCGGATTCAAGCTTACATAGACTTCTGCCACCGGTTTTTGAGCCGGATCGGTTACCACACCGGAAATCTTACCTGACCGATCCTGAGCAATGATTAATCCGGATAGCAGACAGGTAATCAATACTGCCGTTAAAAGTGTCCTGATTTCAGAGAAAATTTGGGATTTCTTTTTCGGAGAATCTTCTTGAGGTAACAAAGCGTGCTGAAGGTATAAAATTCGGTTCATATAAAAACTGTTTTTATCACAATGCCTAAAGATTTTGTTGGAATTTAAAAAATAAACCGATGGGCCTGAAATGGTTTTAAAGATTTATCCCGGGGTAACGGTTTTAATTAAGACCTGGTAATTGGATAAGAAATTATGTCAGGAAATTTTAAAGTAATTTGGTAGTTGTTTAACCCAGATTGGAAATTTTTAATGGCTCCGGTTCTGTCTCTTCTTCAGCCTCATCAAAAATGATCCGCCATTTTTCCGGGACATTTCGCCGGAGAATTTCGTCGGCCAGGGTCATGTAGGCAACTGCCCCGGGAGCCAGCGCATCCACCAGCACCACCGGTTTTTTCTCGAAGGCGGCATAACTGATGGCGGCGTTCTTGGGAATCACGGTGTCAAAAACCAGGCTGCCGAATAATTCCCTGGTTTCATCCACTGCCCGCTGGGAAGCCCTGGTGTTTTTTTCATAGAAATTCAGTAAAATACCTTCGATTTCCAGGTCTGGATTTACCCCCTTCTTTACCCGTTCGATCATACTCATCAATTTTTTAACTACGGTAATGGCAAAGAATCCGGTCTGAAGCGGGATGAGCACCGAATTGGCGGCATAGAGGGCGGCAATAGTTAAATCGCTGACCGCTGGCGGGGTATCGATGATGACAAAATCGTATGCAGCTTTATTTTTCACAATCAGATCATCCAGTTTGCGCTTAAACAAACCCCGGTTTTTCGACATGGTTTCGAGCCGGATTTCCTGCTCGTGGCTGAAAATATTGCAGGGAATAAGATCGAGGTTGGGGAGATCGAAATGATGAATGGTATCAATACAGTCGAAAGTGCCCAGAAATATCTCATAAATCCCGGCCCGGATATCGTTTTCTTCAAATCCCCAGCCGGCGCTCAGTGCACCATTGGGATCCATGCCAATCATTAAAACAGATTTTTCCGCAATCGCCAGACTGGCGGCAAGATTTATGGCGGTGGTGGTTTTACCCACGCCTCCTTTGGGGTTGGATATCGATATTATTTTTGCCATCTATTGATCACTTATTTTGGGCCACTTCCAATTTAACCGTCAATTTAAACTACTTTACCCTATTATCGAATTAATTCCTGCTTTATTTAATTATTTATGCACCAGTAGGATTGTAATGATATTTGATTTATTTAAGATGGTTAATTTTAAAACCGGTCGTGGCACATTCACAAACTTAAATTAATAATAATAGAATTAAAGTTACAAGAGTAATAATTAATTTTGGAAAGATTCATCATCGACAAACAGAGGGATGGTGATGGCGAATACGAATATGCAAATAGCCAGAAGGAAAAAGATGGCCCCGACCAGTTCCGCCTTGTCCAGCAGGTTGAGCTGGCCCAGCATATAATACCAGTCATGCTTTCCTCCGATCAGATGAAGTTTGCGTGCCCGTCCGTCTGCTGCATAAACACTGATATTCACCAGGTTTTGTCCCAGCCAGAAAATGAAAACCTGGACGCCCGTGCGATAGCCTGCCCGGAAAAAGTATAAGGCAATAAACAGGGGAAAAATAATTTGCATCAGGGTGCCCCCGGCGGCATGGATAAAACTGCCGAAAAATCCAAAGAAAAAATGGCCAGCCTCGTGGATAATCAAATCGGCATTATCTATCAGAGAATAATGACCATGGGTTAGAATAAAATAAAGAGCAAAGGGGATGAGGCAGATGGAAGCCCACCATTTCTTAAAAGGGGCAAATCCGGAATATCCGAGAAACATATAACTCATTCCATGAATTCCTTGTGATTTCCTCCTATATAGTATCGAACCGCTGAGGAAATTCTTAAAACACCAAAAAATCCGGTGTAATTGAGATATATAGTTAACTTACCTGGTATTTCACCGAAAATATCTATTTATGGGAATTTTTTGGAAATAAAATAATCTAACTACCCGTCCTCTCTAAGGAAGGAGCACATATGAAACCGCAAGTGTTATTGAACAGGAATTGGTTTTATCTTCCAGCCCTCCTCTTATTTGTTATTCTATTATTTTCTACAACGTTATTTGCCGATGTACCTCATCCGGCACTACTGGAAAAGATCCAGAAAGGTGAGATTGAAATTCCTTATTATCTGAAGAATGAAATTCAGCTCCGGGCGATGGGCGTCAATAGTCCGGGTATTTTGCCGGATGGAACAAATCCCTATGGCCCCAACCGGTCACCGGATGAAGACTTCCGGGCCATTGCTATTCTGGTCGATTTTAGCGATAACCAGTATCAGGTGAACGGCACCTTCTTTGATAATCTGCTTTATGGAACCGGTACCGGCACCGTACGGGATTATTATACCGAAGTGACCTATGGAAATCTCACCATTGTGACCCTCAATATGCCCAGTGCGCTGGGATGGTACCGGGCGCCGCAGACCTACTCTTATTATGTCTACAACAATAATGGATTCGGACCCTATCCCCACAATGCCCAGAAACTGGCCGAAGATGCCGTGGCGCTGGCCAATCCCTATGTGGATTTTTCCCAGTATGATAACAATGGCGACGGATTTGTGGATGCCCTGTTTATCATTCATGCCGGGCCGGGTGCGGAGTTTACCGGAAGCAACAGCGACATCTGGTCACACAAATGGTCCATGCACAGCCCCCAGCTGGTGGATAGTGTTTATGCCTATACTTACTCAATGGAACCGGAGTACTGGCAGAATCCGGGCGACATGACCTGCGGGGTTTATGCCCACGAAATGGGACATTCGGTATTCGGATTGCCTGATGTTTACGACCGTGACGGAAGTTCCCGCGGCCTGGGTCGCTGGAGCCTGATGGCCGGTGGCAGCTGGAATGGTCCACTGGGCGCTTCTCCGGCCCATCCCGATGCCTGGTGCCGCTCACAAATGGGATATGCCACACCGATAAATCTGACCACGAATGTTACTAACTATGCTATACCGTCCATCGAAACGGATACCACCCTGATCCGGCTGTGGACCGATGGAACCATGGGCAATCAATACTTTCTGGTGGAGAACCGGCAGCAGGTTGGATACGATGCCGCCTTGCCCGGCAGCGGATTGTGTATTTACCATGTGGATGAATCGGTAACCAGTCAAAATGATAATGAATGGTACCCCGGACATACCAGCTCGGGGCATTATCTGGTCGCGCTGGAGCAGGCGGATGGTCTGTGGCAATTGGAACATAATACGAACAGCGGTAATAGTGGCGATCCTTTTCCGGGCAGTTATAACCGGCGAACCTTCGATGACCTTACCACCCCGGATACCCGCAGCTACGCCTTTAACTCTACCACGGTGGCGGTGCGCAATATCAGCAATTCCGGGTCGGTGATGACTGCCGATTTTGAGGTGACTACTGTGGTAAACGATCCGGATATCGATGTGACACCAACCTCCTTCACCTTTAATATTCAGGAGAATGAGACCACCAGCGACATAATGAATATTACCAATACCGCAGTTCCCGGATCGCAAAACCTGCTCTGGTCTATTGTCGAGCCGATTGCGAATCCGCAAAATCCGCTGACCGGTGGACTGGATAATATCACCGAAGTTTCCTGGATTGATGAAAATCCGGTAAGCGGGACGATCGCTCCGGGAAACAATCAGAATGTGCAGATTAACATCGATGGCACCGGTCTGACTGTCGGAGCTTACAGCTGTACCCTGAGCGTAACCAGCAACGATCCGGATGAGGATCCGGTTCTGGTCCCGGTAACCCTGAATGTGAGTGCTGTACCTACCAATACGCCTCCGGTGGCGGTAAATGATGCAGCATCCGGTAGGGAAGACCTGGCCTTACAGATCGATATTTTGGCCAATGATTACGATACGGACGGTACACTGGATTCCACCACGGTGGAGATTACCAGCAGTCCGGTGCACGGCCAGCTAAGTGTCGACCCGGTAACCGGGGTGGTGACTTACCAGCCCGATCCGAATTACTTTGGCAATGATAATTTTAATTATACCGTGGATGATAACCAGGGAGCGACCTCCAATGCCGCCACCGTGCAAATTACCGTTGCTTCGGTAAACGACCCGCCGGTGCTGGCCGGGATACCTGATGTTTCATTTGAGGAAGATTCTCAAACTACCCTGGAATTGAATCCCTACGTCAGCGATGTGGATCATACCGTGAATCAGATTGATTTCTTGGCGGAAGTGATCGAGGCGGGAACGCTGTTTCCCGAAAAGGGGGGCAGGAACATCGAAATTGATCCCAGCGATCTGAACGTAAGTATTGATCCGTGGACGCATGTGGCCACCTTTTCCAGCAGTGTGGACTCCTCCGGAATCTTTAGTGTGGTTTTCACAGCGGTGGATGACAGCGGTGCCACCGACACGGATACTATTTCAGTTACCGTTACTCCATTGAATGATCCACCGGTTATTTCCGCCTTACCGGCCATCCAGTTTCCGGAAGACCAGACGTTTGATTATGCGGTACTTAACTGGTATCCATATGTTAATGATCCGGAAACACCTGGTTTTATGTTAGACTACGATGTGATCGATGGTTCGCATGTTTCTGCGGATTGTTATGTGGACAGCTGTTATTTCATCGCTCCGGAAAACTGGTTTGGTGCGGATACGCTGTACCTGGTGGTGAGCGACGGAATTGCTGCTGACACCGCTCAATTATTTGTGCAAGTAACCCCGGTAAACGATCCGCCGCTATTCTCCAATCTGATGGACAGCCTGCTTATCCCGGCAGATTCTTCTAAACACTTCTGTGTCTGGGATTATGTGGCAGATATGGATGATCC
>CAZTXJ010000014.1:34085-36001 GCA_964617285.1 uncultured Calditrichaceae bacterium | reverse complement strand
CAGCGACCACACTATAATAGGATAAAATAATGAAGCCAACCGTTACACCCATTGCACCGATCAGGAAATAAGGACCCTTCGGTGCCAGTTTTCGGAAAGCACCAACCGGATTGAGTTGGGTCCGGCGACCAATTGAGAACTCGATCAACATTACCGGTAAACCGATCAACAAAATAGAAATTAGGTAGAAAAGTACAAAGGCAGCTCCACCGTACATCCCGGTTATAAAAGGAAACTTCCAGATATTTCCCAATCCCACCGCGGATCCTGCCGCTGCCAAAACGAAACCGATCCTTGAACTCCATTGACCGCGATCATTCGTGCTCACGCTCATTCGTCCTGCTCCTTTTCATCGAACCTTGTCATCAGACTTTTTAAATCATTTATTCTTCTTTTGAATCGCCAGTGGAAATAGTATCCGGAAGTTCGTTCACATCATCTTTTTGATGCGGAAAATACTGTTTTAATTTTTCACCAATCTGCCGAATGGCCTGACAGATACCTTCATAAAACTCTCCGTCTCTGAATTGTCGGGTGGCCCCGGAAACAATATCTTCCCAAAAATTTTCCGGGACAACCTCATTTATTCCCTTGTCACCGATAATAGCAAATTTCCGGTCCCCGGTTGCCAAATAGATTAAAACACCATTCTTCTGAGCAGTTTTCCCCATCCCAATTTTTATAAAAATTTCCTTGGCACGTTCGTACACATCCTTATTCACTTTCCCTTCCAGGTGTACGCGTATCTCCCCGGAGGTAGCATTTTCTGCTTCCTGAATCGCTTTTACAATACCGGATTTTTCTTCCTTGCTAAAGAATGTATTTGGATTAGTTGACCTGTTTTCGCTCATATTTTTAAACAATTGCTATAATAAAGTTTGACCATCGAATTAATTGCAAAATAAAAAAGACTACCAGCTGCCGGTTGCTCCGCCACCACCAAAACTGCCCCCACCGGCACTGAAACCGCCACCGCCACCACTAAAACCTCCCCAGGAGCCACCGCCGGTTCCACCAAAAAAGAAAGGCCCGGTGCTGCGCCATCCCCGTGAGCCAACTGTAGTTCGGCGCTTACGAAACAAAGAAAGCAGAAATATCACCAGAAAGAACATAAATAAAAATGGAAAGGGATTTTTACCATCCTTACTCCTGCGACGAGGTGTCCCTTTGAATTTTCCGGATGCAGCACTCATCAGAGCAATGACACCCTGATGTATACCCTCGTAATACTTTTCTTGACGGAAGTATGGTCTGATAACATTTTGAGCTATTTGAATGGCAGTCGCATCTGGTACTTTATCCTCCAGACCGTATCCAACTTCGACCCTTATTTTATGCTCATCCAGAAAAATGGCCAGGATGACGCCATTATCCTTTCCCTTCTGACCGACTTGCCATTTCTCCGCCAGACGAATGGAATAATCTTCCACCGGGTATCCCCTGGCATTCTGGAAAATGGCCACAACAATTTGATTTGAGGTAGTGTCTTCGTAAGCCCGGAGGGTGTTATTTAAACTTTGCTTTTCCTGGTTATTTAAAATACCGGCATAATCGTTCACCCATTCCCGCGGTTTTTCAGGTAACGACTGGGCGGGTAATTCAGACCATAAAATTCCTAATAAAATAAGAGAGAGAATCCCGGTGAAATATTTAGAACAGAATTTTAATAAAGATTGAGGCATTTCTTTAAACATTTGAAACTAATATAAGACGTTGTTCACAGTACCAAAACGAAAAAATCAATCCATATAAAAAATCCCGGTGTTTAGAAAATACACCGGGATTATAAGGTCAGATTCGGCTTAACTATTGGCCCTTTCCATGGCATTTTTTATATTTCAATCCGCTGCCACAGGGGCAGGGATCATTACGCCCTACTTTGGGTAAATCCCGCTTAATCGGTTGGACCTTCTGGC
>CAZTXJ010000014.1:11535-33985 GCA_964617285.1 uncultured Calditrichaceae bacterium | reverse complement strand
GGATCATTACGCCCTACTTTGGGTAAATCCCGCTTAATCGGTTGGACCTTCTGGCTCCGTTGTTGTCCGGCTTTCTGGATTTCCGACATTTCCCGTTGTCCCTCAGCTGGTGCATCCCCAGCCTGATAACCCATGTTTGTGGCATCACTATGGACAAGCATCATCCGGGGTGGAGCATATTTATGTTCCCGGGGTGCTTCCACCAACTGAGTCCGCCAGAGCATCTCCAGGATCTTTTGATTGATATTATCGATGAGACCGACGAACATGTGATATGCTTCCTGTTTGTATTCGATCAGGGGATCTTTCTGCCCATACGCCCGCAAACCAATTCCCTCTTTCAGCATATCCATCTCATGCAGATGATCTTTCCAGTTCTCATCCACTACCCGCAATACAATATATTTTTCAAAATCCCGCAGGAATTTTTCACCTAACTTTTGCTCTTTATAGGAATATACCTTTTTAGATTCTTCTTTAATATATTCCCGAACCTCGTTTTCCTGCATCCCATAAATTTTATCACCGAGGGTGTTCAAATCAACCAACAGGGTCCGCATTAACGATTCGGATAATCCTTCCATGTCCCAATCCTCAACATGCTGCTTATCTCCGATAAACTTATCGAACTGGGCATCCAGAAAATCTTCAATGACATCATTAATTTCATCACGAATATTCTCCTGCAAAAGGGCTTTCCGACGACGTTCATAAATAACTTCACGCTGTTTGTTCATCACGTCGTCATATTCCAGGAGGTGTTTCCGGATACTGAAATTCTGCATTTCCACGCGCTTCTGGGCCTTCTCAATGGCATTGGTTACCATACGATGGGTAATGTTCTCACCCTCCTGCGCCCCCAGCCGATCCATGATTCTAATCATTCGGTCGGAACCGAATAAGCGCATCAGATCGTCTTCCAGGCAGAGGAAAAACTTGCTTGCTCCCGGATCACCCTGCCGACCGGATCGACCCCTCAGCTGGCGATCTATCCGGCGGGATTCGTGCCGTTCTGTTCCTATGATATGCAAACCGCAGGGAACATCCAGTTTGCATTCGTTCAAATCAATATTATCCGGCACTTCCCTGCCATCACCATCATTTAGAAAGCACGCTCCTTCGCATTGGACCACTCCCCGGCCTAACTTTATATCAGTGCCCCGGCCGGCCATGTTTGTGGCAATGGTTACTGCACCCTTTTGCCCGGCTTTTGCAACAATTTCGGCTTCCTGTTTATGAAATTTGGCATTCAGTACATTATGCGGGATTCCCCTTCTTTTCAGCATCCGGCTCAGCGTTTCCGAAACCTCAACGGTGATGGTACCGACCAGTGCCGGTCGACCGGCTTTATGCAGGCGTTCGATCTCGTCGATTACCGCATTATATTTTTCACGCTTGGTGCGATAGATGACATCATTATAGTCCAGCCTGCGGATCGGTTTGTTGGTGGGGATTACCACCACATCAAGCTTATAAATATCCCAGAATTCTGCTGCTTCGGTTTCTGCGGTTCCAGTCATTCCGGCCAATTTATCGTACATCCGGAAATAATTTTGCAAAGTGATTGTTGCCAGTGTCTGGGTTTCCCGCTCAATCTTGACGTTTTCCTTTGCCTCAAGCGCCTGATGTAATCCGTCGCTATATCGCCGGCCATGCATAATTCTACCGGTAAACTCATCCACAATCATCACTTTACCATCAGTAACCACATAATCCACATCTTTTTCAAATAGGGAATAGGCTTTCAGCAGCTGGGAGATATTATGTATTTTTTCATTCTTAACGATATACTCAGATTGGATCTTATTTTTCTTCTCTATCTTTTCCATTGATGACAAAGCGTCGTCATCTTCAATTGCGGAAAATTCCTCAGCCATATCAGGCAATACAAACTCTTCCGGATTTTTAGGAGAGAGAAAAGTGCGACCTTTGTCGGTAAGATCAATAACATGGCCCTTTTCATCAATGGCATAGTATAGTTGTTCGGTAATTTCATGCAATTTTTTATCCCGCATGAAATTGCTTTCCATATCGAAGACCAATTTCCGGATACCCTGTTGTTGATAGAGTTTTTGCAGGCGTTTATTTTTCGGAGCACCATGCTGGGCGATAAGCAGTTTGACTGCTGCACGCTCATAATCTTCCTCTTCCAGCAATCGTTCCCCTTCAGCAATCAGAGAATTGACATAGCGGGTTTGTTCCCGCACCAATTTTTCAACCAAACCTCTTACTTCATCATAAGTGTGGGTCGAGACATCCAATGGTCCGGAGATAATCAGAGGTGTGCGCGCTTCATCCACCAGGATATTATCCACCTCATCCACTATCGCATAATGATGACCTTTCACCTGCACGATGTCTTCCGGAGAAACCGACATATTGTCTCTTAAATAATCGAAGCCAAATTCATTGTTGGTACCGTAAGTAATATCACAACCGTAGGCCTCGCGGCGTTGTTTACTGTCCATTTCATTCAGGATAACACCCACTGTAAGGCCAAGGAATTTATAGATCTCACCCATCCATTCCGCATCCCGCTGGGCAAGATAATCATTTACGGTCACCAAATGCGCACCTTTCCCTTCCAGGGCATTCAGATAAAGCGGCAGGGTGGCTACCAGGGTTTTTCCTTCACCGGTGGCCATCTCGGCAATCTTGCCTTTATGTAGCACATAGCCTCCAATGAGCTGGACATCAAAAGGTACCATATCCCAGGTAATTTCCTGCCCGGTTACAAACCACTTTTTCCCTAATAACCTCCGGCAGGCATCCTTTACCACCGCATAGGCTTCCGGCAGGATATCATCAAGAGTCTCGCCGGTGGAAAGTCTTTCTTTGAACTCTTCTGTTTTTTGAGCTAATTGCTCGTCACTTAAGTCTTTTAATGTTTCAAAATGTTGATTTATTTCGTCGACAATGGGCCAAAGTTTTTTTACTTCCCGTGCATTTTTTGTCCCAAATATTTTTGTCATAATTGTATTTATCATTGTAATTCCTCTAATTGATCAAAACCATATCCCTGCACACTATAACTTAACACCTACCGAAAAGTTCTTAATAAAGTCGAAAAATAACAATTCAAATAAAGTTAAGCAAATAGATATATAATCGTGGAAATCAATGGCCTGCGCGAAGCCGCATGGCCAGGAAGGGCGGGAGTTGATTCTCTAAAATTTCATTATAGGTTTCTTCTATGGGATATTCCAGCCGGATAAACTGCAACAAACCACTATCGGTATCAAAGATCACAAAGCAGAGACGGGGATCTCCGTCCCTCGGTTGTCCGACGCTGCCAACATTAACAATATATTTCTCTTTATGATAATCCAGCTCAATACTTTCCTTATAAAAAGATGCCTCTTCCGTAGAAAAAACCAGGGGAATATGAGAATGGCCAACAAAACAAATCCGCTGCTTTAGTTCATCCAGATAATGTTTCGCTTCATAATCCGATAAAATATAATGCCATTCCTCGGGATGTAAAGGAGTACTGTGGACATAGAGAAATTCATTTTCGTGATGGGAAAAAGTCAGATTTTCCAGATAAGCCCGATTATGCAAAGTTAGCGTTCGTCGGGTCCAGTTTACTGCTTCACGCGCATACTGGTTAAAATAATAGGTATCGGTTAAGCCGAGTACCGCATGGTCGTGATTTCCCATCAGGCTTACCTGGCAGTTCTTCTGAATTAATTCCACACACTCATTTGGCCGGGGTCCATAACCAACAATATCACCCAGGCAGACAATTTTATCAACCTTTGCATCTTTGATAAAATCGAGAGCTGTTTTGAGGGCTGCTAAATTTGAGTGGATATCCGAAATGATCGCAATTTTCACTTTTTAATCCCGTTAACGGCGTCCTTACGCTCAAGATTGTGGGCTGGAATACGGGCGAGTAAACTTTTCTTTATTTTGTGATCCTGTTCGAGTTTCTTAAAAATTGCATCCAGAATTCCATTGGTAAAACGGCTGCTCTTCAGGCTAATAAATTCTTTGCTCAACTCAACCGCTTCATTTATCGTTACTTCAATGGGAATATCCGGAAAATACAGTAATTCGCAAACAGCCTGGCGGACCAATACTTTGTCCAGAACGGGCACCCGATTGATGTCCCGGTCCTTGAGACTGTTTAAAATATGCTTATCCAGTTCCTCCAGATGATCATGAGTTTTTTGGATTATCTCCAGGCTAAATTCATCGACCTCATGGGATAACATATCCGAAACTCTGGAAATAATCTCGTGAATATCCTCATGCAAAAACTCAAAACTAAAAAGAACCTGAAGTGCAAATCGTCGTGCTTGCCTGCGAGACAACATTTGATCTCTATCCTTGTGATCAATTTCAACAATACCCGCAAACATATTAATATCCCAGCCTTTGTTTTACGTGCCTTATATCAAGTTAATCATCATTTAAAATTTATTTTTCAGGGTAATCATAAAAACCCTTACCGGTTTTTCTTCCCAAATAACCGGCCGAAACCATCTTGGTTAATAAAGGACAGGGACGATATTTGGAATCCCGAAATCCTCTATACAAAACCTCCATAATTGCCAGACAAACATCCAAACCAATAAAATCGGCCAACTCAAGCGGCCCCATGGGATGTGCCATTCCCAGCTTCATAACAGTATCTATGGCTTCTTTATCGGCAACCCCTTCCATAAGTGCAAAAACAGCTTCGTTGATCATGGGCATTAAAATACGGTTTGAAATAAATCCCGGATAGTCATTTACCTCAACCGGTACTTTAGCAAGTTTTTTTGCCAAATGGACAATTGTTGCAGAAGTTTTATCATCAGTTGCTAAACCTCTAATCACCTCAACTAGTTTCATCACTGGTACAGGATTCATAAAGTGCATGCCAATAAACTTTTCCGGCCGTGTAGTTGAAACGGCCAATTGGGTGATGGAAAGCGATGACGTATTCGATCCAAAAATTGTATGCTCTTTACAGATCTTATCCAGGGTCGCAAAAATGTCTTGCTTTATTTTTAGATCTTCCGTTACTGCTTCAACAATAATATCTGCTATTTTACAATCTTCCAAAGAAATCGAGGTTTCAATTCGATCCAGTGTTTCCTTAGCTTGTTTTTCGGTAATAATATTCTTCTCTACCTGTCGGTCCAGGTTTTTAGAAATCGTTTTCAGAGCCTTCTCACAATATTCTTCCCGGATATCCATCAACAGGACATCATACCCATTCAGCGCAAAAACGTGGGCAATTCCATTCCCCATTGTACCACTTCCAATAACCGCAATATTTTTAATGTCCATGAGAACTACCGATTATTTTGCCCTTTCCACTAACATGGCAACTGCCTCACCGCCACCAATGCAGAGAGAGGCAATACCTGTTTTCCTATTTGTTCTTTCTAAATTATAAAGAAGTGTGGTCAAAATTCGAGCGCCACTTGCTCCAATCGGATGTCCCAGAGCAACAGCTCCCCCGGCAACATTGACCTTTGCCACATCCAAACCCAATATCTGATTCACAGCCAGGCTTACCACGGCAAATGCTTCATTTATTTCGAATAAATCGATATCATCTTTATTTAAATTTGTTTTTTTCAACAATTTTGATATGGCATCGGCCGGTGCGGTGGTAAACCATTCCGGGTCTTTGGATGCGGTTGAATAGTCGATAATTCGTGCCATGGGTTTTATGCCGAGTTTTTCAGCGGTATCTTTTGCCATAACAATCACAGCTGAAGCGCCATCATTTATTTTTGAAGCATTTGCCGCAGTTACCGTACCATCCTTCTGAAATGCCGGGCGCAGGGACGATATTTTGTCAAATTTAACTTTACCCGGTTCCTCATCCTGATCAATGGTTATTTCTGCTTTTTTAGTTTTGATTTGAACTGGCAATATTTCTTTTTTAAACCAACCTTTTTCCTGAGCCTCAAGCGCCCGTTTATAGCTCAATACCGAAAATTCGTCCTGAGCTTCCCTGGGAACTTTGCATTCCTTGGCACATAATTCCGCTGCATTTCCCATATGAAAATTATTATAAACATCCCACAAACCATCATGAACCATACCGTCAATAATTTCCCCGTTACCCATTCGGTAGCCAAACCGGGCATTCATCAAGTAATAAGGAACATTTGACATACTTTCCATTCCACCTGCAACGATGATATCCGCATCCCCTAAGCTGATTGCCTGGGTAGCCAGCATCACCGCCTTCAGACCGGATCCACAAACTTTATTAATGGTCATACATCCCACCGAGGTTGGCAAACCGGCAAAGATAGCAGCTTGTCTGGCGGGTGCCTGTCCTTCACCCGCGGAGAGGACATTTCCCATAATAACTTCATCAATTTGATTCGGTTTTAAATTCGATCGTGACAAAACTTCCTTTATCACCATGCTACCCAGCTGAGGTGCGGTAAGGGAGGCTAATCCGCCATTATAAGATCCGATTGGTGTTCGCACCGCTGCTGTGATAACGGCTTCGCGGATGGATTTCATTTATAAACTCCTATTGATTATTGTTCCGATTATCATATGCTTGAATAATATCCCGCACTAATCTATGTCTCACCACATCCGATTTGTTCAGATAGATAAATTCAATTCCTTCGATACCGGTGAGAATTCCCTGAATCTCGATCAGACCGGAAAGTGTGGATTTAGGTAGATCTACCTGGGTAATATCGCCATTAATAATAGCACGAGAATTTACTCCAAGTCTGGTTAAACACATTTTCATTTGCATTGAAGTGGAATTCTGGGCCTCGTCCAGAATTACAAAGGCATTGTTTAGTGTACGTCCTCGCATGTAGGCAAGTGGTATGACTTCTATAATTCGTTGTTCCATATATTTGCGCAATAATTCCCGGGGAAGCATTTCATCCAGCGCGTCGTACAGCGGCCTGAGGTAAGGATCGATCTTCTCTTTAAAATCACCAGGCAGGAATCCAAGACTTTCACCGGCTTCCACCGCCGGACGGGCAAGCACAATTCGATCTACTTCTTTATTCTTCAGACTGTTAACAGCCAATGCCACCGACAAATATGTTTTCCCGGTTCCGGCCGGCCCGACAATGACCACAATATCATTTTTTTTCACCGCATCCAAAATTTCTTTTTGACCATTTGTCCGGGCTTTAATAAATCCTTTCCGGGTAAACAGGATAACTTCTTCCAGGTCTTGAGTCCGGTGGGGAGATTCGGGCGTATCTTTTAGTTGCGGTTCCAGGGCATTCGCTTTAAAAACATGAATAACCGTTTCCACATCTTTTGGATTAAGGGATTTATTCCGGTTAGCAATAAAAGTTAATTCACTGAAGACATCCTCAACCATTTTAACATCTTTTTCGTCCCCCACGATCTTAATCTGATTACCGCGGGCAATTAATTTGACATTAAAATGTTTTTCGATCAGCTTAAGATGCTCATCCCCGACTCCATAAAGCATGAATGGTTCAATCTTTTCAACAGTAAAAGTCTCTTCCAGAATTCCTTCTTTCAATTGCATGGTTCCGATTGTACGATTTCCTCCATTGTAAGTTCACCGGTTAAACAATTTCAATCTTGAAAGATAGTAAAATTTGAAGAATAGAACAAATAAAAAGGCTCTCGGCAATGCCAAGAGCCTTTATCAATCTAAAACTTTAAGATAATTATTATCTCGGGATTTTCAATACCATATGCGGATAGATTAAATTCGGATCCGTGATATTGTTTTTATTTGCTTCATAGATCTTCTGCCACTGGAATGGATTTCCATAGATATTGGCATATCCGGAAATCTTGGATAAAAAGTCTCCCCGGATTACCCAGTATTCATTTGGACCAGCCATTCTCGGAATTTTGAATACCTGTTTGGGATAGATTAAATCCGGATTATTGATCAGATCCCGGTTATAGGTGTAAATACGAATCCATGCATAAGGATCGCCATAGATATCCGGCATCTTCGAAATCTTCCAGAGATAATCTCCTCTTTTAACTTCATACATGCCTGCTGCGGCTGGTTTTGCTTTTTCTTCCGCTTGAGCAATTAAGTTTTCAATTTTCGAAATATAATTTTTGGATTCCGTGGTTAAACTACGTTTGTCATTTTTTAAATCCTGTAAACGTTGTTTAAAACCATCCAGTTCTCCTCTACGGGTATAAATATCTTCCGGAGAAAGCGCAACAAATCCAGTGAGTTCATTTTGCAGCGCCTGGAGTTGAGACAGATAACTTTCATACCCGGCTTTGTCAGTACCCATTAAAGCATAAATTTCATTCCAGGTATCCATTATCTGCTGATCGGTTGAGGCAATTTCATCATTTAACGTGGCAATTTGAGCCTCTTCATCAGCAATCATTGCCTTATTATCGGCCTCACATTTTTGCCATTTGGCGAGTTCAGTCTTGTACTCGTCCATGGTCATCTTTTCATAATCATAAGAATATTCCTGGGCAAAAAGATTTAAGGCCAGGATCGAAACTACTACTAAAATTATGCTGAGTAAATATGTTCTCTTCATTTTTTCCTCCTCGCCTTATTATTCTTCACTTTTCCAATTAGCAACGCCCTGCTGAACCATCTCTTTTTCCTTCATCGCATTATCAAGTTCAGCCTTCTTATTTTGTAACTGTCTCTCCAGATCGGCTCTTTGTTTCTGGGTATCATTCAGTTTTTGCTCAGCGGCAAGACAGGCGCTTCTGGCTTCTTCCAGAACACGGATTTGTTCCTGATTGGGATGGCGTGAGCAACCAGTGGCGAAGAGCAGGGAGAGGGAAAAAACACCAACGACAACCAAACTCATCACTTTTTTAATTTTCGACATAAATGCCTCCTATCGTTAAAGATAATTGTTTAATAATACTAAATTTCTTAATTTTTGTCAAGCTTTATATTAGCTTAATTGGGCATTTCAACAGAATTTCTACTGTAGTATTTATTATTTCTGATGACAAATATTCAAGTGAGAAAAATTTATACATGGACAATTCCATTTTCCCCATGGTTACCTAATTTGAACTAATGATGAGAATAAATCAATATAAAAATAACATTTCTTAAAATGTAACAAAGTCACTTAATTCGTAATAATATCATATACTCGACAGCTGAAACAAAAGATTTAATAATATTTTAACCTAAGAAATTTAATCAACGCTTTAATTCTTTGGTGCAAGTTTTATTCCTAATTCTTTTAGTTGTGTCTCGGATATGGAAGATGGTGCATCTTCCATAAGCGCCAGGGCACTGGTTGTTTTTGGAAACGCGATTACATCCCGCAAAGATTCGGCACCCGCTAATAACATGCTCATCCGGTCGAATCCGAAAGCAATACCTCCATGGGGAGGGGCACCATATTCAAGCGCCTCCAAGAGGAACCCAAATTTTTGAATCGCCTCTTCCTTCGAAATATTCAGGGCTTTAAACATTTTTTCCTGTACATTCCGATTGTGAATACGGATGCTGCCACCGGCAATTTCGTTCCCGTTGAGGACAAGATCGTAAGCCCGGGCATGAACTTTTTCCGGCTGTTCATCCAGTAAGGGTAATTCTTCCATTTTGGGTGAAGTGAAGGGATGATGCTTGGCAAAATAACGATTTTCGCCCAAATCAAATTCCAAAAGAGGAAAATCGATTGTCCAGGATAGGGCAATTTTTGAGGTATCTATCAACTGTAAATCTTCGGCTAATTTCTGCCTCAAAAAACCTAATAGTTGCTGGGACTTCTCAATATTGGTATCTGCAATAATTAAAATAAGTCCGTCTTTCATTCCCTTGCATTTTTCAAGCAAGTTATTTAATTCCAATTCACTAAAATTTTTAGAAACACCGCCCTGCCAGGTGCCACTTTGTAATTTCAGATGGGCAACACCATGGCCACCTACGGTCTTTATGTACTCATTTAGCGCATCCACTTGCTTCCGGCTATAAGAGGCAGCTTCCGGAACTACCAATGCGCCGATAAATCCCTTGTTATCTGCCACGGAACGGAAAATGTTAAATTCGGATTGACGAAAAATAGAGGTGATATCGACAATTTTTAGATCATATCTTAAATCCGGCTTGTCAGATCCATACCATTTCATGGCTTCTTCAAAGGTTAACCGTGGAATAGGTGTCTTAATTTCAATTCTCAGGAGTTCTTTGAAGACAACTTTCATGTATGCTTCCATCAGATTCATGATGTCATTCTCATCTACAAATGACATCTCGATGTCTACCTGGGTGAATTCAGGTTGGCGATCTTTTCGTAAATCTTCATCCCGGTAACATCGGACAATCTGAAAGTATCGATCAAAACCGGCGATCATTAAAATTTGCTTGTACTGCTGGGGAGATTGAGGTAAAGCATAAAATTTACCCGGATGCATTCTGGATGGTACCAGGAAGTCACGAGCACCCTCCGGCGTACTTTTGGTTAATACCGGTGTTTCAATTTCCACAAAATTTTGCCCGGTAAAAAAACTCCTAGTGATCTGGGCAAGCTGATGACGCATCAATAGATTTCTTTGCAGAGAGGATCGGCGTAGATCAAGATAGCGGTATTTCAATCTTAGTTCTTCCGATTTCTCTGCATAATCCTTTAATTCAAAAGGAAGTGTTTTGCTTTGATTTAAAGTCTCGAAGTCAATGCAAAGAATTTCAACATCGCCGGTCTGCATATCCGGATTTTTAGCTTCCTGTGGTCTTTTCCTGACCATCCCGTGCACCGCAATCACATACTCCGATCTTAATTTTTTAGCCTTCTCATATAATTGTTGAGAATTTTCAGAGGAAAATACCACCTGTGTTTTACCATAACGATCGCGAATATCGATAAAAAATAGACCGCCATGATCTCTCCAGCTGTCAACCCACCCAGTTAGCGTAACTTCTGTTCCAGCATTTGATGCATTGAGTTCACCACAAGTATGTGTTCTTTTCAATCGCAAATTAAAAATCCTTTCCAATTTATCCTGATAAAAGTGACAAAAAATTTAGGATAACATTACCGGATAAACAAGTTAGAAAAATTGACATAAAAAAAGACCGCGAAAAAGTCAATCGCGGTCTCTATAAAGATCAAGTATTAATAAAAGTATCAACCAAATATAAATTTCGTCTTAATTGTTACTATACCCTCATTTCCGGATAATTTAGGAAAGGCCCATCGTCGAACCGAGCGGGTAATGCACTGCTCGACCTTCGGATTGTTTAAGGTGGAATTCAATATTTTGACCCCTCCGACACGCCCGTTTGGTAAAATATCAAAACTGAGCATCACTTCCCCGCGCAAATTTGGATCAATCTTCAACTGAGATTGATAACAATATTCCACGGATGATTTGTTCTGGTTTATCACTGCGTCGATAACTTCGGGATCCCGCTGGGTAGATGAAGCGGCCTGTCCGGTAACTTTGGTATCCTGAGCAAGTTTTATCGAACCTCTCCGGGCAACACTCGAGCCGCCGGAGACACCTGTGCCACTGATCAATTCATCAATACCGGTTTCACCCACTTCACCACCAAAGCCACCACCTTTAGCAATACGGGTTCGCTGACCCCTGCCGGTCGCTGCCTGGAGTGCGGCTGTACCGGAGACTAACTCACCTGCATTAGCGAGACCTGAACCGACACCACCGGCTTCACCCAGAATATCCGTATATGCCAGAGAACCGGAGCCACCGCCACCCGAAGCAGTAAGGGCTGCCAGAACTCCATATCCCGCGGCTTCCTGCTCCATTTGCCTTCTTTTCGCCTGCCTGGCACCTACTCCTGCCGCCCGCCGTTTAACCCGGTCAGAGGCAGATTCACTTACCAGGCGCTGGGTTTGTTCACTTAATTCTTCCTCGCCACCACCGCCGGCTTCTTCTTCCGTAGAAATCCGGCCTTCGCCCTCGCCTTCACCGGTAGTTTCCGGAGTAGTTACAATTTCCGTATATAGATTCTGCAGATAGGACTGTTTAATTTTTTCTTTGGCTTCTTCTGAAATTTTCCAGTCCCGGGTGCTCATAAAAATGGTAAAACCATAAAACACAACCCAGGTGATAAGCAATATTGTATAGTACCGTTTATCAAATATATCCCAGAAGCTTTTTTCGAATTCTTTCGGAAACCCAACTAACCTGAACCCCTGAGGAGTACCTCTTCCCTGTGGGACGGTGCCCGGATTACTATTATTTGGTCCAGTCATAATATTTTATCCTCTTCCCAATAATTTATTTTTCCTGATAAGTTAGTAACCTAAGCTTATTGTATTCCGATTGACCGCAAGTATATAAGATCTTCACCAGTATCTGAAAAGGTGTATTTTCATCCGCCTGAACAATTACCTCATGACTGAAAGGTTTTCCGTAGCGAACTTCATCCTTTCTGGCTTCTTCGGCAATCTGCGATAAACGATTATAAAGTGGAGTAATCAGGTTTTCATTCTGATTTACAGTTTTTAACTCCATAATGATATCGTTCCCCACCATAATATTCGATCGGGTAACAGAAACACTCAACTCCTTCTTGGGAGTTTCATCGCTTGCCGAATAAGGCAACTTCAGATCTTCTGATGGCGTGGTTATCTGACCTGTGGTAGAAAAAGTTTTTAAAAGGAATAATAATATGATTGTCATCATATCCATCATGGAATTAAGGTTCAGCTCATCCTTTTCAAAACTCAAATGTTTTTTTCTTCTTGATGGAACAAAGGCCATCTTATCTCCCCTTTTCTATTTAAAGAACAACCTGTCCGATAATGATTTGTGGAAACAATTCCTGAATGTTTCCATCATTATCAACATAGAAAGTGACATTGTCCATCGTTTTGATAATAAATTTATACGGAATATCTGCTTCAGCTGTGAGCATTATCGCATTTTTGTCACTAAAATCTGTTTCAGCCACTTTCTGTTTAATTTCAATTAACCTGTTCTGTAAAGCCTGATAGTCAAGAACTCCCTGTGGAGTAAGTGGAATACTGGGAGGCGCCCCTTCTTCTTTTTTAGTCTCATCGCCTAATAAAAATCCACTTCCCGATCCAATATAAAATCCCTGCCTGGAAACAATAACATTTAACCCGAGGCGTTTTTCAATTTCCACAGGTTTATCCATTTCAGCGGCCCCGCCGCCTGCACTTTTTGGCGGAAGATTTAATTGTTTGATAGCCAGCTTGGTCCACACCGAACCGGCTAACAACAGAGGAATAAGAACAACCATCAGGTTCATCACAGGCCGGATATCCAAACTCATCGGTTCGAGTTTTTGGGTTCGACGTAAAGACGGTTTATATGCCATTTTTAAAACCCTTCATCTAATATCGGATTAACGATTACCCGTGATAAGATTGATCAATTTTACCAGATGCTCGTCCATTTCATCAATGATCTGGGTAGTTTTGTTTTGCAATACATTATAGACAATTAGCGTCGGTACAGCCACGGCTAATCCGAATATAGTGGTGTTCATTGCTACCGAAATACCCTGAGCAAGTACCTTTGGTTTGTCTGCTTCCGGGATTTCAGCACCACCAACTGCTTCGAATGCAATGATCAGACCATAAATTGTCCCCATCAGTCCGGTTAATGTGGCTACGTTTGCGAGCATCGACAAATAATTTGTCCGTTTCTGTAATTGCGGAATGATTTCCAGCGTTCCTTCATCAACCGCGTTCTGGATGGACCGAAAATCGAGCGTTTCACTTTCCGCCACTTTCTTTAATCCGGCCAGCACAACGTATGGCAAAGCTTTTTGCTTTCCCTGCTCAGCCAGACTGATTGCACGTTTGATGTTTCCGCTGGTCACCAGTTTCCTGATTTCCATCATAAATTTGTCTGCATTTACATTGGAACGGACCATGACGTAGTAAACCCGTTCAATGGCAATTGCCAATGCGATGATGAACATGATCAGGATCACCCACATAAAAATGTAACCGGATGAACCTGTACCGAATTGTTCAAAGAAATGCTTCCAGAAAGAGATTGCAGAACCCATACTATAACCCCTCCTTAAATTTGGATTTTATGGAACTATTATTTTTTAATTTCAAAATCTCTTTTTTCTTAATAAGGTTTCTATATTATCTATTTGTTTTACCTGTCCACTGGTAATTGGCTCATATTGAATTTGCTCGGATTGAGGAGATAATTCACTGGAGAATGATTTTTCCGCCGTAACCTGTTTAAAATTTGGGGTAATTCTTCGATCAAACATTCTTACCTGAGGTAATTCCATTCGAGCCGAGATGGTGTAGGTTTTTCCTAATTGAGTAAGATCGATAACCCTTGGCGTCTGTTGATTACTTTGCTCCTGTGAAAATCCGAATTGAACCAGGAAAATGCAAGTTAAAAATACATATAAAATTTTATTCATATCACTTACCCAGACTTATCTTGGAATTCTGTTTTTATTTAAAACATCAACTTTGACCAAACGAGTCTCATCAACACTTTCGGCAGCCTTACGCCGTATTCGTTCAGCCGCAGCAGTAATTTCTCCGGGCAACAATTCCAGATGCATATAAAATCTCAATCCGTTCCGGGGTACACCATCAAAATCCGTTACATCTATGGCGATCTCGTTTTTACCAACCCTTAAGAAATCGCTGATCTCAATAAAAGAAACTCGATCCACATTTTCAAAAATCCCGGCGTTATCCCCTTTGATGTATTCACCATTCAGATAGAAATGATATTGATCGTCACCGGTCAGTAAAGCCCAACCATTTATGGCCCGGTCTTCCAGAGAGAACGCTTTCCGGAAATAGGCGGTAAGGGTATCCGGCTCGGTCGGTGCCAAAGCCAGTGAAGCTGAGCTATCTACTGGTGGTGGCAGTGCCGTGAAAGCGGCTTCACCTTCCATAATGTCTTTTTCTTCCAGATCTAAAGAACGGGGACGCGCCAGGGTGTCAACCGCGGTCTTGAGTGACGTATCCATAGCGGCCGGACTAACTACCAGGCTAGCCTGGCCGGTTATACTATCGACCGTTACTTTAGCGGTGTACAGCCAGATTGACTGAGGCGCAGAATCTAAGGTATCAAAACCAAAAAATCTCATTCCTACCGGTAAACTGACAACGGACGCATTTTTCCAGGCCGAATCATCAAATCCATCGTGAGTCCAGTCCAGATCAAACTTATCCGTAGCTTGCCAGGTATCGTCAGACTTTACGGTAAGAATTTCCCGGGGAATATCTCCCAGATACTGAGCCGGATCCAGTTCAACCAGTTTCGCCAGAATCAGGTTCGTCCACACATTCTTGACATCATAGTCTTTGCTGACCTGATAACTGCTCTCCAGATCCCGCTTGGCGTAATCGTTCATGATCGATTGTTGATCATACAGGTAGACTATGCCAAGCTGATACTTCGGATCACCGGTTGTGTCTGCCAACGTCTCATAGTTATCTCTGGCACCGGATACCTTCTTTGCCAGATTTAAAAGTGTTAAACCGGATTCATAGGAAAGGTTAAACAAACGATCCTGAGTAGTGAGAACAGCATCGTTATTAATTTGATTATCCCGGGCAAATTTCAGCGTATTGCTATATTGGTTCAGACTGATGGTAAGAAACTCATTCATGTAGTCAATGTTACTCATCAGCTGATCGTTGTAATCGAGCGAGTTTAAACCATCGGGAGTGGTGGCCTGTTCACCACCTTCAATAAGTTGCTGCAGCACAGGAAACTGTGTATTATAAATGTCGACAGCGGAATAAAACAGTTTTGCATATTCATCCGCAATAATATCACTGGTCAGAAGAATTTTCCGTTCGGATTCTTCCTCATACTTATTCTTAAGGCCAAGTTCGCGGGAAACCGTAATATTCTTAAGATGAGCATTTAAGGTTACATTAACAGCCGGCGTTACCGCCCTCTCCAGTAAGAGTTTCTTCCAGGAGAGGAATCGTAATCCAGTTACCGGATTCTTTTGTCGCAGATAATCCTGGATAAATTCCGAGGATCTTTCCGCAACGTTATAGAGCATGAGGGATATTTTATCCTCGGCCTGATTATACCACTTTAATGCAATCTCCCGGGTGCTGTCTGCGATGGTCTCCTTTTGAATCGCCAGTGTTGAATCCTCGTAGGAGGGTTCTTCTGCCGGTTTGGCGGCAGTAGAATCAAAGATAGAAACATCCAATTTTTCGGCCAACACCGGTAAATTTTTAATCACATTTTTATACTCATCTACTGCCCGGTCGTAGGCAGGCACCGAAGCTTTGAATACCCGGTCGCGTTCCACCAGCCTCTGATCGGCTGAGAGATTAGGAGAAAGTTCCTGCTGGGCAATTGCATCTGCCATTACTTCATAAGATTCAGCAACTTTATACATTGCTTCAAAACCTTTGACCGAACCCATTTTTATCACCGTAGTAAAGGCATCCACCACTTCCCGCTGTTTATTCTGCTTCTGCTGAAGTTGAGAACGAATATTGGATTCGGGATAGGTCAGTTTTATATCTTTATATTCTTTATATTCAATTTCACCCAGTTTGAAGTAGGATTCCGAGGCATAAAGCAGATTGGGATCCCGGCCGGTACGGGCAAATTCATCACTCCGGTTAATCGCTCTTCGGAATTCCTGTTTTGCCAGACTAAACTGACCGTTGTCGTAGTAATATTCACCACGCCTGAAAAACGCCTCGATCGTGCGTCTGTCATCCGGATATCGCTGAGCAAATTCATCATAGATTTGATTTGCACTGGCAAGATCATCCAGTTTCAGAAAGTACCGGGCATTTTCGAACAACAGATCTTTGGAATCTGGATTATCCGGATATTTCTGAATGTAGGAATTGTTCACCCGGATAGCATCCCGCCAGGCACTTGCTTTGGCATAAAACAGACTGGCGTTATACAAAGCCGCTTCGGCATCTTTGTGTTCCGGGTAAAGATTAAAGATGCGTTCGTAGGCGGCGCCAACGCCGGCGTAATCTTCCATTTGTTTATAATCGTCCGCAATGCGGCCGAGGGCTATCAAACGATATTCCGATTCGGGAAAATTTGCCACCAAAGTATCATAGACCGCGATCGCCTGTAACCATTCATCAATCTGTTCATAATTTTTGGCACTGTTGAAAAGCGCAAGGTCTACGATATCCTTGTAGTAACGCGCCTCGGTATAGACCCGGAAGAATTCTTTTGCTGCCTCCGCATATCGTTCTTCCTGTTCCATCTTTTCCGCATTTTTATAAATGGATTCTCCGATTCGCTTGCTGGCAACTTCCCGCTGATCTTCCGGTAAATCCGGTAAATTCACAATCTTTTTAGCCACAAATTCCGCATCTTCATAATTCCCCAGGAAGAAATAACTGTTCATTAGTGATAATAAACCGACGCTTCTTTGCTGGGCTTCGGGGAATTTTGTCACCATGGTTTTATAATATTTTCGGGCCAGATCGTACTGACGATGCTGGTAGTAGAGTGCACCGGCACTGGCCAGATAGGATGGCGTCCGTTCATCTTCCGGATAAAGCTTGATGTAATTATCGAAAGCTTCGGCCAGCATCTTTTCCTGATCGGTCAGTTCCTGCGCGGTCATCTGTGCCAGATCGATACCACCGATCTGCGTAGTATCCTGGGTTTGCCGAAGGGCATCAACCAGGGTTTGCGCCACCACGATGGCATTGGTTGCGGCATCTTTGCGATGGGCATCTTCCAGATAATCATTACTCACCCTGATATATTCTTCAAAAGCTTCGGGATATCTTTTTAACTCCGTATCCAGGACAAAAGCGAGTGACCAGTCGATTTCATAAGCGTTCTCATGGGTTGGGTAAGTTTCCAGATATACTTTTGCCAGGGAAGCGAATTCCTGGTAAGCACTCATGGAATCTCCCTTGGCCTGCTCCATTGCTTCGGCCATATTCAGCTGATAGATAATATTTGTCCTGAGTGCTTCTTCAGTCAACTGGGTGGCTTCATCCAGAATCAGAATCCGATCCTTTAAATCGGATAATTCGATATTGGCATACCACTCTGTTTTGGGATTATAATTCTGGAAGAGTTTTTCCCGCTCGGCATAAGCCTGGATCGGTTCCTGATTTTCCAGATATACATCCGCAATTTTTTTACCTATTTTCGGGGCATAAGCATAATCCGGATACATTCGTAACAAGGTCGAATAGGCTAAAATACTGTTGTCGTAATCGACAATTCGAGCATAAAGATCACCCATAGCGCCCATGATGTCCACACCAAATTTTGGCGTACCCAGCTTTTGAATATACCCCTCTGCTTTCTCCACGCCACGTTTGGTGTAGGATGTATCGACAAAGGATGCGGCGATATATTGCAGAGCTTCCGGTTTAATGTTCGATTTTACATATTTACCTTCGGGATCCAACTCCTGGAACTTCTCGATATCCTGGACCACCATGGTAAAATAGATAATGGCATCATTGAAGTAATTGGGATCGGCAGCCGCCAATCGATAATAGGTCCAGCCAAGTTTGTAAAGTGCATCGGCATAACGGGGTGAGTCTTTGAACTTGAGGACGTTTTTATATAATTGAGCAGCTTTGTTTAAATTTCTGATGGTTTCTTCCCGGTCCTGTCCCAGTTTTGGCTGAAAATAAAATTCGGCAAGATGCATATAAGCTTCCGGGATGTAATCGCTCTCAGGATACTTATCGATAAGTTCCTGGTAAACTTCCTTGGAAGCTTCTTCCTCGCCCATATTATCCAACAAGTAAGCCTTGTTGTAGAGCGCATCATCGGCCAGCTCGGATTCGGAGAAATTTGCCAGGATCAAATCGTACAGACCGATGGCTTTCTCATAATTGCGGCGTGGAAACTGCGGAGCAACAGGTTCGGTCTTAAGCTTCCCGGCTTCAAAATCGGCCAGTTTTTTCTCGTATTCTTCATAAGCCTTATTATAGATAGCCACCTGATCGTCATAATTGCGGGATGCCTCATCGATATAGTATTCTGCCACCCGGATAAGAATCATATCCTGATTTTCATTCTCCGACCGGGTTTGATTCAGGAAATCCTTACTCAGTTCAATACCACGCTGCTGTTCCTGCTCCTGCTCACTCATCAGCCGTTCGCGCTGGCGCTCCAACAATTTTTTAATCTTTACCAGGTCTTCAATATTAAATTTTTTAAGAACGGAATCCGGAACCTGGAGACCACCACTCTGCTGAGAAAATATTGCAGTTGGCATTAATAATAATACTGTAAGGCAGAATAAAACTGGTTTCATCAGTTGAGGAAATTTTTCAAAATATCTTCGCTTACTATCCATTTATCTCTCCTCAAACTCGCTGGTTCTTTGGTCAAAATAAGTTTCACGGAAAGATTGTTCCCGTTCGGCACGCAAGCGCTGACGCTCCTGTAAACGTGCTTTCATGGTCATGAACCTGATCTCGGCCTCGATCTTTTTCATTTTATCCTCCACCACCTCACGTCTCTCGGCCAGGCGATCCATTACCGAATTATATAATGTCGAGACATCCGCCATTTTTCTTTGCAACCGATCCCGTTCTCCGAAATTCACATCAATAATTCCAAATGCTCCAAAATCTCCCCACTGATTAAATTCCGCGTACTCCTCACCGGGAGTCAGCTCGGCAGCCTGGGCATACAACCGGTCGTACCGTTTTCGTATTTCCACTAATTTCTGAATTTTCTGTTCAATGGATACAACCGTGGCGTAATCTCCCTTTAATTTGGCGCGTTCTACTTCAGTTTGCAGGTTAATCATTCGTGAGTCGATAAGCGCCATTTCATTTAATATATTTTCCCGGATTTGTTTTTTCTTGGTGGTCTGAATTTCATAATCAGCAACTTTCTGCGCAACCGGATAGGCATCGAACCAATTATAGGCAATCGCCGTCTGGAGATATTTATCCGGGAACATATCCAAAACTGCGGTCATTCGTAGCATCATGCTATCAATCTTGGCTATCGCTAAATTATTGCCTTCTTCTTTCGCTCTGGCTTTCAGCTGATTCATCTGGTCCAATTGATCCAGAATTTCCATGATTTCCCGGGACACCGCTGCACCAATCGGACTTATTTCCGCCAGATCGAGATCGACCACCGTTTCCTGTAAATTATTTGCCACAGATGAAGCCTTTACATAGGCATTTCGATCATTTTTTCGCAAGGCTGTCTCTTCAAATGTTTTGGCCTGGTCGTACAAAATTCGCAGGCTGTCTTTTTCTTCCAGATAATTAACAATATCTTTTTTCTTGGTTTTCGACTCATAGGCATTTTGATACAAATTTACTGCCAAGGTCGGTTTCTCTTCCAGTTGATATATGTAAGCCAATAATCCTTCGGCTTCCATTCGATGTTCCGAACCATAAAACTCTTCCAGCAAGCGATGGGCAAAATATTTTGCCTGGGTATAATCCCGGTCCTCCGGAGCTGCAGTGCTTAATTGTTGCACCATGAAAGACGACCAAGCCAGGACATTTAATACCTTGTCATATCGGGCATAAGTTTCCGGTATCAGGCTGGCGTACTGGATTGAAGTAAGATATCCACCACGTTCGTAGGTAATAAGGGAAAGTTTATAGAGTGATTTACAATAGAAGTCAAAGGGTGTGCTTTCTGAGTTGGCCATGGTTTCGAAAACCTCATAGGCCAGATCGTAATTCTGTCCGGCGGCATAGATTGTTCCAACCAGATACTGGGCAAAATAATAATAAGGATTACTTTTCGGAAAGGATAATAAGATCTCAACCGCCCGGTTAAAGTCAGATAAATCATAATAACTCAGGGCAGCAGCAAACTGAATATCGTAATATTCAGCATCTGAAGGTGAAGCAACGTTCTGATATTTGGAATAATATTTTGCAGCTTCCTGGGGCTGATTCAATTTGTAAGCAATTTCAATCAATCTGCCGTAGGTTCGGGACAAATAGACCGTATTGGGATAGGCCTCAAGTAAATGCTGATAAATTTCCTGAGCCCTTAAAAATCTTTGCAAGGCAAAATTGCTCTCCGCCCAGTAATAATAAACGTCCTCAAAATCCCGCACCCCAACCGAACTGTATGCATCCACCAAATCTTCCAGCAATCGGTCGGAAAGATCGTATTCAAAATAGTTAAAGGCGGTATAGGCATATTTCAGTTGATTATTAAACATCCTTTGCACTGTTTCGATAGTGCCTGCTTTCAGCAGGTTTGAACGGGCAATCTTAACATCTATTAATCTTGCATTATATTTATAGGATTCCGTTTTACTCCATTCTTCAAATAGATTGAAAATTGTCGGCTCAAAATCGAGCTTTACATCGTCAATGTTCCCCACTTCGCCGAAAGCATTCAACAGCATATCTTTGGATTTTGAGATGCGTTTGTTTAAAGTACCCGGCTCGCGCAGTTGATCCATCTTAATCATTTCTTCAGCAACATACAGCAATTGCAAGGCATCTTCGAATACCTTCTTTTTCTTGTAGTCCACTTCACCCGCTTTAATGGTGAGCCGCATCCGGGCTTCCAGCTCATTAATATAAGAATCCAGTTCGGAGATACCCGCTGTTTTTAGCCGTCCCTTCAAGGCTTTCAGCTCATCCAACTCATTCTTCAGGTCGTTGAAATATTTCTCAATAGCCACGCGCTGATTCTTAATCCTTCCCCGCATCTCATTGTTAACCAGTCGCATCAACGAAATAAGGAATTTCTCCTGCGGTAATGCTTCCTCGCCATAGGAGGCCAGTAGCTCTTCCACATAATTAACCAGGGCAGCCTGAAATTCTAGTTCTGAAAAGTGCTGGATGGATGCTTTAAGTTCGGTAGTATCTGCGGCGGATTGTGCGAAAACCTGAGAGGACATTAAGGAAAGAAGGGATACAAAAACAAGACAAAAAAGAATATAACGTCCCATAATAAATAGACCAATTTTGATTTTGGGCAATATACAAAATTTATTTTTTAAAGCAAAGGCTAATGAGTTATCGTTCATACTTTACCCGCAACCCGAATCCGGTTTAATGCCCTGGCCAGGGCAGCCTCTGCCCGGAATACATCAACTTCTTCCGATTTATGATGTAAACGTTCCCGGGCTCTTTCGGCCGCTTTTTTGGCCCGATCAACATCAATTTTTGCAGCATCTTCACATGTTTCCAGAAGCAGTGAAATCTCATTTTCCAGAACCTCGAGAAATCCGCCGGAAGTTGCAAACGATTGTTCACCTTCACTCCTATTGATCTTCACTTCTCCAACTTCAATTTTGTTCATCAATGGTGCATGATTTGTCAAAATCTGAAAACTCCCTTTTACACCCGGTGCGGTGCAGCTTATTACATCTTCAAAAGTCCATTTTTTTTGCGGGGTTGTAATACTGACCTTAAGTTTATTCAATTCCATAATGATAAACCTATTATCGCTTTCTGAGACACCAACTTTAGTAGAAAAAATATCCCAATCCCGAATTTAAAAAGAAGGTAAAAATCCTGATATCCTGCTAAATTATGTTCGAACTAATTTATTCCATTTTTTTGGCTTTTTCAACAGCTTCTTCAATTGTTCCCACCATCCAAAAAGCCTGCTCGGGCAG
>CAZTXJ010000014.1:0-11435 GCA_964617285.1 uncultured Calditrichaceae bacterium | reverse complement strand
GCCCGGGACAATACGGTTGTGGCATCAAGGTGACCAAATGCTGTTGCCGGTGCCGGGTCGGTAAGGTCGTCTGCCGGGACGTAAATTGCCTGTACCGAAGTGATCGATCCTTTTTTGGTGCTGGTAATCCTTTCCTGTAATTCTCCCATTTCCGTCGCCAGGGTTGGCTGATAGCCTACTGCCGATGGTATCCGGCCTAACAGGGCTGAAACTTCGGATCCTGCTTGAGTAAAACGAAAAATATTATCTATGAATAACAAGGTGTCTTTCCCCTCTACATCCCTGAAATATTCAGCAATGGTCAGACCGGTGAGGCCCACCCGCTGCCTCGCTCCCGGCGGTTCATTCATCTGGCCAAAAACCATAGCGGTTTTGCTGATAACCCCACTTTCGGTCATTTCCAGATAAAGATCATTCCCTTCTCTGGTTCGCTCCCCCACCCCGGCAAATACTGAAATACCGCCGTATTCTGTAGCAATATTTCGGATCAGCTCCTGGATAAGTACGGTTTTACCAACACCGGCCCCACCAAATAAACCGGTCTTACCTCCTTTTGAATAAGGTTCAAGTAAGTCAACAACTTTTATCCCGGTTTCAAGAATTTCCGTTTCAGTACTTAAATTTTCGTATTCAGGAGCCGGGCGGTGTATAGGAAAGCGGTCTTTGGTCTTAATAGGTCCCTTTTCATCAATGGGTTCACCAATTATGTTCATCAAACGACCAAGAACTTCCGGTCCTACCGGTACGGTTATCATATCACCCGTATCAACAACTACAGTACCCCGGGTTAGTCCATCAGTGGAATCCATGGCCACAGCACGAACCATATTTTCCCCGAGATGTTGCTGCACCTCCAGAACCAGAGGCGATTCCTTACCCCGGTCAATGGTTATTGCATTATAAATTTCGGGGAGATCCCCTTCGCTGAATTCCAGGTCCACAACCGGACCGATAACCTGTTTTACAATACCTTTAGCCATATCACAATTATTCCTTTTTTTCAAACTTTTATGATGCGGATTTTAATGCTTCTGAACCACCAACGATTTCTGAAATTTCTTTAGTTATGGATGCCTGGCGCGCTTTATTATAGTGTAAGGTTAAATCCCGAATCATATCAGCAGCATTGTCTGTTGCATTTTCCATTGCGGTCATCCGAGCACCCTGTTCGGAAGCATTCGATTCCAATAGAATTCTCCAGGTCTGCATATTCAAATGTTTGGGGAGCAGGGCATTCAGCAAACTTAATTTATCCGGTTCATACAAATAATCAACCGTACTCGGTATATCCTGAAATTTTTCTGCTTTCAGGGGCAGATAAGTCTCTACAATAATATTTTGTTGGACAGCGTTCTTGAATTCATTGTAAACGATTTCAATTAAATCCGCCTTCTTTTCCTTATAATAATTCACCAGAAATTCAGTAATTTCCTGAGCATGGATGTATTCCAGATTATTGAAAAACTGGATATACTTTTCCTCCATGTGAATCGATTGCTTCCGGAAAAAATCAAATCCTTTTCGCCCGACGCATACCAGAGAAATTTCCTTATCCTTATGGTCATCAATCTGATGCTGTACTCTTTTTATAATGTTGGTGTTGAATGAACCACAAAGCCCGCGGTCTGCAGTAACAGCGACAATCAGGACCCGTTGGGTAGGTCTTACTTCCAGTAACGGATCGGTGATCACCTCGAGTTTGGCCACCAGATGTTTAATCATTTCATCGATTTTGTAAGCATAGGGCCTGGCTGCCATGATCTGTTCCTGTGCTTTGCGCAATTTTGCCGCAGCAACCATTTTCATGGCCCGGGTTATCTGCTGCGTGCTTTTAACGCTGGCAATCCGCCGTTTAATTCCCCTTAACGTGGCCACAGCGGTTTACTCCTCCACCTTGAATATCTTTATAAATTCTTCAGCAGATTTTTTCAGAGCCTCCTTCAATTCGTCGGAAAGCTCTTTTTCTTTCTGAATCTGATCCAGAACGTTTTTATATTTGTTATCCAGAAATTCCAAATATTCCTTTTCAAACCTCCTGACATTCTTAACCGGTATCTGATCCAACATTCCCTCGGTTCCTGCATAAATAATAGCGATCTGTTTTGCTACCGACATTGGGTCATATTGATCCTGCTTCAGAATTTCAACAAGCCGCTGACCACGTGTGATCTGAGCCTGGGTCGCTTTATCCAGATCCGAACCAAACTTGACAAATGCTTCCAATTCACGGTATTGGGCCAGATCCATTCGGAGACTGCCGGCAACCTGCTTCATGGCTTTGATCTGGGCATTTCCTCCTACCCGGCTGACTGAAATACCCGCATTAACCGCCGGACGCACACCGGAATAGAATAAGTTTGGTTCCAGGTAAATCTGGCCATCGGTAATTGATATAACATTGGTAGGAATATATGCGGAAACATCGCCCGCCTGGGTCTCGATGATCGGTAGCGCGGTCAATGATCCGCCGTTCTTTTCATCACTCATCTTCGCAGCTCTCTCCAGCAAACGCGAATGGAGGTAAAAAATATCTCCCGGATACGCTTCCCGACCCGGGGGACGCCGCAAAAGCAGGGACACCTGCCGGTAAGACCAGGCGTGTTTACTGAGATCATCATAAATAACCAGGGCATGCATGCCGTTATCACGAAAATATTCACCCAGTGCCGCTCCGGAATAGGGAGCCAGATATTGTAGAGGTGCCGGTTCACTGGCATCAGCCGAAACGATGATGGTATATTCCAAAGCACCAAAATCTTCCAGCGTTTTCACTACTTTAGCCACAGTTGATGCCTTCTGGCCAATCGCAACATAGATACAGTAAATCGGGGAATCCGTCTCGTGAGTTGATTTCTGGTTAATGATGGTATCCACCGCGATGGCTGTTTTTCCGGTTTGCCGGTCGCCGATAATCAGTTCCCGCTGACCACGGCCAATTGGGATCATCGAGTCGATAGCCTTCAGCCCGGTCTGGACCGGCTCCTTCACCGGTTGCCGATACAGCACGCCCGGCGCTTTTTGTTCCACCGGTAAAAATTGTTTGGCCTTTATCGTTCCTTTGCCATCTTTGGGATCACCAAGCGGGGTCACTACCCGGCCCAACAGTTCTTTACCCACCGGTACTTCCAGAATTCTTTTTGTCCGCCGGACGGTATCACCTTCCTTCACCAGGTAATCTTCGCCGAACAGAACGCAGCCAACATTATCCTCTTCCAGGTTTAACACAAAACCCATCACATCGTGAGGAAATTCAACCAGTTCACCGGCCATTACCTTCGTGAGACCATACACGCGGGCAATTCCATCCCCCACCTGCAGTACCGTACCGACATCATATATATCTGTTTCTTTCTCAAAACTTGAAAGTTTTTGTTTGAGAATTGAGGATATTTCATCAGGTTTTACATCAACCGCCATTGAGCCTACCTCAAGTTTTTCAATTTATCCATTTTCCGGGGAAAGCAAATTTTCCCGTAATTTTAAAAGTTGGTTCTTTAGACTTGAATCGATTACCGTATCATCCATCTGCACAATAAAGCCACCCAATAATTCCTTATCAACGTCCTGGGTTAGAATGACTTTTTTAGCCGTGATCTGATTCAAATGCTTATTTAACAATTCCAGCTGTGCCTCGCTAAATGGATAAGCAGTCAGGAGCTGACCACGAATAATTCCGTTCTTTTCGTCCAATAGTTGATGAAAGTATTCAATGATCTCAGGGAGCAGATATTCCCGGTTTTTTTCAAGCAATAACTTAAGAAAATCCATGGTTTTATTATGAAATTGCTTTCCGAACAGATCTTCAAAAACTTCTCTTTTTTTGTTTGCATGCACCACCGGTGAAGCCAGCAGATTTTCGAATTCATCGGAAGCTTTTAAATATTGATCAAGCACCGATAAATCTTTCTCCACCTGCTGGAGAAGATTTTCCTCCCGGGCCAATTCGAACAAGGCCCTGGCATACCTTTTTGAGACACGCGATCTAACCAAAAATTAATTCCCTAATTTTTGTCAATTCTTTCTAAATCTTTGATATAATTATCAATCAAATTCCGATGCTTCTGTGCATCCAGTTTTTCCTGGATGAGAAATGATGTCGCCTGGATTGCCAGATCAGCCACCTGCTTTTTCAACTCCAATATGGCAGCTTCACTTTCCCTTTCAATATCCGCTCTGGCCCGCTCGTGAAGTTTTCGGGCTTCCTCCCGGGCGCTATCCATAATCTCATTTTTCATTTTTTCTGCCATTTCCCGGTTCTCTTTCAGCATTTTCTGGATTTCATCCTGGGCACCTTCCAGAAGTTTTCGCTGTTCCTCCAGATATTTCTCGGCTTCAGTCTGCGCTTCATCCGCTTTCTTGAGGGAATCGGCAATTGTTTTTTCCCTTTGATTTACTGCTTTGAGAAGTGGTTTCCAGGCAATTTTAGCCAAAACAAAAAAGAGAAAAAGGAAAGTGACCCAAGTCCAGATCATCATTCCGGGTTCTAATTGCAGCATAAGTCATCCTATCCTGTTAGTCTTATTTCAAACTTAAAAGAAAGCAGATCACCAGGCCGAAGAAAGCAACACCTTCGATAAGCGCAGCAGAAATGATCATCGATGTTCGAATCGCATTGGCAGCTTCCGGTTGCCGGGCTGTACCTTCCATTGCCGCGCTTCCAATTCTTCCGATTCCTAAACCCGTCGCGATTGCCACGATAGCAGCACCAATGCCTGCCGCAAGATACGCTAATGCCAGATCACCCATTACATCCTCCTTTAGTCAGTTTAAATTTTAATAGATTCATATTTATAATCTAATGTTCCGGATGCATCGCCATTCCAATAAATAATGACGACAGCATGGTAAAAATATAGGCCTGAATAAAAGCCACTAATATTTCAAGTAAATTGATAAACACTGCAAATCCGACCGCAAATGGTGATACCAGGACACTCCCCAATGCAATAATTAATCCAAGCAGGGCAAAGATAACCGTATGACCGGCAATCATATTGGCAAAGAGACGCATAGCCAGTGCAAAGGGTTTGGTAAACATGCCAAATATTTCAATAGGTACAATGATAAACAAAAGAGGAAAGGGAATGCCATGGGGAACCATACTTTTCCAATAGCCCAGGAAACCATTTTTTACCATCCCCATTACCTGGGTGGTCAGAAACGTAATTATTGCCAGGGAAGCAGTTACAGTTATGTTGCCGGTAGCCGTGGTAAACAGGGGAATGAGCCCCAGAAGATTACAGGCCAGAATAAAAAAGAACATGGTGGAGAGCAGCGGGGTCATTTTCTTTCCGTCAGTTAAGCCGATATTGGGAACGGCAATTTCATCCCGAATAAACAGAACGATACTCTCCAGCGTTCCGGCAAAGCCCCCGGGAACTAATTTTTCTTTCCGGAAAAGTATCCAGAAAAGCAGGATCAGAAACAGGGACACAATCCACATCATCACCACATGCTGGGTAATGGATAGATCGATCTCCAATCCGAATAAATGAATGGGTGGAAAAGTCGGTAAATGGATATGCCAGCCAAACACATTCCACTCATGGGAATCCTTGATGTGGTGAATGATAAAATCACCTAACCCTGTTTGTCCGTGCGCTTCGGCCGCTTCCTTTACGACGTCGGAATTGGTCATCTATTCCTTTCGTTACTTTCCGAATATTTGTTCAATATCCAAATTTCTAAAAATAAAAAACCAAAATATGTCAGCAAAAGTGAGATCACCAAGGCCAACTGGTGAAGGTTAAACTTTTTAACCAGCAGTAACAACACTAAAAAAATTATCAGGAACCGGAAAAGCATCCCACCAAAAAAAGCACCATAAAACTGTGAGTCCTTCTTCCCAATTCCCCAACTAATAATTCCTGCCCCAACCAGAAAATTAAAAAAGCTGATAATCAGACCTGCCCATGCTGCACCAATTCCTTCCTGAACAATGCTACTCAGGTTTAAAAAGGTTAAAAATATCGCAAAAATTGTAAATAAATAAAAACCCTTTTTTAAAAATTGTGTGTAGTGCATAGGCCTTTTGATTAAGGTTTTAGAGGATTTATGAAGACAATTTTTTCCTACCCTGATACAAGACTAAACCGAGAGCATCAGTATTATGAATCTGAGTCTTTTTGACTGAGAACGGTTTTTATAAAATGATAAAATCCGGTGATGATACCCAGTATCGCCCCGGTTAGCGTCAACCAGGGTTTGGTATCCCATTTTTTATCCAGGGTAATCCCGATCCAGGTAAAGATGAGCACAGAGGCCATCCAGACGACACCTATATTCAGATAGGGACCAACTTTCCGGTAGGCTTCTGCCAGATTTTCTGAATGCTTCGAGGTACTATCTTGTTTGGATTGTTTCTTATTCGGGTTTTTCCGGTTCACTCTGGGCCTCTCCTTTAGTCGGGAAAGAGAATGAACTTGCGGAAGATTTTGATTCCTTTGGAATTCCCATATCGGATTTGCCCTGGAACACCGCACCCTCGTCAATTACCAACTTTTTGGCTTTTAAATTTCCAACCAATTTGGAATTGGCTTCCAGAACCAATTTTTCGTCCACCTGTATATTTCCTTCAACCCTGCCCCCAACCACTGCCATCCGGGCATGAACTTCTCCGGAAACATCTCCATTTGCCCCAATGGTTAAGGTATCGCCGGCCTTTACCGCACCTTTTACCCGCCCATCTATCCTTAAACTGCCTTTGGTCTCCACCGTACCTTCAACATAGGTTCCTTCACCTAAAAAATTTAGTTCATTGGTGCTTTTGAATCCGTTTCCTGTATCTTTCAATTTGGCTGCCATAAAGTAAATCTCCCCTTCAATTATATAGGTGTTAAAACTATTTATTATAATCTAAGATCAAAGTCCTGGGATCTATGGAAATGCCATTCTTCCAGATTTCAAAGTGCAGGTGGGGTCCGAATGATTTCTGACCGGAATTTCCCAGGTAGGCAATTACCTCCCCCTGCTCCACATTCTGGTTTTCATAAACCACATTTCTGAGATTATGTTTGTAGTAGGAATAATACCCCTCTCCATGTCCGATAATGATGGTATTTCCGCCATCCAGGGTCCAGCCGGCAAATAGGACTTTACCGCTCCCTGCGGCCACAATCGGGGTACCCTCAGAAGCGACAATGTCAATTCCATTGTGCAGGTTCTGTTTATATTCCTGACTGATAAATCCATTCACCGGTGCTTTTACCGGAATAGTGTTGTAGACAGAAATCAAGGATTGATCGCTGGATTTACCCTGCCCGGAAACTTCCGGCTCGCCCTCTACATCAGTACTCAGGTTCACATATCCGGTAATGCTGTTTTTTACTTTGCGACTGAGTCCCTTCAGATTTTCCAGTTCACCGGACAGTTCGTTCATTTTTTGCAGCTGCTGGCTCAATTGATCGTTTTTCTGTTTCAGGCTGATATTCTCGTAGGCTTTTTGCAGCAAGGAACCATAGGTTACTGAGCCTATTACCAAACCAACAAATACAAAAATTAAAAGGATTAACAGGGCAACGAGCAATGAGTAACGTACTTTAAATCCCTTGGGAGATGATTCATCATCCGGAATAAGCAGGATGTTTAGAATCTTCTTTTTATGTTTTTTGTGGGCCAAGGAAAAACCTCAAAAATTTTATATACAAATCTATTTAATCATCGGAAACTGATCAAAGAACTAAACCTTAATTTCTTCTAACAGTTCCAGTATCCTATCCAAATCTTCCCGGGAATAAAAATGGATCTCGATGGATCCGCCATCCCTTTTGGTCCTGACCTTTACCTGAGTTCCAAATTTCTCCCGAAGTTTGTTCTCAGTGCGACTGATGAAAGGAGACTTTTTACGCGCTGGTTTTTCCAGGATATATTTTGTTCCGGCAGCACGCATCTTCTTTACTTCATCTTCCACCTTCCGCACTGAATAGCCTTTGGCAACCATTTGCCGCCAGAGCTCTAACTGTTGAGACTCATCCGGCAAACCCAACAGGGCCCGGGCATGACCCTCTTTAATCTCTCCCTTTTTCAAACTGTTTTGAATTTTATCCGGTAACTTGAGCAGACGGATAATGTTCGCCACTGTCGTCCGGTCCTTCCCAATTTTTTCCGCAACCTCCTCCTGGGTCAGATGAATGTCGTCAATCAACCGCTGGTAGCCTTTTGCCAGATCTATGGGATTCAAATGCTCCCGCTGGACATTCTCCACCAGGGCAATCTCCAGCATATCCTCATCACTGGTGATATTCAGGATGTATGATGGTATCGTTTTCAGACCAACGGCAACTGCAGCCTTTAGCCTTCTCTCCCCGGCGATGAGCTGATATTTCCCATCCTTCCAGGGTCTGATGGCGATGGGTTGAATAATTCCTTTTTCCTTAATAGATTTTTTGAGTTCCTCAAAAGCCTGCTCATCCATCTCCATCCGGGGCTGAAAAGGATTTGGTTCAACCAGCGCCACCTCAATCTCCCGCACCGCAGCTTTAATTTCGGGCTCTAAGCGTTCTATTGGTGCAGAAATGAGAGCATCCAGCCCTTTTCCTAAGCGGGTTTTAGCTTTCATGATTTAACATTTCCTCCGCCAGTTTCATATAGTTGGCTGCCCCGGTGGATGTGGCGTCATACATGATTATTGGCAGACCAAAACTTGGGGCCTCACTTAATCTTACATTTCGGGAAACAACCGTATCATAGACTTTATCTTTAAAAAATTTGCGCACCTCTCCCGCTACCTGGTTACACAAATTCAACCGGTTATCGTACATAGTCAGCAGGACACCGGCAATTTCCAATTTTTCATTCAGATGTTTCTGCACCAACCGCACTGTATTTAGCAACTGGCTGAGCCCTTCCAGGGCATAATATTCGCATTGGATTGGTATCAGAACAGTGTTGGCCGCAGTAAGGGCATTTAAAGTTAAAATCCCCAAAGAGGGTGGGCAATCGATAATAATGTAATCGAAATCCTGTGAAACCGGTTTTAGCGCTTCCCGAAGTAACTGTTCCCGGGCGATTACCTGCACCAGCTCAACTTCTGCACCCACCAGATTGATGTGAGAAGGCAGAATATCGAGATTGGGCACTTTAGTAGACATGATCGCCGTTCCGGCAGATTCCCGGTTAATGATCACATCATAAATACTGGTTTCCAGTGTGCGGGTATCTACTCCCATACCGGAGGTTGCATTGGCCTGGGGATCGATGTCAATCAATAAGGTTCTTTTTTCGGCAACGGCCAAACAGGAGGCAAGATTTACCGCGGTGGTAGTTTTCCCAACGCCGCCCTTCTGATTGGCAATTGCAATAATCTGAGTCATGTAAATTTTTCTTCTTTAAACAAGCCGTTGAATTTAAAAGGACACCTCAGAAAAATCAAGGTGTTTTCCTCACCATATGGAACCACCGATTATCTGATAGTAGCGTTTATATCGCTTATTTATTTCTCTGCAGATCCCCGGGTAAAATATAGTCCCCAAATTTCTTTTGTGCGGAAATCAATCGCTGATGCTGTTTCTCCAGTTCCTCAAATAACAGGTCAGGTGTATCGGCTATGCCCCGATAGATTTTTTCGATCCGATCGATTTTAGCAAGATTTTCCTTAATCCGAATGGTAAACTGTTGCCGGTAATCCGTCTCGGTAAAATCTTTATTCAGGATTTCCTTAAACAGCCTTCTTAAATCTTTGAATTCCGGGATTCTGCCGGTAGGCGTCTCAATGGCTTCCGCATCCCCATGAACCCGCAATTCCATCCACTTATACCAAACCTTTTTATCGTTCTTACCATTGAGAAATTTACCTGCTTCATCCAAAAGAAAATAATTTACCGAAAATATAGCCGGTGGCTTCTTTAGTTTCTCTCCGAATTTTAAATTGCTCTCCACATATTTTCCAACCGCGATGGATAGAAAATCCAGGTTGGACATTGGATTAAATACCCGTACCCCCGCTTTGCCCAGGGTAGCCGCTGTTGTTTCCGACTCCAGAGCAGCACCCTTGGTTATGATACCATGATTCCAGCTGAAGGACTCCTCCACCGGCACCGAGGTATCCGCATCCCGGCCGCCATAGACAATCCCGCCTACTTCCACACCTTTGGGATCTTCGGCAATAGGATCCAGGTTGCGCATGGCGCTCAAAGCGATGGTAAATCTGGCATTGGGATGGGAGGCAGGAATCTCCTTCCCATTTTCATCAGTTTTTCCGGGCCACCACTCCCCGCTGTGATTTATCCCTTTTTCCGGAACTTTACCGTCTTTTCCGATCCAGTAGGGTTTTTTATCCGGGGTAATCAGAACATTGGAAAAAATCAGTTCATTGGGGGAATGCAAGGCATCCCATTGAATGGGATCGTCCTTCGAATTAATTCCCATGATGATCCCGAAAATTCCGCTTTCCACATTTACCGCCCTCACCTCCCCATTATCTTTTCTTAGATAAGCAATATCGTCACCCACGATGCTTTCACCTTCCAGCATGGCGGTAGAGGTTTTGCCGCAGAGGGAGGGGAATGCCCCGGTAAAATAAGTCACCCGGTTCTTTGGTCCGTGAATGCCCATGATCAGCATATGTTCGGTAAGCCACCCTTCTTCCGATCCGCGTTTGATGGCCAGTCGCATGGCTAGTTTTTTCAAACCGATGGTATTACCACCATACTGGGTATTGGTACTATAGACAATTTTGTCCTGCAGATCCATATAAACCCGCCGCTGGTCGAGATTCTTGCAGGTTTTATTTTCGTCAAGCTCTCCCTGCGAATGAACAAATTTAAAAAAGCGGGCTTCCGGACCCTGCCGGACAAATTCTTCATAACCCTGCCGATATAACAAATCTTCACTGTGGGCCACATAGGCAGAATCGGTTAATTGCACCGCGGGAATGGAAAACGTCGAGTTGGTCGGTCCCAGGCAAAAGAAGCGGATAAACAGCTCTTTTCCCTGCATAATATTTTTGAGGATATCCTGAATTTCACTCAGGCAGTCCTCCCGGTCCCCGGTGCTGATATCCGATCCCAGATCCTCTCCTTTTGGCATCAAATTCAGGGTATGTTTTTTATCCCGGGCCTGGTCTTTGTAATTGTCAAAATGAACGGTATGTCCCGGGACCGCCAGGGGCGTTTCTTCACCGTTACGGATAGCGCTATCCCGGATATACTGCAAATCTTCAGGGGCATCGGTGCAGACAAATACACGTGCCGGATTACATAGTTTTATATAATTAGCAATGAATTCATTGAGGTGGCTGTTCTTTATTTTTTCTAACTTCTCAAAACCATCTTTTCCCAGCACATTCTTCAAAAAAGTTAAAACATTTTCCATGAGAGCACATGCCTCCTGAGTAATAATTTGGATAAAAGTATCACTGTTGTCCTTACCAATCAATCTGATGAGTTAATTATAAGGCATTATGATACAAATTAGAGTAGATATTTAAATGAATTTAG
>CAZTXJ010000013.1:6396-36750 GCA_964617285.1 uncultured Calditrichaceae bacterium | reverse complement strand
TGAACCATATTCCATTCTAATTCCATCTCTGCCTTACTCCTGATAATTTTAATTTATATAGAATCGCTTTATGTTTTGTGATCGAAATTGCTGTCAGCTTTTTCTAGTTTAAATAATGTAAACTGTTTATTCTTAGTCTAATTTACTCTTTTCCTTATCCGGATTTGCATTATAGATTTCTGATTTTCCCCTGGGTATTGAAAGAGATCGCCATTTTTTTCCCAGGTTATATTTTGCAATAAAAACAATTTGACCCACATGATAACTGTAATGGGCCAATGACCGGTGAAGCGCCTCCATCACAGTTAGGGACTTGCCCCTTATGATAACCTCGGACTGCAATTGATCATTATTCAGGTTTTCCAGCTGGCCCCATAATACGGACCACGCCTGATTCCATCTCCGGATGAGATCATCTCTGCTGACCTCAATTTCCTCGAATTCTTTATCCCGATGCCGCCATGGTTTCTCTCCATCCGAGGTCAGAAAATCGGTGAAACGTGATATGAGATTTCCGGAGAGATGATTCATGATAATGGCTATCGAATTTCCCTCTTCACCAAAAATTTGATATAACACTTTATCGTCGATCTGAGAAATAGCGCTATCGGCAAGCGTCTTATAACGCAAATATTCTGATTTAATGGATTTAATAACCATACTTTCCTCTCGATTTAAGCTAAGGTTTTCAACGGAACGAGCACACCGACAACCCAGGACTTTTAAAACCATTTTAAATTCTACAGAATTTCCGTACTCAAATTTTCAATCAAATCCAGATCCTCCCGGGTAATAGACCAAGCTGCACCGCCAACTATTTCATCGACCTGCTCCGGTTTCCGTGCCCCGACGATTGCACTGCTCACCACGGAATTGTTCAGAACCCAGGCAATTGCCAGCTGGGCAACTGTTTTATTATACCGAGCCGCGATTTCACCAAGCCTTTTGGCAAATTCCAGATTTTTACTCAAATTGGGTTCCTGAAAGTAAGAACTTTTATGGCGCCAGTCATCCGGAGCCAACCGTGAAATATCGAAGCTGTCGGTCAACAGACCCGATTGCATCGGACTATAGGCTACAACACCTACACCATGAACTTTACACCATGGAAGAATTTCTTTTTCAACTTCCCGATTTAATAAGCTATAAGGTGGCTGAAGCGAATTAACATGGTAGTTCTTCTCACACTTTTCTAACATGGATTTATCGAAATTACTCACCCCGATAAAACGGACTTTTCCCTGATCCTTTAATTTTACCATAGCTTCCCAACTTTTTTCCACTGGTGTTTGCCCATCCGGCCAGTGAATCTGGTATAAATCTATGTAATCCGTATTGAGACGTCGCAAACTGGCTTCAGCCTCTTCTAAAATACTGTCGGGTTGAATATTATTTCTCACCCGTCTTTTCTCATTCCATACCAGACCACATTTGGTAGCAATAAATACTTCCTTGCGAATACCTTCCAGAGCTTTGCCTACAACCTCTTCTCCGTGACCCAGGCCATATGCTGCGGCGGTATCGATCCAGTTGATCCCCCTGTCCAAAGCTCTGTGGATAGTTTTAATGGAAATCTTATCATCCTGCGGTCCCCATCCCCAGCTCCATGGTCCGCCAATCGCCCAGGTTCCGAGTCCAATTTCGGTAAGTAATGGGCCGTCTTTTCCTAATTGTTTTTGATCCATCAATTCTCCTTTTCAATGAAACAGATGTTCATTTCACTTCAATTCCTTTTTACATTATAATAAATATAGTTGAGAATGCTATTTATTCTAAATTTGTTTTATTAAATTTTGAAAAATCAGGAAGAGAAATTCAATTCAATGGTTCATCGGAATACTTGCTGGGGCAACAATTTCTTATTAAAACTCGTAATTTTTGTCAGTGGTAATAAATGAACTTATTTTGTTAAGAAGGAGGAGTAATGCGCAGCGAAACCAGATCACTTGTATGGGGTATATTGCTGATCGTCGTGGGTATAATTTTTTTAGGACATAATCTGGGATGGTTTTATTTCGATTGGGAGTTTGTTTGGCCATTGTTACTAATCGTGGGCGGGTTTCTTTTTTGGATAGGCTGGTTAATTAAAAGAGAAGAATACGGACTACTTATGCCTGGGACTATCCTTCTGGTGTATGGAATTATGTTCCAATACAGTGCCTTGTATGGCTGGTATTATATGGACTTGTTATGGCCCGGGTTTTTATTGGGGCCCGGATTAGGATTTTTCTTCATGTACCTTTTTGGTCCCCATGAAAAAGGATTGCTAATTCCAGCCTCTATTTTAACTTTGTTAGCCCTGTTATTCTGGTCGGGACGGGAAGCATTCCGGTATTTCTGGCCTCTGTTGCTGATTGCTGTTGGCATATATCTACTTTTCCGCAATAGAACTAAATCATTTGATTCGGGAACCAGCAATGTACAGGAAGAAGTGAATGAGAAAGGAAAAGAGGAATGAAAAAGCTATATCGTTCAAAAACAGATCGGAAAATTGCCGGGATTATGGGTGGACTCGGTGAATTATTAAATATCGATGCTAATTTATTAAGACTTGGTGCGGTATTACTTTTCCTGTTGTCGGGATTTTTCCCGGTATTGATTACCTATGTCATTGCCTGGATTATTCTGCCTGATGGTAAACCGGAAGAAATTGAAATCAAAGAAGAATCTTCAACTTCAAAACAAACCACTCGTAAGAAAACCGGTGGGACAAAGAAATCGACCAAATAGTAGATTCTAATCAAATCGGGAATTTTCACCCGGTTGTTTAATAGCCGGATAATTTTAAAAAGAGTTATCCACTCTTCTCGGTACACTTCATTTATTTTTCCTGTGATGATGCTCTCTCTTCCCACCATCAAGGTCTCTTGCTTAAATTCTAAGCACAAATAAAAATGATAAATAAAATCATACTAAATTTTGCTTTTTTAAAAATGAAACGATTCGATGGAATCCTCCACTATCATCATTATTAATATATATGACATTCTTTCTGTCAGTTACGACAGTGGGGTCCAATAGGAAAAAAACAGCGACTTCATCCGCAATACTTACATCTTCCATGGAGTCACCGATCCCAATAAGATTTTCTTTTTTCAAGGATCGTTCTCGTTTATCAATAGCAACTGCCGATTTTTTACCCACTTGTCTGGGTACAATATGATATGCGTGAGGATGTTTAAATATTTCAGTGGCGGAAACGGCACCATTATCGATAATCCTGATTTCCGGATATTCCCGGTCAATAAAAGTGCTTACCTCCGGAAAATCCAGTTCGCCTACCAGAAGATGATGAGTTGTAAGTATATCTGACCAGGGTTTATAATACATCACTTTGCCATGATATATCTTAAAGATATGTGCCACGACACCGGTCTGCTTAATCCAGAGTTTCAGGCTCTCCCGATCCGGCAGGTCTACCCCGAAATTGGTGATAACTTTCTGCCCCTGATCATAAACAATCTCAATGCCCAAGTTAGCAATATAGTTTTTAAAACCAAGCAGTCGGGCGGTGTCTTTAAGTTTTTCCTTCTCCCGCCCCGAAGTCATTACAATATCAACTCCGGCGGAGAGTAAATCATATATGGCTGAAGCATTTTTTAAAGTAAAACCATACTTGGTGCAAAACAAACAACCATCATGAACAAAGGTGCCATCTACATCCGTATAGATTACTTTTACTTTTTCGAGTCTTTCTTTAATTTCATTTATATTAAAATTCATTCACCTATCGCTAAAAATGGTTTTGAAGATTTGGTCTATATAATTAAAATTGAACTATCAGCTTGTTATTAAATATAATGAATAATTTTGGGATCACAATTGTTAAGACCTTTTGATTAACAAAAAAGTTAGAGGAGAAATAAATGAATACAGCTGTGATAATGGTATTAGTTTTTGGCCTTTTTAGTATTACCGGTGGTCTAATCGGCTATTTTAAGGCCGGAAGTCTCCCGTCCCTTTTGGCCGGAGTCATTTCCGGATTAATATTAGTGGCTTCTTCATATGGAATATTTAAGGGAAATGTATTTTCGGCAATTATTGCCATTTTAATTGCCCTTCTACTGGGAGGCAGATTTGTGATGACCATTACAAAAAATTTTAAAGTCATGCCAGACCTAATCATGATTATACTAAGCCTCGTATCAATTATAACCGTCATTATTTTTCTGATCAGAAAATAATATCCACTACAAAAATAAAAAACCCTCCCGTCAAAATACCCGGGAGGGTTTTCATTTTAAGAAACATCATGTTTCTTAATCACAACTTACCAGGCTACTACCTTCTCATCACCTCTAAGAATTGCAGCATTCTTCGGCAACGAACCCATTAAATAGTAATAACTCTGCTGCAATAATTTAATAGCATAACGTGGATTATGAACACCCATACTTCCATCGTCTTCCACAAATACCAGGTTCCAACCGGCTTCCCGCTGGGCATAAGTCGATATGGAATCATCTCCTAAAGCACTGGCCACACCACCTGTAGTATCCAAACCACTAAGGACTAAAGCATGAGTCAGTGAGTCTAATAGTCCTTCTACTTCAATTTGTAACCCTTCAACGACTCCATCACCATCAAAATCAGCTGCTGCCGGAATATCACTGAAATCACTTATTTCACCGTGGCAGTATGCACAAGCCTCTACGGTTGGCTCAAAGACATGATTAACTATAGCTGCACCAAATTGACTGAACTCTTGTTCATTCATATGGCAAGTTTTGCAACTGTTTTCGACATATAAATGAATTGCCCTGCCCCAATCAAATCCTGCACCAGCCACACCCTCATAACCAGTATTACCGGCCAGCATATCAGCCTGGGTACTTGGATGAGGCCCAAAATGAGCATCACCTTCTGCAAGCTGTTCCTCCGCGCTATGGCGGGCATGATGGCACTGCATACAAAGCTTTCCTACTCCGCCATCGACTACAACAGGATTTTCGCCATTTGCTTCCACTAAATGGACATCGGCCACTGTCCGGACTTGACCTGGATTTTCATCACTATGCGGATTGTGACAGGTTATGCAATTAATCGGTTGCAATGTTGTATCAGGACGTGCAATACTTCCACCTCCATAAAATGTGCTTAAGTCCTCAGACAAACGCACCGTACCACCGACTCCCTCGTGACAACCCTGACAGCTTGGATTCGAAGCACCATGATTTTCCAACGCATGTCCATGGGCTGATGCTTCCCATTCAGCCAGGTATGGATGATGTGTACCATTATGACAGATACCACAAACCATTACATCATAACTGATCTTGATATCATCAGGGGAAAGTGTAGCTAAATGGTCAGAAGCCGGGCCATGACAGTTTTCGCACTGCACATTTTCAAACTTAACAATTGGGGCATCATTAAAACCACTATTACCGGGGATGGTATCCTGTACGGTATGGCAGGGATTACAAGAAGCCATTGCATGACCACTCGCCTGTAATGTCGCCCATGCCACGGCATGACCGGTCTCTTCCCAATCAGCGAGTAGATTGGGATGACAATTACAACCGGGACCACCAACAAAGTATGGTGTAACTGTGGGTACATACATCCCAACACCAATTAGCCCCACACCAATACCAATATACTCGCCATCAGTGGCATGAACAGTCACTTTGTAAACACCTTCATCGTCCGGGACTTTCCAGGAAACTGTATCACCTTCAGTCTGATCCAGTTGACCTGCATCTGCAAACCAGTAGAATGTCAGGTTTCCAACCATAGCCTGCTTTGTGGCTTTCACCGTTAATTTTACGGTTTGCCCTTGAGTAAGATTACTCATGGTGGCATAGGGGGAGTCAACCCGGATCACTTCCAGATACATGGTATCTGTGACAGTAAGTGTATCATGCACTGTTTTGGTCACGGTTTTGGTCTCCTCTCCGCAGCCACTGAAAAACATGAAGCTCAGAAACAGAGCGAGCATGAATGCCAGGACAACGTGGTGAGCTTTAATTTTACCTTTCATAAAACAACCTCCGTTTTTAGTTAGAATTCTGATTTTTCAAGTTATTTCCTTACAGATAATTAATCGTTTTAATAATCACAAATTCTATGCCATGGTATATCCAATCATCCAATCCTTTATAAAACATGGGGTTATAAAGATTTATTTCAACGAGTTAAAAGCACAGTGGGACAAGGATGTCTCTTGAGATATCTATATAGTACTGTTAACTCTATGTTTATTATAGATATATTTAGTTCGTGACACTGAAGTGACAGTGGGACATTGCTGTCGCATTTTAGAGGAGATATACTGCGGAAGGATTTTAGTGGCCTAATTTTAATTCATATTTATTGATCAAGCGGTGGATGGTTCTTCTGTCAATTCCGCAGGAATCCGCCGTACGGCTTATATTCCAGTCATTTTTCTTCAATTGTATCAGAAGATAATTTTTTTCAAAATTTTCGACCACTCTATCCTTGGCGTCTTTGTAGGACAGATTTATCCAGTCTTCCGACCCACCATTCTGCCGATTGCTAATTAGATATGATGGCAGATCATTTACTTTAATAACCGGTGGTGTGGCCAGATAATAGGTGCGTTCGATTACGTTTTGCAATTCACGGACATTACCCGGCCACTGATAATTTTCTATAATTTCAGCAGCTTTATCCTGGATACCCAGAATCTTTCGATCATACCTTCGTTCAAATTCATTTAAAAAATGTTGAACCAATAATGGTATATCTTCTACTCTCTCCCGTAACGGTGGGATATGAATCTGAATGGTATTTATCCGGTAAAAGAAATCCTCCCTGAGCCATCCCTGGGTGAGTGCCGTTTCCAGATTACGGTTGGTCGCACTAACAATCCTTACATTCACCGAGCTTTCCTTTTGGCCGCCAATTCTTCTGATTTTCCTTTCTTCCAACATCCTTAACATTTTTACCTGCAGATTTTGAGGCATTTCACAAATTTCATCCAGAAATAATGTGCCGCCATTGGCAAGTTCTACCAATCCAGGTTTGGACTGGAATGCACCGGTAAAGGCACCCTTCTCATATCCGAATAGTTCACTTTCAAACAACTGCTCCGGTAGCGCGCCACAGTTTATTGGAATAAGGGGATGATTTCTGCGCAGGGAATGCTTGTGGATACTTCTGGCGATAAGTTCCTTTCCTACACCACTTTCACCGGTTATTAACAAATTGGCATTTCCGTAAGAAACCTTTTTAACCAGTTCAAAAATTTTTAGCATTTGCGAACTTTTGCCAACGATATTATCAAATCCATCGACATCCTCTTCTACCTGATTATCAGGAATAATATGAGCCAATGCTTCTTCAACAGATTTTAGCAGTTTTTGACTGGTAAAGGGTTTCTCGATGAAATCAAAAGAACCTTTCTTAACCGCTTCAATCCCAATTTCCATGGTGCCAAAACCGGTCACCATAATAAAAGGCATATGGGGAAATTTCTCCTTTAGGAGCGACAGGAATTGAAGTCCATCCATACCGGGCATTTTTAAATCACAAATAACCAGTGAAAATTTATCACTATTTTGTAATTTGGATAAAGCCGTTTCTGCACTATTTGCAGTTGCTATTTTATAACCCGCCCGATTTAATATCTTTCTATAGCTAACCAGCATTTCCGGTTCATCATCCACAACCAGAATCTCAAGATTTTCCATTATACGCCTCCAGATCAATTACAAAACGTGCACCCTCTCGATTTGCTTCATCAATTCTGATCGATCCTTTATGATTTACCAGAATATTTTTGACAATGAACAACCCCAGACCAGTTCCCTTTTCGTCCTGCTTAGTGGTAAAAAAAGGTGAAAATATTTTATCACGATACTCATCGGGTATCCCGGGTCCATTATCCTGGTAGATAATGTGGTGACTTTCTGGTTTTCCGTTATTTTTATCTTTTTCGATAGAGATTTGAATAAGGCCTTTTCCCGGTTGAATAAAATCGAGACTATTATTTATCAAGTTACAGAATACCTGTTCAAGCTGACTAAAATTACCCCATACATATAAATCACTTTCCGGTTTATTGATATTGATTTTGACCTTGGACTTTTTTATCCTCGGCTCAAGAATTTTTATTGAATGATTAATAAGGTCTCCCAGATTTGTTTTCGCATAATCTTGCGGTAATTTGCGGGAATAGTGAAGAATGCTTCGCGTGGTTTCAGCTATTTTTTCGGTCTGTTGAATGATAATATCCAAATCTTCCAAACCTGGGTGATCAGGATTTTTTTCAATTATTTCCTCTTTTAAAATTTCTGCACGGGAAAGTATGATCCCTGCCGGATTATTTACTTCATGGGCTATTTCGGCTGCTACCTCACCCAAAGTAACTAACCGATCTGCCCGCTCCAGTTTTTCCTGAATGAATTGATCTTCCTTAAATCGGGCCAACTTCAGATTCTCAATCATCTTATTGAATTTATCAGCCAGAACCGCCAGTTCATGGCGACCAGGCATTTTGACTTTGCTATTAAAATCTCCTTTGGATAGTTTTTCAAAACCCGACATAATTACTTTGAGTCGCGATTCCACCTGAGATTGATAAAGCAAATTAAGCAAAATCCAGAGTATCACAATTATGACTGCTCCACCAAATATGGCCAGATTCTTTGACGCACGATACATTTGATCCGAGCTGGTAAAACCCGCTTGAACATCCAAAATACCGATGACTGATCCGACATCGGTGTGGCAGGGTTGACATTCCTCCTGGACATATATTGGGTGATGATGGGCATAAATATTATCTTTTCTCACGAATGATTCCATCTCATTGGAAACACCCTTGTTAAAATCAAAATATTCCGCCAGATCTTTAACATTTTTATTGATCTCTGTTTCGCCGGAGGAAAAGACAATCCGACCGTGTGGTTCATATATTCGAACTAAGTGAATGCTCGGGTCTAGGGCAAGTAATTTCAGATTTTGCTGAATGAGCAATGAATCATTTCTCATCATTCCATCATAGATGAACTGGTAAACTACCTGACTGGCAGTTTCAATCAAATTCTTGGAAAATTCTTCATAGTTGTCATCCAACTCATAAATAAAAAATCCTACCGGAAGGCCGACCACAACAATCAACATAACTGTTATAAGTGCCATTAACCGGAATTTTAACGACTGAAATTTTTGAAACCACTTATTTAGTAAGGATGACATTACCAATCCATTATTTCATTTTTAAAGCACGGAAAAATAGATATAATTTCCTTAAATCTCAATTAAAATTATTGATTACAAGTTCCGCATTTTTGGAAAGAATCAATCCAGGTGAAATCTAATTTGGATTAAAAGAAAAAGCAGATAAGACTGAATAAGTTTAGAAATATTTATAAAGGAAACTAATGGGAGTCAATTGGGTTTTGCAGGACCGAAAAAATTAATTCCACCATATTTTCGGGAGAAACCGGTTTAACCTGGTAAGAAAGAATCCCCAATGAAAGTGCTGAAGAACAAATGGACATATTTTCCGGAGAGATTAAAAGTATTAATTTTGCTTCCTGGTTAATATTGTGAATAATTTCAATGAGTTTCAGAACATCACTCTTAACAATATCTGCATCGAGTAATATAAGGGAGGCATAGTTTGCCAGATAATATTTTATAAGGTCCAGGCTATTGGTAAATGTATAGAGACGGATGGAATCCTTGGATACAATTTCTCCTTCAACCCGCTGAAAAAGAGTTTTGTCCTGAGAGAGAACCAATACTTTGTTCATTTTTCCCGAAAAGTATATTCCCTCTGCACTAACGCATAAGTTATGCCAAAAAGGGACTCTATTAATAAATATATAGATATTATGAAGTTAAACCAGATTTATCTCTGGATTCAGGGAAGATAAATTGGGACAACTATGCCCCACTTGATTAATAATTTAAGTTAAAATCTTATTTTACATGGGTTAACAGATTTGAGACACTGCTGCCGCACGTGTGACATCTGTGTCACGATTAATTTCAAAGTATAATAAATTACTAACTCGATTTTCTGATCGAAAAAATTAATCCTGTTTTTTCTGGTTCTTTTCCATTCCTTTGATCTTAAAGAATAAAGCAATCACCAGTATCGTTATAAACAAAGTAGCAATCCCAAAACCCCGGCGTCTGACATGGTAGTCCCTGATCTCCTTTTTTGCCAGATCCATTGCCTCTGAGGTTTTCTTTATACCTTCAGAGGTTTTTTCATCAATTTTATCGGGGCTAAAAGTATGAACTAAAGTTCTGGTATGAATTAAGGTTTGATGGGCTTCTTGCAATAAATATAAAATATCCACATCATCCATACCTTTTTGCTGGACATCTTTTAGCTGGGCTTCAGCTTGATTATAGTCACTAACAAATTCTGTTATAGACTGATTCATTTCCTGTGCTGCCTGGTATCCGGCATCACCGCTGCTATGACATTGGGTACAGACAGAATTTTCACCAACTCCCACCATATCATCACTGGTTTTTTCAACATCATGATGACCGTGGCACTGTTCACAGGCATGAATATCTAGATTAGCAAACGGCTCGGCCATGGAGCTTGCTTCAAAATAGTTCATATTATTGACATGACAATTACCGCAGACATGGGCAACCGACTCAACGCCCGGAGGAGCCGCGCCATGGTTGCCATGACAATCATTACATGCCGGAGCACCGGTATCCGCTTTCTCTAACAAATCCTTTCCATGGACGCTTCTGGCGAATTTCTCATATTGATCGGTGGGAATATGATAACCCTTCATATAGTCAGGATCACTATGGCATTTTTTGCAGGTGTTGGGTACATTCAATGCATAAACACTTGAGCGGGCATCCTTGGCAGAGGCGATGGCATGGGCTGTATGGCAGCTGGCACATTCTGCCACTTTTTCATCTCCCTTTAAAAGCTGCTTCCCATGCACACTGGTAAAATACTGCTGAACCTGATCGGTCGGAATTCGAGGCTGATATGTTCGCATAAAATCGATATTGGAATGGCATTTCCCACACAATTTCGGGATTGCTTTGTTAGTTGGTACCCCAATAAAACCTTCCTTTGGGCTCATCGCCTTTTCCGGATCCTCCGAACTTGGATCCCCACCATGGCAGCCCGAGCAGGATAAACCTATCTGAAGATGAGAATCATAATCCTGGAAATCTTCCGGCAACAATTCCATTTCCTGATGACAGGCTACACAATGATCCTCCTCCAATAGTGGGGCTGGTATATCCGCCAGGATAGAATTTGTATTTGAAATAAAAAATAAAGCGGCAGAGAATAAAATTATTGATTTAAATTTTTTCATCTGATAAACCCTTTAAATTAGATAACCGACAATGGTCATAATGATAATGAATAACAATGAAATTAAACCAATAATCATCATTGGATTAAAGTTTGATTCGGATTTTTTCTTAATATCCCAAAATGGGACTAACATCCAGGCAATTCCGGCAATACCAAAGAAGAGAATACCAACCAGTTCACCCTCCAGAAAAAGGATATGACCAGGCAGGAACTTTAAGGTTTGAAACATAAACATAAAATACCACTCAGGCCGGATTCCGGCCGGTGCGGAAGCAAATGCATCCGCTTTAAAACCCAGATCCCAGGGATAAAATACCGCCAGGAATAATAAAATATTCAGCACAACCAGCCAGAGAAATGCATCGCGTAAAACAAAATTTGGGAAAAAGGGCATAAACTTTTTCTGACCTTCAGGTAACCTGGCTAATTCTTCCGGCTCGCTCATCCCCTGCCGCTGGATAAACACCAAATGTAATCCGAGTAATACGGTAAATATTGCCGGCAACATGGCCACATGGAAGGCATAAAATCGGGTAAGCGTAGCACCGGTAACATCCTCGCCACCTCTTAATACCATCATAATTGGTTTCCCGATAAGCGGGATTGCCCCGACAATATCCGTACCAACTTTGGTAGCAAAGAAGGCTAATTCGTTCCAGGGAAGCAGGTATCCGCTAAAACCGAATCCCAAAGCTAAAGCCAGTAAAACAAATCCGGTCACCCAGGTTATTTCCCTTGGCTTCTGATATGCTTTAGTGAAGTAGGTGCTAAACATATGAACGAAAGCAAAGAAGACCATTAAATTAGCAGACCAGCTATGAATTGAGCGAATTAACCAGCCAAAGTTTACCTTGGTTAAAATAAACCGCATACTTTCGTAGGCACTATCTGCACCAGGTTTGTAATAAAATAAAAGCAAAATTCCGGACATCACCTGGACGATAAATAAAAACAGGGTTACCCCACCCATATAATACCAGATCATATGCCGATGAACCGGGACATTTTTCTTGGACATGAAGTCTATAAGCGGAGATATATCAAACCGTTCATCCAGCCATCCATAAAGATTTTTTGCCATCGTTTTCATAATTTTAACCTAATTCGTTTATAATCACAATTTCGTCATTTATGATATTAACCTTGTACTCATCAAGTGGCCTGGGGGGAGGGCCCGAAACATTCCGTCCATTCAAATCATATATTCCATTATGACAGGCACACCAGATTTGTTTGATATCCTGCCGGTATTGAACAATACAATCCAGATGGGTGCATGTGGCGGTGAATGCGCGAAATTCACCAGTATCCGTTCTAATTAAAATAACCGGCTTGCGCCCGAATTTCACAATTTTACCACTGTTTGATGGAAAATCAGTTGCTTTTCCCGCTTTAATCGAATTTACCACGGCCTCTGGTATCTTAGGAGGTATTAGATAAGAAAAAATGGGATATACCACGCTGGCAATCCACCCCAACAGACCACCTCCAATGATAAAATTTAAAAATTTTCTGCGACTCGTTTTTTGTTCAGCCATATCATTTCCCATTTATTTAAACCTGTTTTAATTTAGTCCTGATTTCCGGCAAGTTTAACAAGAATCTATTTCTCCCCCGATCCAGAATTGGTCTGGTCAGTTTCCCTTTTCGCTTTAATCTTTGTGTAACTTATGGATATGATTATCAAGACAATCCCAAGCACAATAAAGGAAACAATTCGATAGACCGGTTCCAGTTTAATAATCCCAATAACAAAAATATAAAGGATACTAAGCAACAGGGTGAAAAGTGCCATCCAGCGGTATTTTTTATTTTTTAGAATCAGGCTTAAAAAGTAATAAAACACCGCCACCCCAACCCAGGACAAACTTACATACCGGCCAGGTAATGAGTGATACAACGCATAAGGGATCGCCACAAAAGCCATTACTAAATAGGCATTTCTCATCAACTCGGTTTTTAGTTCGAGGCGATGCCTTTGCCAGTTCATAATTCTGGCGCTCAGCAGAGCGACCAGACCAAAACTGATACTTACCAAACCGACGTGAATTGAAATCATGACGTATGCCAGAAAGATGATGACAAAAATAACAAAATTGGCCAGGACAATTATTTTGGACCGAAACCACAGCGCGGTAGTGATAACCAGTAAACTTTGCCAGCATAGCCAGATAAAATAGTTCGGCAATTTAAAGTGAGCGATAATAGCTACACTCAATGCAGAATAACCGAGAATAGCAAAAAAGAAGGTGGAAAATTTACTTTTCTCTTTCATCCAAAAAACAATGGATAGAGATAAAAAAACGATGGATGCCAGCAGGTGTGAAAAAACCAAATGGGATGAAAATTTAGTAACAGTTATCAAAAGGTACAAACCATAGGCGCCAAAACTGTTGAGAAAAGTGCTGATAATGACAAAATTATTTTCCGGGATATCTCTATTTCTCAATAAATTTCCCTGGGCAAATATAATTGCATAGAGAAGGATAAAATAGGTGTTGATACCAGGTGAAGAAACCAGCTGAATCCGGTTGCCAAGAAAAGGATTATTGATAAACCAGATCAAATGAAAAAAATAGGTCAGAATTATAGCATAGATAAATATACCTTCCCATTTGAAATTCAATTTCAGATATACAGCGGCAACAGACAAAAGGGTAAGGATCAAAAAGAGAATTATCGAATTTTCAGAAACCACTGCAGTCACATAACCAAGGGTAAGGATAAGCGAAGACAGGTAAACCGATTTTCTTTTAACGGCAATGAACAGGCTTACTAACACAACCAAAATCAAAAGGGCGAGAAAAAGGGCATTGTTTGCCAGTGTCGGATGGTCCGAGAAAAAATGAAGTCGTAGCGTGGCAAAATAAAGCAAGATTAATCCACCACCAAGTAAATAGCGGGAAATAAATGCCAGGGTCCCTCTCCAAAAATGAGAAAGGGCCAGAATACCGGCGACCAGAATATACCCAATCAGACTCGGAAAGTATGATGGCCACCCCTGATATGGAAACGTCATGAGAAAAACGATCCCCAATGCCAATACGATAATTCCGGCTTTGGCAAACCAGTATTGTCCGATGCGGAATTCCAGGGTATCCATGGTCTCGGACATATTTTCCGGAAAGAGTGAGGGTGCGCTTTCCTCAACTGCATGATCAGTCGGTCTCAACTTTAGATAGGCCTCAATACGGTCCAGCCTGGCCTCGATTTTTTTCAATCGGTCCGATTCAGAGCTACTTTTTGATTTTCTAGTAGAAGGACTCATTTAGCAGCAATTCCTGATCAAAGAACCATAGATACTTTATTTTTATCTCTATTAGTGACAAAACATCCAAAAAATTCCAACAGAATTTTCCCTCATTGAATGACATTTAATGATATATGAGCCTTCCGACAAGTAAGCCATCGCCGCGAAAACAAATATGAGAAACCAACTAACAATTCAGACCTAATGGAAAACCCTATATATAATTATGTAAAGGTCACAAGCTTATTCAGGTGACCGTGGAATTTCAGTTATACTAAAAATGGATGACTAAATAATAAACCATCGATAAAAATTGATTTGAAAGACAGATACAATTATTGTGCTGCAGTGAAGGTGCCTTATTTAGTTAATTGAGTGTATCACACCAAGGGTAAAAATAACTGAAATAATATATAAAATTTTTCAAAATTGTCAATAGCCAAACACATTTAAGTTTGAATTTGTCAAAAATTGTGAATCTGAAATGATGGTAATGCGCTAAATTCCGACCAAAATAATTTAACTGCCAAATAAATGACGATTAAAATTCTCTAAGTGATTTTGATCTAAAAGGAAAGTAATCTACTCAAAATTCTCGGAAAATAAATCTATTGATAACCCAATAGCATACTTAAAATGATGGATATAATTAAAACGATTCCAGTGGTCAGAAAAACAAATCCGAAGATTCTGATGTATAGCATTTTCCTGGGTGAGATATCGGAATGGACGACCTTCTTTTTTAATTCCCCGGTTTTCTTTAAAGCCTCATATTCTGCCGGCCGATCCTGCTTATAATCTTCAAGTGGAACCAGCCCGGTAAAAATAACCGGATCGAGCGGGAATGATTCCGGTCTAAGATGCGAATTAAAAAAGTGTATGGTAAAAATAAAACCAACCGCCAGCAAGGCTTCATCACTATGGATGATGACCGCCACATTGATCAACCAGCCCGGCAAAAACAGGGTGAAAAATTCCGGGAACCACAGCATTAACCCGGATAATCCAATTACCGCTACACCCCAGAACACAGCAAAATAGTCGAACTTCTCCCAATATGTCCATCGGCCAAATTCCGGCCGGGGTCCAAGTCCGAAAAACCACTTTAAGGATTGCCAGAATTCCCTTATATCTCTTATTTTAAACCACATGGAATTGGGACCGAAAATGAGCTGTCTCCAGGACATCTTATTTCGAATTTTAAACCTTATTAATGTTGCGATGTGAGTAAAGAAATATCCGAAGGTAATGACTGCCGCAATCCGATGAAGTATACCGGCCGTTTTAACACCACCAACAAATTCAGCAATAAAATCCGCCCAGCCTGATCCGGCAAACCTGAGCATCATTCCGGTAATGGCCAGTGTCATAAAACTTATTATCACAAAAAGATGGATTAATCGCTCACCGGTGGTGAAACGCTGAATATAATATCTTTGGGGACCGGCACTGGCGCTGGCTTTCTCTTTCTCGCGATGCCGTTTGAGTGAGCGGGGAAGCCATAAGATTGCATGGATTCCAAAAAAGAGAAAAACACTAATTAAAAGTATATGCATGGCCCAGTAAGCAAAAAACATAACCGGATATTTGGCCCGGTCGTGATGAGTAGCATGGGTCAGATAGCCGGTAAACCGCCGGTTGGCATCGGCATGACACTGCCGGCAGGTACTTACAATGTTAAGAATTCCTACCCGTGAATTCGGATTATTGACAGACAAAATATGATGTGCTCCATGACAATCCGAACACTTAGCCGCATTTAAATATCCGAGTAAATACGCCTTCCCGTGAATGGTCTGGAAATATGAACTGGCCAGCCTCTCATGACAGGATCCGCATATTTGGGTGACCTCTTTCATAAAAGGATCCAGCTGAACGAACTGGATTCGATGGGCTGAATGGCAGTTATCACATACAGGTAATGCCTTATCTGTCTTCGTTTGGGTAAAACTGTGAATACTGGAAATATATTTTTCATAAATACCCTTATGACAGGTACCACATGTGGCGGGAATATTTTTATAGTAGATAGTAGACTCAGTATTTTGACTCCCTAAAATGTAATGAGTTGAATGACAATCCGTGCATACGGCACTGGGTAGAAGTCCCATTTTTACCAGCCCCACCCCATGAACACTTCGGGAATAATCCATCAACACTGATCCCTGCTTCTGCGCCACTGAATCGGATTGTTGAGTTAATTTAGCGTGACAATCCCCGCACAGGGCCGGAATATGGGTTCGGTAGATTTTCGCTTTATCATTAGATTGGGATAGAACTAAGTGCGTTCCATGGCAATAGGTACAATATGGTGCTTCAGGATTTTTATCTGTATAAGCTTTACCGTGATCGCTTTCAAAATATTTCTCCGCTGTTTCCGCATGACAATTCCCGCAATCCACACGACCAGCAGTATCACAGGGACGGGGATGTTTGGGAGAAATATCCGTATGACAGGAAACACAGGGGATATTTTTGTGAACAGAATTCTGGATATCTGCTTTACTGACGGTCATTGATATTGTACTATCATTAACCACTTTGTGTATATCCGGTTTGGCATGGCATTTCAAGCAGCTCTGATCCGATACTTCAGAAATTTGAACAGCAGCCCTAATTTTATGGGGAAGATGACAATCCGTGCAAGCCGGGACAACACCTGGTTTCTGCTCCCATAGAGCCCCTTTTATTATTTTTTTATGAACCTGTTCAATCCGGGTGTGGCAATGCATACAGGTTTGTGCAATATTCTGGGGAGCAATGGAGGATTTTGGATCGGTAGCCGGAAGAATCAGGTGATTACCATGACAATTATTACAGGTGGCTGTAACCATCAAACCCATTTTGAACAATCCCTCGCCATGGATGCTCTCCGAATAATTTGTTAAAATATCTTTTTCGGGGATATTATAAACCCTGGCAACCGGTGCTCCTTCCCGATGACATTTCCCGCAAAGTGCGGGAATATTCATCTTATAGACCTGGGACTTATCATTCGATGGGGGAAGAATATAATGGTTCCCATGACACTCAAAACAGGTTGGCGCATAGGGGGCACCCCTTTTTAATGCCTGTCCATGAATACTTGCAGCAAATTTATTTTCTTCTTCAGTATGGCATTGGCCACAGTCAACCGGTTTCAGATTTTCCTGGTGGGGTAGCTCTTTTATATCAGAATGACAATCTACACATTTTAAATCTTTATGGACCGATTTGGAGAACCTGTCTGAATCGACATATAAAGAGATTTTGTGACCATTACGCACGGTTGAAAAGGTAGGATCCGAATGGCACATGAAACAGTCATCATTGGATTGGGAAAATAGGAAGGCAACATTAAACACCAAGATGATAAAAGTACCAAGCAGGATTTTTCTTTTTTTCATCTTTTCATCACTTTATACTGAAATTTTTATAATAATAATTTCACAAAGCTACTGAAAAAAGTCCTCAGTTTTGAAAATAATTACATACTAATTAAAATACTCAAGAATTTACTGATCTAATAATTCAAATCCAAAAAAAATTTTATACTTATGGATTTAAACCTGTATGACAATCAGTACACAGGCTTTCTTTCCAGGCTTCACCAATATCAACAGGATGTTTAAATTCTAAGGCCAGATTTACATCTGTTTCTTCCATTTTTCCCGGATTACCCTGAGCATTGATCAAGTGGCATAAAGTGCAATCTCTTCGGATAGTTTCGCCTGCTTCAGTCGAATGCGCTCCATCATGACACCTGAAGCAGCCATTGAATTCCAGATGTCCGATATGATTGGGATACTCATTCCACCGGACCTTCATCTCGGGAAATATATTCTTTGAAAATGCCGACTGAAAACCAGTTATGGCCTTCTCGACTAAATCTCTTTTCTTGTCGAATATATCAGGATAGTTTTCCTGATAATATTTTAAAATATATTTCTGAATATGCACCATGGCGGAATCCATCGTCGGATAATCATTACCGGATAATTCCATTGTCACAGCTTTAATATCGGGTAAATCGGCCGGGATATTACCAGCCGTCATTTCAGTATTTACAAACAATGAAGGCGCATTGTACAAGTGTGAAGGCCGGTTATGGCAGTCAATGCAATCCATGGTTCTAACTTGGAGGGTATCCAGCTGTGCCTGGTCTAATTTGTTGTTTTCATCTTCAAAAATTTTGACTTCTCCCGTTTCCAGATTGGTAAAGCGAATCCAGGCCAAGTGTTCTCTGGTTTTATCCGTTGCAATATACTCCACTTTCACATGGGGATTAATATGCCAGTGGATACCTTCCATAAGTCCTAAAGCCGGATGTTGGGATCCAACCTTTAGAATTAAACGGATATTCCACGGAGTATTTTGCTCATCCGACAGATAATGAGTTTGATATTGTATTGAATAGGCGTAAAATTTCTGCGGCCAATGGCATTGTTCACATACTGCCCGGGCCGGGCGCAGATTACTGACCGGCGTAGGAATAGGTTTTGGATAAACATTTGCCACTGTTGCATACACCTGGTACAAACCGGATAGTTTTGATCGAACATACCAATTCGCACCAGGACCCACATGGCACTCTACACACGCAACCTTAGCATGAGGTGAATGCTGATAGGCAGTATATTCCGGATGCATAACCGAATGGCACAACGTACCGCAAAAAGTATTGGATTCGGTAAAGTGAAAAGCCTCATAACTTCCGATTGCCGAGAGAAATAAAAATACAGAAGTTCCAATGGAGAAAACAAAAAAAGCATTGCGATGTTGAAGATTGTTTAAATCGATTTTGGGCCAGATCGTCTTTTCTATTTTACCGGTTTTATGTTCTTTCCTTATTTTCAAAATCATACCCAACGGGATCAGGATCAACCCGACAATCATGACCGCCGGCAACAAAATATATATGACAAGACCCAAATAAGCTGCTCTCTGTTCCAGGACAACTGTAATAGAAAACAGAAAAATTATCATAAAGAGAGAAATTACTGCGATGGTGGCGCCGATAAGAGAAATCCAGTTCTGAGAGGATGGTGGTAATTTAAATTTCATTTTCTACCTCATGGTTTTGCTAAATCAGGATAACAAGTTCACAAATCTCGGGTTAAGATAAACAATTCAGAACATATTTATCAAGTGGAATTCATTAAAAGAATTTCCCGCTTTTTCATAAAAAATTAATATCACAAATTCAATCGTCAACAGACGGAAAAGCCGGTCTTGTAATTGCATAATTTTTATATACTTGAAAAGATTCATTTATTCCCCAAAAGAGTATATTTTTGCTTGGAAAATCTAACAAAATTCATTATTTTTAAGGGTTTAAAAACCATTTACATTCGGAGGTAAAAAGAATGAAATTTTCAGTGATGCGGGATGAACTGTACAATGCCCTTCAGAAGGTGGTAAATGTTATTCCTCAACGATCTACGTTTATGATGACCCAGAATGTTTTACTCTTCACCGAAGACAACTTGTTGAAAATTGTTGGTACCGATTTGGAAATTACCCTCATGTCCTGGGCACCGGCTTCAATAATGGAAGAGGGTGCAATTGCCATCCCGGGTCGCCTGATTCACGACATTGTGAGAGAATTGCCAAACATTGAGCTTCAATTCGAATCCGATGAACAGTTCCGGATGAAAGTTACCTCCGATTTTGGCCGATATAAAATCTCGGGCGTCAATCCGGTTGAATACCCGCAACGACCGGAATTGGGAGAAGATGTCCGAGAAATTAAATTGGAAAATAAAATTTTTAAGAAGCTGCTGGAAAATACAATATTTGCCTGCTCCACTGACGAATTACGCGCTGCACTTACCGGCGTATTTTTTAATATTACATCCGGGAAAATCGAGACGATAGCAACGGATGGTCACCGCCTGGCCAAGATGTCTTATCAGCATAAATCAATTGCCAAAAAGGACGTTATGGCGATCATCCCGACCAGATCGCTCAATTTCGTATTGCGAAATCTTGATGGTGACGGCAGCAGCACCATCCATTTTGGAAAAAAACATGCCCTATTTGAGCTGGCAGAAACCCAGTTGTTTGCCCGCTTAATTGAAGAGACTTTTGTGGATTACGAACGAGTAATCCCCAGCGAAACACCCTTCGAAATGCTGGTCGATGCCGAAGAATTTTATGCTTCGGTGAAACGTGTATCACTCTTCTCAAATCCTTTGACCTCTCAGGTGGTGTTACAGATTTCTCCCAAACATATTGAATTGCATGCGGAAGATATTGATTATGGCGGAGAGGCACAGGAGAGAATCCCATGTGAGTTTAACGGAAATGAATTGAAGATCGCGTTTAACTCAAGGTATTTGCAAGACATTTTACGTCATATAGACTCTCAGCAGCTGCGATTGCGTTTTGTTCGGGCTGACTACGCTGTGCTTGCTGACCCGGTGGAAATCCCCAAGGATGAGGAGCAGCTGATGTTGCTTATGCCGGTCCGGTTGGAATCAGAATAAATGATATTATTAAAAGTCAAGTTGATCAACTTTAGAAACTATAAAGAAACAGAAATCCATTTTCATCCAGGAATAAATGTCTTATTTGGTCGGAATGGCCAGGGTAAAACCAACATTCTTGAAAGTCTGTACTATCTGTCCTTAACCAAAAGTTTCCGGACAAACAGCGACCAGAGTTTGGTTCTGAATGGAAGTGATTTTTTCCGGATTCAGGGTAATTTTGTTTCCGACCAGGAGAAAGCGATTTCCAGCGCCATTGCCTATTCACCGGTGGATGGAAAGAGGTTAAATTTTAACGGACAGAAATTACAAAAATTTTCCGATTATATCGGAAGTATTCCAATTGTTCTGCTCTCCCCATCCGATCTGGAAATCAGCCAATCCGGTCCATACCGGCGTAGACAATTTCTTGACATTATGCTTTCACAATCCAGCCAGCTTTATTTGCACCACCTGCTGGAATACCGGCGGGCGCAAAAACAGCGAAACGCCTTGTTACAAACAGAGAATTTTGATAAGAGTACATTGCAAGCCTGGAATGAGTCTCTGGTCAAAAATGGTGCTATTATAATGGAGATGCGTAAAGCAGCCATAGACAAACTGGATCAGCAGGTTAAAAGCCATTACCGGACCTTGAGTGGAAGCAGTGATAATACCAAAATTATCTATCAGTATTCATTCCCGCTGAAGAATTCTACTGATATCTCCGGTACCTATCGTTCAGCTCTGGAACAGGCCGAGCAAAAAGACAGACAATCCCAGACCACCAGTATTGGTCCGCACCGGGACGATTTGTTATTCCTGATCAATGGAAAACCGCTGCGGGTTATCGGATCACAGGGAGAGCACAAAACATTCGTGATCGCCCTGAGGATCGCCGAATTCTATTATTTGAAAAGCATACATCAGGAAGCCCCGATTTTACTTTTTGATGATATTTTCGGAGAGCTCGATCCGGTCCGGATTGCCAACATGATTAACACGCTCTCACAAATCGGGCAGGTTTTTATAACCACCACTTCGGCCAATTTCTTTAACAAAATAGAATCCTGGCAGCAGGAAACATCTTTTTATGAAATAATTAATGGATCGGTGAATATCCGGGAAAAGGTATGAAGGAAGCAAAACCGCTAAATCAGTTAATTTTCCAATTCTTGCAGAATCTGGGAATCAAGGCAAAAGTGGAGGAAAATTTTGCGATTGTCTATTGGGATTCTGTGGTTGGAAATGAAATATCGGACCACACCGAACCCTTCAAAATGAGTAAAGGAACTTTATTTGTAAAAGTAAACGACACCACCTGGAGAAATGAACTTCAATACTTCAAAAATGAGATCATCGAAAAATTGAATAATAAAATCGGGAAAAAGGTCGTAACTGACATCAAATTTTACTGAAGGATTTTAATATGAATCAAAACAACAAAGAGCAACAAACATACTCTGCAGCGAATATACAGGTTCTAAAAGGGCTCGAAGCTGTCCGCCGAAGGCCGGCAATGTACATTGGAGATACCACCGCCCACGGTTTGCATCATCTGGTCTACGAGATTGTAGACAATAGTATCGACGAAGCAATGGCCGGATTTTGCACTAAAATTCAGGTACTGATCAACAAGGATGAAAGTATTACCGTAATAGACAACGGGCGCGGGATACCAGTGGATAAACACAAGGAGATGAAAAAATCCGCCCTGGAAGTCATCATGACCGTTCTCCATGCCGGTGGTAAATTTGACCACTCCACTTATAAGGTATCCGGTGGTCTTCATGGCGTCGGCGCTTCGGTGGTAAATGCCCTATCCGAATGGTGCGAGGTTGAGGTTTACCGGGAAGGACAGATCTACTATCAGAAATACCAGAAGGGATTGCCAACTGCTCCGGTTAAAAAATTACGGGCTACTAAAAACACCGGTACCAAAACAACTTTTATGGCCGATGCTGGCATCTTCACCAAGGTAACCTACAATTTTGAGACACTGGCCAACCGTCTGCGTGAACTGGCCTTTTTAAACAGAGGCCTGCGGATAACCCTGAAGGATATGCGTGATGGAAACCTGGAGGAATTTTATTATAAGGGTGGCCTGATTGAGTTTATAAAATACATCGACCAGACCAGAACCGGACTTCACAAACCAATTTATATCAGTGGTGAGAGAGAAGGGGTAGAAGTAGAAATTGCCCTGGAGTATAATGATTCCTACAGTGACAATATTTTCACCTATTGCAATAATGTTAATACAATTGAAGGCGGAACCCATCTCCACGGATTTAAATCTGCTTTGACCCGGACTTTGAACTATTATGGAAATAAAAACAATCTGCTGAAAAATATCCAGCTCCAGGGTGATGACGTAAGAGAAGGCCTTACCAGCGTAATCAGCGTAAAGGTGGGCGAGCCACAGTTTGAGGGGCAAACCAAGACCAAACTCGGGAACAGTGAAGTCCGCGGCGTTGTCGAATCCATTTTTAATGAAAGCCTGGCTGAATTCCTGGAACAAAATCCATCAGTTGGCCGGAAAATTATCGATAAAAATGTTTCTGCTGCCCAATCCCGGGAAGCCGCCAGGCGCGCACGGGATTTAACCCGGCGTAAAAGCGCCCTGGAAGGAAATCAACTGCCGGGCAAGCTCGCCGATTGCAGCATCAGCGATCCGGAACAATGCGAGATCTATCTGGTAGAGGGCGACTCTGCCGGTGGATCTGCCAAGCAGGGCCGGGACCGTCGATTTCAGGCCATTCTCCCATTAAAAGGAAAAATTCTTAATGTGGAAAAAGCCCGGTTACATAAGATATTAGCCAACGATGAAATTAAAACCATCATTACCGCTATGGGTGCGGGTATGGGTGATGAAGATTTTGAATATGAAAGATTACGCTACCATAAAATTATCATCATGACTGATGCAGATGTTGACGGTTCGCATATCCGGACTTTGTTGCTCACCTTCTTTTTCCGTTACATGCGCAAATTGATTGAATTAGGCCATGTTTATATTGCCCAACCACCTTTATTTAAAATTAAGGCGGGTAAGGAAGAACTATATGCTTACGATGATGACGAGAAAGACAATCTGGTCAAACGATTCAGTAAGAATGGCAACGAAAGTAAAATAAATATTCAACGGTATAAAGGATTGGGAGAAATGAATCCAGAACAGTTGTGGGAAACTACCATGAATCCGGAAAAGAGAACCTTGCTGCAGGTAACCCTGGAAAACGCCGCACAGGCAGATCATATTTTCAGCACCCTGATGGGAGACCAGGTGGAACCTCGCCGGAATTTCATCGAGAAAAATGCCCGCTATGTGCGGAATCTTGACATTTAAATAATAGGTAAAGTTAACCGAAATTAAAAATGAATTAAAAGCGAGAACAACATATGGATTTACAAAGGCAAAGAATTCTGCCGACCAACATAGAAGATGAAATGAAAGAATCCTACATGGATTATTCCATGTCGGTGATTGTTTCCAGGGCACTTCCGGATGTGAGAGACGGATTAAAACCGGTTCACCGGCGTGTTTTGCACGGCATGAATGAATTAGGGATGCAATATAATCGTCCGTACAAGAAAAGTGCCCGAATTGTAGGAGAGGTGCTGGGTAAATATCATCCCCATGGAGACACAGCTGTTTATGATACCATTGTCCGGATGGTGCAGGATTTCTCCCTGCGTTATCCTTTAATTGACGGACAGGGTAATTTTGGATCCATCGACGGAGACTCACCCGCAGCCATGCGATATACCGAAGTGAGAATGGCCCGGATTGCCGGAGAAATTTTAAGAGACATCAACAAAGATACCATCGACTGGCGTCCCAATTTTGATGAGACATTACAGGAACCGGTCGTGATGCCCTCCGTTTTCCCCAACTTGCTCTGTAATGGAGGATCCGGCATCGCCGTAGGTATGGCCACTAATATTCCTCCCCATAATTTAAGAGAAGTCGTGGATGCCATTACCGCTACCATCAACAATCCGGATATCTCCGTTGAAGAGTTAATGCAGTACATTAAAGGTCCGGATTTTCCCACAGCAGGAATCATATTTGGCGCGGCCGGAATCCGGGAAGCTTATACCACCGGGAGGGGAAAGATAATTGTCCGGGGAAAAACGACAGTTGAGCATGGCAGAAATAACAAGGAAAGTATAATTATCAATGAAATGCCATACCAGGTAAATAAGGCCTCTCTGATCGAAAAGACGGCCGAACTGGTTCGCACAAAAAAGATAGATGGCATCTCCGATATTCGGGACGAATCAGACCGGGACGGTATCCGGGTAGTTATTGAATTGAAACGCGATGCGCAACCGGAAATCGTATTGAATCAAATGTACAAACATACCCAGCTTCAGGTGACCTTTGGAATTATCAATCTATCCCTGGTAGATGGCGTTCCCAGAGTACTCTCCCTACGGCAGATGATTCAGTATTTCATTGATCATCGTCATGAAGTGATTTTACGTAGAACCCGTTATGAACTGGCAGAAGCGGAAAAACGGGCCCACATTCTGGAAGGTCTGAAAATTGCCCTGGATAATATTGATGAAATTATCGCAACCATCAAAAAATCGGCCGATGCAGAATCCGCAAAAAACAACCTAATGAAAAAGTTTGGCCTCTCCGAAATACAGGCAAAGGCTATTTTAGATATGCGTCTGCAACGGTTAACCGGTCTGGAACGACAAAAAATTGAAGAAGAATACCGGGAAGTCATTAAGACCATTGAACGGTTAAAAGCCATTTTGGAAAACGTAAATCTGCAATTACAGATCATTAAAGATGAGCTTCTTGAACTCAAAGAAACTTATGGTGATAATCGCCGGACGGAAATAATTCAGAATTTTGAAGAGTTCTCCATAGAGGATATGATTGCCGAAGAAGATATGGTTATCACCATTTCGCGTGATGGTTATATCAAAAGATTCCCGGTAAGCGGGTACCGCCGCCAGCACCGAAATACCAGGGGAAGCACAGGTGCCATTGCCAAAGGTGAGGATTTTATCGAGCATCTCTTCATTGCTTCAACCCACCACTATATTGTATTCTTCACCAACCTTGGCCGGTGTTACTGGTTGAAGGTTCATGAATTGCCGCAGGTGGGAAAAGCCGGTAAAGGTCGTGCGATCATCAACATGATCCAGATTGGCAAACAGGAAAACATCACCGCATTCGTAACCGTGCGGGAGTTTATAGAAGATGCCTTTTTGATGATGGCTACCCGCAAGGGAATGATCAAAAAGACAGTACTTTCTGCCTATGGAAATCCGCGCCGGGATGGTATTAATGCTATTAAGATCAATCCCGGGGATGAACTGATTGAGGTAAAATTAACCGATGGCTCCAGCGACGTGATTCTGGCAACCACAATGGGTATGGCCATCCGGTTTAATGAATCCGAAGTTCGGGATATGGGTCGTGTAGCAGCGGGTGTGCGTGGTGTGCGTTTGTCCAAAAATGATCATGTAATTGGAATGGTGATTGTGAAACGGGAAGGTACCCTGCTCTCGGTCAGTGAAAAGGGATTTGGCAAGAGAACCTGGATAAAGGAGTACAGGTTGACCCACCGTGCCGGAAAGGGTATAAAAAATTTCAAGGTATCGGAAAAAACCGGACGGCTCCTTTCCATCAAAGAAGTTGTCGATGACGACGACCTGATGCTGATCTCATCCAAGGGCGTCTTGTTAAGAATTCATGTGGGAAATATCCGGGCTACCGGTCGCAATACTTCCGGTGTCCATTTAATCCGGTTGGATTCCGGGGACAAGGTAAGTGATGTAGCCAGGATCGTCTCAAATGGCGAAGACGAATAATAAAGGGGGACTTTATCTCCCCCTTTTATAATCTAGATTATTACTAATATGATATCCCCCGATTTAGCTGGGTGTGGTACAAGCCCATTATTTTAAGCTCTTCTATATTATCCTTTTCAGGAACAACCTCATCACAATTTCTCCCGACCATATAAGAATAAGGTTTCTAAATGCTTATTGATCTAACCGCTGTCATGATATGATCTGTGAATTTTTTGTCAATGAACAGAAAATTTCTGGATTTTATATCAAACGTGTATTATATTTTTGAGAATTTCTTAACTATCAGTGGAGGAAACATGAAAAAAATATCAGACTCGACGATACGGCGGATGTCTAAATATTTTCGCTCCTTAGAACAATTAATTGATAAACGGGTGGAAACCGTATCATCTGATACGCTCGCCGAAATGGATGGAATTACCTCGGCCCAGGTGAGAAAAGATCTCTCTTTTTTTGGTACTTTTGGCAAGAGAGGATTTGGTTATAATACCAAAGCGTTAAAAAAACAGATTGAAAATATTCTCGGATTATACAGAACCTGGAATGTGGCCATTGTTGGCGCCGGAAACATCGGTCGCGCACTTACCGATTATGCAGAATTTAAAAAGCAGGGTTTTGTCATCCGTTTGATTATGGATAAATCGGCAGATAAAATCGGGCAAAAAGTACATGGTTTAACTATCGAAGATTTCAGTAAGGTTAAAGAATTGATTCAGAAAGATCAAATTGATGTCGCTATTATTGCCGTACCTGCAGACAGCGCACAATCCGTGGCCGATAAACTGGTTGATGCGGGCGTGAAGGCCATTTTGAATTTTGCCCCCAGAAGTTTAAAAGTACCGAATGATGTTCTGGTTAAGTACGAAAACATGGCCGTGGAAATGGAAGCCCTTTCTTATTTCTTATCCAATAAGAAATAACTTTTGTCCAAACTTCTCAAAATTAAAAAAATCTCCTCAACCGAAAGGTTCTGGAGATTTTTTGTATTATTTAAGATTGTGTTATTCTTCAGAAGATCAGCCACCAAAGAAATGTACCCATCATTATAAAACCGACAATCAGTTTAAACAGGCTGCCGGCCAAAAATCCGATGAGCGTGCCCCATCCCGATTTCCAGGCATCCCGTTGTGATTTTCCGGAGAGCAATTCCCCGATGACTGCCCCTAACAGCGGTCCTAAGATTATCCCTACAAATCCCAGAAAAATGACTCCAAGAATCCCCCCGATAATCGAACCCCAGATCCCGGCCATTGAGGCTCCGTATTTTTTTGCCCCCAGTGCCCCGGCGTAATAATCCAGAAAAACCATAAAAGCAGTAACGATTCCCCAGAAAATCATGGCATTCGCACCATAAGCTTTCCAGCCGGACACCAAGCCATAAAGGATGAAACCACCATATATGAGCGGAATACCGGGTACCATCGGGGCCAAAGTTCCAATTAAACCAACCAGCATCAGAATCAGGGTAAAAATTAATGCGATGGTTTGCCACATGCTAATTCACCTTTTTATTTGTTTTCGATTTCTTGGTTTCCCCGATCCATTCGGAGAAATGTCCCTTCACCCACTTATCACCGGAAGAATAAGGATACATCTGTTTTTGTAGACGCTGGCGATAAGCTTCATATAATATTACTGCCGCTGCGACAGACACATTTAGACTTTGCACCATTCCATGCATGGGAATATAAATGGTCTTATCGGCAATTTTCAATGCTTGCTCCGAAACACCCCGGTGTTCATTTCCCAGAAGAATCGCCGCCGGTTTAGTCCAGTCTACCTCATAAATTTTTTGTGAAGACGGATCCACATGAGTCGCATAAATTGTCATTTTATCAGCTTTCAGTAGATCATGGAGTTCATCGTAGTTTTTGTGACGCCGGAACTCAAGCCACTTTTTTGCCGAAGCCGAAGATTTTTTGCCGAGTTTGGGAAAGACCTCGTTGGTATAAAGCAGGTGTACTGTGGAAATCCCTACAGCATCGCAGGTTCTGAGAATAGCACTGACATTATGGGGATCATGGATGTTTTCGCAGATCACGGTCAGGTCTCTCTGCCGATCCAACAGTACCTGATGCATCCGTTGTTTTCTTCTTTCCGTAACCATTCCAGATTCACCGTTATGAAAATCCAATTTAAAAAAGAGAAGGAAATATGAAAAGATAATAATTTGTTAATCCATATTTCTTAATATCCGGATACAGCTGCCGATAATTTTAAAACTAAAAAAGTACCGAAACTCAGGGATCGTATAAAAAATCTTGATTTATTTGATGTATTTGTGTTATTTTTTAAAGCAATATTTTATCTCTTCGTCAATTCTATAACTCAAAGGAGTTTTCCATGAGAAAGATCTATTTATTACTTTTCTGTCTGCTTTTTCTGGTGCCCTCACTTTTTGCTCAGGGAATACCGGAATCCTATTTCTATGCCGATGAAAATGTGGTCACCGGAGGGCTGGGAATGACCTGGATCGACGGTCAACCTTATACCACCTTTACCCTGGCACCGGAAATTGCTGTCGGGAAAGTTGGTGTGGGATTGTATATCCAGCTGCTGATGAACAACAACAATGAGTTTAAATTGCGAAAGGATGAATACCAGGGTGGTGCCGGGGTGCTCCGGGCGATTAATTATATTCGCTATGGGCGGAAGTACGATCCGTTCTATACCCGGATCGGAACCCTGGAAATGGCCAGCCTGGGTAATGGCTTTTTGATGTGGAATTACAACAACGCCTCTAATTATGACAAACGAAAGATCGGTCTGGCGCTGGATATCGATTTCGGCAAGTTCGGATTTGAATCAGTAACCAACAACCTGGGAAACCTGGAGGTAATTGGTGGTAATCTCTATTTCCGCCCTGTCCGGTTTGCCAATCCCAACATTCCGGTGCTGAAAAACTTCCGGGTTTATGGAACCTATGTATTAGACGATAAAGTCTATTCCTTGACTGAACCAGGCGAGAAGACAAATCTCACTGCTTACGGACTGGGAGCGGACCTGCTTTTCATTGATACGCCTATCTTTAAATCGGGTGTCTATTATGACTATGGAAAATTCAAGGACTTCGGCAGTGGCCAGGCAGTGGGAATAAATGCCTTTTTCCCGGAATTTATCGGCTTGTTTGCCCTCTCGGCTAAATTTGAAAAACGCTTTCTGGGTGACCAGTTTATTGCCAGTTTCTTTGGCCCACTGTATGAATTGCAGCGATCATTAAACCCATTCGAATATCCGGGCGAGAGTGGTATATTCGCCTTAGAGTATGCCAAGAAAAATGAAGGTTATTTCGGACAACTTGCCGGACATATTATTCATAAAATCTCGCTGGTAGGAAATTATCAGCGCTTAAACGGAGTAAAAAGGAGCGGGATAATACACCTGGAAGCACTTGCCCCGGATCTGGTTCCCAAATTCGAACTGCGGGCTTACTACGATAAGATCGGTATCGAAACCTTTAAGGATTTCCGGACTCTGGACAATCGGTCGATTGTCACAGCAGAAGTGGGATATCGTCTGAACATGTTCCTGGT
>CAZTXJ010000013.1:2033-6296 GCA_964617285.1 uncultured Calditrichaceae bacterium | reverse complement strand
ACAATCGGTCGATTGTCACAGCAGAAGTGGGATATCGTCTGAACATGTTCCTGGTCGTCTCAACCGTATATCGCTGGTACTGGGTAAAACAGGTGAACGAAGATGGTTCGGTAGAGTATAAACCACTGGAAAGAGTTGAACCACGAATTTCCTTTAGCTTTAAATTTTAAGCGATAGAGCCCTGTCCCCGGACAGGGCTTTTTATTTTCATGAATAATCTGATCACAAAACTTGGCGAGGGCCTGCTCCAGCTTATTTACCCTCCGATTTGCAGCGTATGCGGGGACCAATTAACCGTTGATTCACCGGTCCGGAATGTCTGCCAAAAATGCCTAAGCTCATTTCAGACGGTTTCTTCAGATTTTATCCGGGAGAAAATTCTGGATCGGCTAAGTACTTCCTGCCTTGATGAACTTCATATCTTGTTTGAATTTGATAATAATCTGCAGGAAATAATCCACCAGATCAAGTATCGAAAGATGGATCGAATGGCTTATCATTTCGGTGTTTACTGCCAGCAGTATTTACCTCCGACGGTTTTAAATCAGGAGATTCTGGTTTTGCCCGTTCCGCTCCATCCTTCCCGGGAAAAGGAAAGAGGATACAATCAGAGCTATCATATTGCCAGGGGTTTATTTTACCAGCAAAAACCACTGGTTGAAAAGGACTTGTTTACCCGCCGCCGTAATACCAAATCCCAGACCACCCTGGACCGGCAGGAGCGACAGCAGAATGTTCAGAATGCTTTCGAGATTAGACAACCGGAAAAAGTTAAGGGAAAGACTGTAATCATCGTGGATGATGTGGTCACTACCGGGGCAACAATCAATGAGTGTGCGCGGGAATTAAAAGAGCTCGGAGTAAAAGCGGTAATCGGGCTGGCGCTGGCCACACCGCGGGAGCATCTCAATTAATCAAGGCCCAGCCTCAGGGAAGAATGACCGGTAATCTAGCTTTGAGATATATTTGTTTGGGAGAGACAACTGCCCGATATGCCAGTGCCTCTACCCCATTTTCAACCGCCTCCCGGAGCAATTTTCCATACACCGGATCGATATTGTCTGCCGGCGAGACATATTGTGCATCACGCCGTTGAATTACATAAAATATCACCGCCCGATCCCCCGCCTTTACCACTTCCATCAATTCCATTAAATGCTTTTGTCCCCGCTTGGTCACGGCATCCGGGAAATAAGCTACATTATCTTCCACCAGGGTCACATTTTTTACTTCCACATAACATCGGCCGGCAATACCTTCCAGCAGCAAATCAATCCGGCTGTTCCTTCCATATCTAACTTCAGGACGAATGGAGACATAACCCTGGAGTTCGGAAACAGTCCCATTTTCTATCCCCTCCCGAACCAGTTTATTGGGATGTCCGGTGTTGATCCCGACCCATTTTTTATTAACCCGAATGAGTTCCCAGGTATATTTTAGCTTTCTTTTGGGATTGGCGCTTTGGGAGAGCAGAACCAGGCTGCCCGGCTCCCGGCACCCTTTCATGCTACCGGAGTTGGGGGTGTGGGCGGTAACAATTGTACCATCTTCCAGCTCCACATCCGCCAGAAAACGTTTATAGCGCAAAATCAGTTTTCCTTTGATCAGGGGTTGGGACAGTCTCAATATATTTTCCCAATCAGCCAGTGATCATCGCTTTTGATAACTTGCAGGATAAAAGGCAGGTGCCAGGAGATCTCTTCACTCTGCCGGACGATCCAATCGCCAAAAACCAAAACTTGTTCCTTGCCGTTCAGCAGGAAAAAATTGGGGTCGGAAATTTCAATTTGGGAAATCTGACGATCATTCTTTAAATCGATCAATCTCGGGGAATAAGCACTACGGTTCAAATCCCGGAAACGGAAATCCCGCGTAAAAAAATCAATCAGCTGAGAAGAATCACTCTCTGCCCAGGCCAGACTAAAATCTTCCAGCAAAGCATGAACATCCCGTTCCAACCGGTAAGGGCACTCCGAAACCGGAAAACCCTGTTTTTTCAGAAAACCAACCCGTGAGTAAATGGCAGGTTGTTCAATATAGAGAGAATCGGTTGATTTTTTCAACCGCGACTCCACCAGGATTGAGTTTGGATGTCCGAAACGAAGGTCGGCCATATGCAGTTCTACCAGCTGATAGCCTTCCAAAAACATATCCTTGAGACTTTGAATCTTTCGGGATATTTCCAATGGCACTCCATTAAGATAGATTTCGGTTCTACCCTTAAATTCACCCAAATCCAGATACAGTGGGTTGTAAACAAAGTGCCCCGGTATAACAAAATCCCTTTTAAACCAGATCCATTTTTTGTTCGGCTTTAAATCATTTCCATGAAAGATGATGGGCGTAAGCGCTTCCATCCAGCCCGTGGTAAGAAATTCTACCTCCTGGAAACTAAGGGAATCGGTGATCTGATAATACCATTCACCTTCCAATGAATACGATTCGATATCACCCTGGTAATGCTTACTGCAATTCGGAATTAAAATGAAAAAAGCTAACGAAAGAGAGAAAAATAATCTTTTCATGTTATCCTGCACTTTGCCATGCTTTGATAAGGTCCTCTGTAGTCAAAGAAACGATTTGTTGACCGGATGAAATTCTTTTCCAGGAATCAGCACCATCCCGCTGAACCAAATTTAAATGCTCGGCTACTTTTAATATATTATCTGAACCGTTTACTTTATTCCAGAAAAATCTACCGATTTTCTTTAGATCGGAAAGCACTATTTTTGAGGGGAAGAACATGAGTATCCAGAGCTGCCAGTAAAGCCGGTGGGCAAGTTCGTTTATGGCCTCCCGGATGAGTTGATCATGGTCGAAAGCCAGTCGGGGTAATCGATCAACCCTAAACCATTCTGCTTCCCGGGCATCATCGCCCGCCCGAACCTGAACTAAGGGTTCGGTGAAAAAACCAGTAAACAGCGCGGTGATGGTCCGTCCCCGGGGATCGCGTTCCGGATTTCCGGCGATGGTCAGTGAAAACAAATCTACATCCTTAATTCCCGTCTCTTCCGACAACTCCCGTTTTGCCGATTCGAGCAACGTCTCATCCATCCGGATAAAACCGCCGGGCAATGCCCACTGGCTTTCAAAAGGCGGCCTGTCCCGCCGGATCAATAATATTTCCACCTTTTCCTCCCGATAGCGCCATAACAACATGTCCACGGTCACCATCGGGCGGGGATAGTCATAAACGTAATTCACAGATTCAATCCTATTGAACTGGTATTGTCAGCTATTTTTTCAGATCAATAAAAACAAAACGGGTTTCCCGGTCGGATAAGACTTTAAACATGTATCTGGTTGTCCCCTCCTCTTGCGATTTTCCCAATACAGCCTTTGCTTCGGTAATATCTTTTACCGGGGAATTGTTGATTTCCTGGACAATGTCACCGATCTGCAGCCCACCGATTCCGGCGGGTGAGGCCCGGTCCACCTGGAAGACAAACGCGCCAGGCGTATTCAGGGGCAAGTCGGATTGATAGAGAATATCCCGGGTCAGTTCCCGCAACTCGAATCCCAGTTTAGGGACGGCATATTTATCCGCCAGGCTGATGGATTTTGGTGCAGTTTCCAGTTTAACCGTTCGGGTAATCACCTGACCATCCCGGAAAATCTTCATTTTAATTTTGGTATCGGGAGGATATTCCCGAACCAGATTACGCAGTTTGGCGGTCTGGTCGTCATCTTTTACCAGCAGCACCGAATCTTCCACCGCCAGAATTACATCCCCCTGTTTCAGCTTTGCCCGGGCAGCCGGAGACTCCGGATAGACCTCGTTCACTACTACGCCACCAGCCTGTGGGACTTTCCAGTATTTCTGTAATTCCTCATTCAGGCCCTGCATCCGTATGCCCAACCAGGATCGGGGAATGGCCTCATTTTCCTGAAGATTCGGTGGATTAGCAATAGATTCCAGAAACCATTCCGAGGGGGCAATTTCCAGGTAATCTTTATGAAAATCTTCAAAATCCCCGGGGGTGGCAAAGGAAAAATTGAAAGACTGATTCAAGGTTACTCCAATTGCCTGTCCGCTGTCGTCCAGAACCAATCCACCCGCACTCAGCGCTGTGGTAGAGTTATTAACCAGAAATTTCCGCCTGGGGGTCTCCACAATTGCATTGATCAGATATTCGGAAAAAAGGTGATTAAACTCATAACTCTGGGACAGCAGCTCCAGTACATAAATATTCTCTCCCACCCGGACATTCTGGGTTTTGGCAAATTGTACGTAATCAAGTTTTAAATCCGCCCCCGGATCCT
>CAZTXJ010000013.1:0-1933 GCA_964617285.1 uncultured Calditrichaceae bacterium | reverse complement strand
TTCTGGGTTTTGGCAAATTGTACGTAATCAAGTTTTAAATCCGCCCCCGGATCCTGCAACTCGAGAAATGCCACTTCGGCCTGATCATCCTTCCCCAGAAATCTGGCCGGATATTCCTGATTATCAGATAGTTTAACTTTAAATTCCGTGGGTAAGCCCGAAAGAAACGAAGTTCCAGAAGAGACCACATCCAAAGAGACCGGGTAGACATCGCTGCTGACCATAATCAGACCTTCCGGACTAACCACAATCCCAATCCGGTATCGCTTGATTTTATCAAACGATCCGATTTTTGCCTCACTGGCAATATTCTGATAAAAACTGACCAGACATATTTTATCCTGGTAAAAATTGTAAATCTCTTTCGCTGATTTTTGGGCAAAACCCGAAGTAACGGCGAGGATAATGATCAACAGAATTGATGTGCTTTTCATGGATGACCTTGTCTTCATAGATAAAATTTTTAGGAGATTCTTAAAATACCTTTATTTCTGCAATGGAAAATATTATTTTTTCACCAATTATAAAACATTCTAAACCACAAAACAAACAGTGAGGTAATTTCAATGTTTCAGCATACATCTTCCGGTTTGAAAATTGTTTTAGTGATGTTGATTGCTCTTTTGCTGGCCTGTGCGGTGAACCCGGTTACCGGGAAACGTCAGCTCATGTTATTAAGCGAATCCGATGAAATTCAGCTGGGGAAAAGCTCCGATGCTCAAATTGTGCAACAATACGGGGTTTATCCGGATAAAAACCTGGCAGTATACATTAACGGGATCGGCATGAAAATGGCCAGACTTTCCCATCGTCCAAATCTACCTTACGAATTCAAGGTGATGGATACTCCGGTGATCAATGCTTTCGCAATTCCGGGCGGCTACGTGTACATCACCCGGGGTATCCTGGCTTACCTGAACAACGAAGCGGAACTGGCCGGGGTTATGGGGCATGAGATCGGTCATATAACCGCCCGGCATTCGGCAGAGCAATATAGCAAGGCACAGCTGGCACAACTTGGCCTGGGCCTGGGCTCCGTTCTGTCGGAGACCTTCCAAAAATATGCCGGTATAGCCCAGTTTGGGGTGGGAATGCTTTTTCTGAAATTCAGCCGGGAGAATGAAAGTCAGTCCGATGAACTGGGCGTCCAATATTCAACCGAAGCCGGTTATGACGCAACCCAGATGGCCAATTTTTTCCACACCCTGGACCGGATGAGTCCCTCCGGCAGCCGGGATGGTCTGGCGGAGTGGTTCTCCACCCATCCCAATCCGGAAGGAAGGGCGGCAAAAGTGGAAACCATGGCCAGGGAATGGCGCCAGAAAGAAGGAGGTAAAACGCTGGTGGTTGGCCGGGATGAGTTTTTACATCACATTGACGGCATTGTTTTCGGGGATGATCCGCGCCAGGGTTACCTGGAAAATGGTATATTTTATCACCCGGATCTCACCTTTCTGTTTTCCATTCCGGCAGACTGGAAAGTGGTGAACACTCCAACCCAGGTGCAGGTGACCAGTCCGCAGGAGGATGCAGCGATTCTGTTCACCATGGACACTGCCACCACCCCGGAAGATGCCGCCGCCAAATTTATTTCGGACAGCAAGGCCACCGTGGTCAGTCAAAACAGTACCAAAGTGCATGGCATGCCGGCTACCGCATTGACGGCAGATATCCAATCCCAGCAGGAGGTTCTGCGGGTACTGGCATACTTTATTAAAAAGGATCAACATATATTTGTTTTTTACGGGTTCACTGCCCAGCCGTCATTTGAGACCTATCAGAATAATTTTCAGCAAACCATTGGCAGTTTTAACCGGCTTACCGATCAGAACAAAATCAATGTTCAGCCGGACCGGGTAAAACTTGTAACCGTGACCAAATCCGGGGCGTTGAGGGACGTCCTCACTGGGTATAAGGTATCCGGGGACGAGCT
>CAZTXJ010000012.1:31247-38095 GCA_964617285.1 uncultured Calditrichaceae bacterium | reverse complement strand
ATTATTCCGGATATTGTCACAGACCAGACCTCCGCCCATGATGAGTTAAATGGTTATGTTCCCGCCGGAATTCCATACCAGGAAGCCTTAGCCGTGCGCAGGGATAATCCGGAAAAATATAAAAAGATGGCTTACCAGAGTATGCAGAAGCATTGTGAAGCGATGATTGCTCTGCAGAAACGGGGCGCAGAAGTTTTCGACTATGGTAATAATCTGCGCGGACAGGCGGAGAAAGCCGGTTTGAAGAATGCGTTTGATTATCCCGGATTTGTCCCGGCCTATATCCGACCGCTGTTCTGCCAGGGTAAAGGCCCTTTTCGCTGGGCCGCACTGTCCGGCGATCCGGAAGATATCTATCGAACGGATGAATTGATCAAAGAGCTGTTTCCTCATGATAAAGCTTTAATTCGTTGGATAGATATGGCTCATAAAAAGGTGGCTTTTCAGGGACTGCCAACCCGTATCTGCTGGTTAGGTTATGGTGATCGTGCCAAAGCGGGATTGGCCTTTAATGAACTGGTGAAGAAAGGAGAGATCAAGGCGCCTATCGTGATCGGACGGGATCATCTGGATTGCGGATCGGTGGCCTCCCCCAACCGGGAAACCGAAGCGATGAAAGATGGCAGTGATGCGATTGCTGACTGGCCACTTTTAAACGGTATGCTCAATGTAGCTTCAGGTGCATCCTGGGTGAGCATGCATAATGGCGGTGGAGTTGGCATCGGCTTATCCCAGCATTCCGGGGTAGTGATGGTGGCAGATGGTACCGATGATACCGCCCGGCGGATTGACCGGGTATTGACCAATGATCCTGGCACCGGCGTGATGCGGCATGCCGATGCAGGTTATGAAGAAGCCATTCAGTTTGCCAGAAAACACCATGTGAAAATCCCGATGCTGAAATAATAGATGAAGCCCCTACTTCGCTATCTCAGAAGAAAATTATGGATTCTGCTGGGCAAGGATATCCGGCCTAAAATTCAGATAAAATTAAAAGGGGAATGTTACGGATCGGATTATGGGGGGTGGACGGTTTTACCCGAACTCATTAATCCGGAATCGATCATTTATTCATTTGGAGTGGGAGAAGATGCTTCCTGGGATTTAGCCATGATTGAGAAATTTAAAGTATCAATCCATGCCTTCGATCCTACACCCAAATCCATTCAATGGATTCAAAAACAGAATTTTCCGGATCAATTTATTTTTCATCCCTATGGGCTTGCCGCAATAGATGGTGAAGTTTCTTTTAATCCTCCCGAGAATCCGGAACATGTTTCCCATACCATCCTTGACCGACCACAAACCCGGAATCAGGCCATAAAAGTGCCGGTGTTCAGATTATCTACCATTATGAAAAAACTGGGGCATCAGAAGATTGATATCTTAAAGATGGATATTGAGGGTGCGGAATATCAGGTGATTGAAGATCTGCTTCAATCCGGGATTTCCGTTAAACAACTATTGATAGAATTTCACCATCGCTTCCCAAATGTGGGGGTGCGAAAAACAAAAGATGCCATCAAACTTTTGAATGATGCTGGTTATGCCATAATGGCTGTTTCCCGCAGTGGTGAGGAATATACCTTTATCAAAACGCCGATACATTAGGTCTACACCTCTGACCTTGTTCTTCTCAGACATCTATTAATTTTTCAAAAAAATCAGGATGCTTTCTGTTCCTCCACATTAAGTTTGGAGAACCAGTCAATATTCCGGGTAAGATACATCACAACGGCCAGCATCACAAAAAGTCCGATGCTTCCAAGTAGTAGTGCATAATCCTGGAGTTGGAGGTTGATGTACAGGAAACCATACAGGGTGGTTAAAACGCCTGCAATAACCAGCATAAACCGGGTATCTTTAAGGATTGCCCGGGCGTAGAATGATACCAGCACTATAAGACTAAGCGCAGCAAGAAAATAGGCCAGGGGAAAACTCATGTGTTCGGAGAGGGACAAAAGCAGGATGTAGAAGAGTACCAGACCGGAACCCACCAGTAAATACTGAATGGGATGGAGCAGTTTCCGGTTTAAAATTTCGATGAGCAAGAAAACGATAAAAGTGAGTCCGATAAACATAATCGCATATTTAACAGTCCGGGTGGTCTTCTGGTATTGATCCACCGGGTAAATAAGTTGTACACCAAAATTGGTATTGTCGAATTCAATAGGATTGCCTAAGGATATTTGCGGGAAATTGCGGTTCAGATTTAATATTTTCCATTCCGCGGTAAAATGTTTTTCATCGATCTGTCGGACCTTGGGCAGGAAATCGCCCATAAAACTGGGATGCTGCCAGTTGGACTGCAGCGAGGCATGATTCTCTTCTCCCACCGGAATAAAGCTGAGGGATTCACTTCCGTTAAGATCAAGATTTATGCGGAAAGCATATTCTGATTTTTCCCGGGTGAGCGGAGCTCTCATATGAAATCCCTTTTTGATGGTGCTGCAATTGATAATACCGGGATTTGCATTTTCCTGAGCATCTCCCCATTCCAGCACCATGCGATTGTTGAGTCCTTTTAAATCGGAGATGCCAAACTCCAGAATGGCTTGGTCATATTTAATAAGACCGTCTTTCAGATCGAGCGATCCCAGGTTTGCCAGATTGAATTTTCCGGAGAAGCCGAGATTAGCTGTGTACAATAAAATTTCATAGATTCCCCGGTACCGGACTTCCGGCTGCATTGCTCCCTGAATATTGAGTGAATCCGGTAACAGGTAGATCATGTTGGTATAACGTCTGATTTTACCTTTCGAATCAGCCATTATATATTCCACCGGTATGGAGAGCACTGGACCGACAATGTTTTGAGACCCACCCCATTTGGAGGTAATCTCATTTAAAACCTCGGCTCTCCTTTTTTCTCGTTCATGAACTGTTCCCTGAATCATCAGGGCCGGAATCAGAAGCGCCAGGGTCAGTCCGGATAAGACCGCAATTTTCAACCCAATTGATGTTTTTAATTTTTCTTTAAACATTTCTTCTATCCTCCTTGAATTATGTTTAACTGAAACTAAATGGCCTGTGCCTGGGGCACCTGACCAAAGCGCCGTTCACGTGATTGAAATTTCCGGACTGCCCGCTGGAGGGATTTTTCATTAAAATCCGGCCACATAGTGCGGGTAAAGTAGAGTTCAGCATAGGCACATTCCCATAACAAAAAATCGCTCAGGCGTTGTTCGCCACCGGTACGGATGAGCAAATCCACATCCGAGGATTCTGAATAGTTAAACTGATGATTGCACAGCAGACGGGAAAACTCCTCCCGGGAAACATTCTGATGATGGGAAAGTCTCTTGGCTGCCTCCATAATAGCGTCACGCGCGGAATAATCGATGGCAACTCGCAGGTGCAGTTTATCTCCATTTGCGGTTTGCTCTTCAGCAGATTCGATCAGGCGGACAATGGCCGGATTCAGCCGATCCCGCCGGCCAATGATGCTGAGTTTAATTCCATTATCGAGACACTTTTGAATTTCCGATTGCAGATAACTGCGGAATAAGTTCATCAGAACATTGACTTCAAATTTTGGGCGTTGCCAGTTGTCGGAGGAAAAAGCATACAACGTGAGTACTGATATGTTGTTTTCCGGTGCCGATTCAACAATTTTGCGCACTGTTTCTGCGCCCACCTGGTGCCCGTAAAACCTCGGTTTTCCCTGTCGGGTTGCCCACCTGCCATTACCATCCATGATAATGGCAACATGTAATCCTTCCTGAATTTGGCTGCTTTCCGAATTTTTCATAGATTCCCTTTTTAATGATATTTATGACATTATTATTTTTATTATTCGAATTCCGGAACGAATCTTCCCGGTTTTTAAGGAACTTGTAAAGCCCGAACTTGCTATAATGAATGACAAATTTTTATCATGAACATGTGAATGCCAGTGTGGTGCTAATTCCGGAAAGGATGAATTATTGTTCGTGATTTGGATTTGTTTCAGGGGATTTCGTGACAAATTTAAAACACTTTCAATCCATTGGCGGAAAAACAATTTCATTAATCGATCTTCCTTGAAACACAGATATTGTTTATATTTATAAAACGATTTTCCTCTCGCTGTGCACAAAATAATACCTTAGCTGAAAAAAAGAATGAGAGGAATGTGAGAAATTCTTGAGAAATTTTATGGATCAGAATATAGCCGGATATCAATTTGATGATGTTTTTATCGATTTAAAAAACCGGCAGGTTCGCAGAGATAACCAGGTCTATCCCTTAAATGCCAAGTATTTTGATGTGCTGGCTTTCCTGGTATCCCATCACTCCCGGTTAATTTCCAAAGACCAGCTGTTTGACAACATCTGGAATGATGTTATCGTAACCGATTCGGCACTCAGCCAGTGCATTAAAGATATCCGGAAGGTGCTAGGGGATGATGCTAAAAATCCCCGCTATATCAAGACGTATCCCAAGCATGGTTTTATGTTTATCAAGGAACCGGATATTTTACCGGTAGCGGAAGAATCTGTCTCAAAACCGCACACAGAATCTGCAATTTCCAGACGCCCTTATAAATTTCTGGATTATTATACCGAAAGCGATTCTGAATTTTTCTTCGGGCGGGAGTCCGAAGTCCAGACTATCTGCTCCCAGATATTGTCCCATCGTAGTCTCGTTCTTTACGGGCGATCGGGTGTGGGGAAAAGCTCTATCGCTCATGCCGGGGTAATTCCCGTCCTGCGAAAATTGGGTCACACCGCATTCATCATTCGTGGATTTCATGATCCGGTAGAACAGATAATGACTGTCTTAATGAAAAATTACAATAAGCAGGAGATGGACACTGATCCGGGAATGGCTTTGGAGGGGCTGAGTTTCCCCGCCGGAACTTCGGTTATTTTTGTCCTGGACCAGTTTGAGGAGTTCTTTACTCTGTTGCCTGCGGGGAAGCGGGAGAAATTTATCCGGTTTCTTGAGCAGATCAGCCAAAAAGATAATCTTGATTTTAAACTTTTATTTGTGCTGCGGGAGGATCTGCTGGCTGATATGAGCGAGTTCAAGCCGGTTCTGCCTGAGATATTTCATAATGAATATCGCCTGCAGCGATTTGACCGGAATCATGCTGAACAGGCAATTATAGAACCAGCCCGGAAAGTGGGATGTGAATTTGAACCCGACCTTGTCCAGGCTATTTTACAGGATCTGGCTGACGAGGATTATGTTGATCCACCCCAGTTACAGATTGTTTGTGATGCGTTATACGATTACCGGGACGATTCTTCCCGAATTACGCTGACTATTTACCGGAAACTGGGTGGGGCCTATCAGATTTTGAGCCAGTACCTGGAGCGGGTAATACAGAGATATCATTCCGGAGACCTGGAAATGGCGAAGATTATTCTCACCGGGCTAATTTCCGGAAACGATCAACGTCTGCTTTTACCGCTTTCCGAATTAGAAACAGAAGTATTGTCCGAATTTGGCGACCGGAATAAAATCCGAAAATTGATTGAGGATCTGGCTGCTGCCCGGGTGATCCGATATCGCCGGCAGGATGGTCAAACCCGGGTAGAATTAACCCACGATTTCTTGATCCCGGAGATATCCCGCTGGCAGTCTGCGGAGACGCTGGCGATGAAGCGAGCCCAGGCGGTAATTGACCGCGCGGCAGAAAATTACCAGGTGCATCAACTTTTACTGGATGACGATACCCTCGATCTGATTATTCCCATTGGAGAGAGCATCCGGCTCTCCGGAGATGAGGCGGACCTGTTGGTGCGCAGCATGCTTAACCGGGGACGGACGATTCCGGAATGGCTGGCCGGAAAATCGCCCTCTCTGTTTCACCTGATTAAAGAAGCTTTGGAAAGTGAGTATGCGAATTCCCGGATCTCTGCCGCAGAGACAGCGGCTCTTATCCCTCTTGATCGGATTAAGCCTATTTTACAAAAGCAGGCCTTATGGGACGAGGATCTTATGGTGCGCAAGGCTGCCAGTATTGTTCTGGCGGAGAAAAATGGAGATGCCTCCATCAGAAAGATTCTTGCAGTCGACCGGGAACCCAGACCGGGTATAATCCGGCAAGCCATCAGCCTGGCTTTTATACGGGATCACAATAAACGCCTCTTTAAATTGCGGACGTTACCCCCATTGGTTGCCTTTTTGGTGCTATCCGGACTCATGTGGGTCAGGTTACGCCGGGAGAAACTGGAGATTCTGAAAAATACCCTGGGCGGTGCCTTTGGTGCTTCGTTATCGGGTTTACTGGTAGGTTTGGTGCTGGGTGTTCTGCTGGTGGTTTTTCGTCAAACACCGGTTTTCGAATCAACTACCTTAATCCTGGTACTGGCGAGTCTCGGTTGTATTGCCGGTCTGATGGCGGGAATCGGTATCAGTCTGGGCATGAGCGCCATGCAGTCAATTGGATACCGGCACAGCCCCTACTGGTCGGTAATTGGCGCGGTGCTGGGTGGTGCGCTTATCGGAGGTATTCTGCATATCATCGGGGTGGATACTTTTCAGGCGTTGTTTGGCCAGCAGTTAAGTGAGATTGCCGGTGCCTATGAGGGGGCGATCATCGGATTGGGGCTTTCTCTGGGATATCTTGCCGGCGGTGTGACGAATCACCAAAGAATGTGGATCCGCATTGCGATGGCATCCATCGGGACGATGCTGGCGGCGATCATATTGACCCTGATCCAGGGCAACCTGTTCAGCGCCAGTATCGAAACCATTGCCAAATCTTTCGTCAATTCCCAGATAAACCTGCAACCACTGGCAAAAGTGTTTGGCGAGTCTCACTATGGGCAGCTCTCCCGTTTGATCCTGGGTGCGGCGGAGGGTTTTCTTTTTGGCGGTGGCTTAACCTTTGGTTTGGAAATTTCGCGCAAATACCG